>PATZ01000047.1 GCA_002712575.1 Methanobacteriota archaeon
GTTATAGGTGGATTAATCGGTTGGATAATAACAACTGAATTAACACTAGGTTTTTGGACTCTTTTAGGGGGTCCAATAATGTTAATTGGGGCAATAATTATCACCATTGAAGAAAATAAAAAGCAGATATTTCATGACGAATCAATTAAATGATGTATGATAGTAATACAGGATTGGCCTTGTAACCATTTTTCTCCTAATGAAATTTTTTCATATTTTGAAATAACATTATATTCGTCCACCGTGAAAGGAATATCATCTGAAAGTAAAAAACCTATTTTCTTATGTTCTTTATTTTCAAAAATTGAACCCTCTCTATCAAGTACATATATTGAGACATTCTCTTCTTCCCATTCTTTCAATGTTATTTCTATCCCCCCACCGGATTGATATATTCCGGAACTAACGCTCTTCCAAATTCCTACAGGAGGCATTTTCGTCTTGATAATTGATTTAATATGTCCTGAAATTGATCTTTCATCAGGCCTGACTCCGCCAAGTTCTGATCCATCAAACATCACCCTTCTAGGGGGACTGTTTCCTCCAGTTAGATGTACTATTATTTGGGAATCATGCCTAATCCCATGAGATAAAAAGAGAGTCGCATTAATTGCTCTTGCTAAGACATCCATACGTCCAGATANTCCTGGTAAATCGTTGAGAAATAACTCTCCATTACTTGGNGCTTTGTGGCCTATTATCGCAAATTTCCTTTGCACAANTATCACATTCCAAAGCNATCATCAATATCCATCATTGACTGCATTTGTTTTCTGAATTTCCTATTTCCTTTCATTCCACGCATCATTTTCTTACTTTTGTTCCAGTGCCCCAACAAATCCTTCACGGATTTTTCATCGACTCCAGAACCTCTTGCTATTCTTTTTATTCTACTCGATTTNANTAAATNNGGCTCATCTTTTTCTTGTTGGGTCATAGAATCCATAATAACTCTATATTGATCTAAGTTTTTTTGCATTTGTTGTTTCTGTGATTTACTCATATTACTCATACCTCCACCAAACATACTGTCTGGTAAGTGAGAGAGAAGTTTATCCATAGTTCCTATCTTACTAGTCATTTCCATCTGAGTATACATATCAGTTAATGTAAATCTTCCAGACATTAGTCTTTGTGTTAATCTAAGTGCTTCTTGTTCATCTAAATCCCCAGGTGCTAAATCTATAAGTCCCTTTATATCTCCCATACCCAAAAGTCTAGAAATAAATCTATCAGATTCAAATTTTTCTAAATCATTTATTCTTTCTCCTTCTCCTACGAATACTATTGGCGCTCCGGTTGTTGAGACTGCACTTAATGCACCCCCTCCTCGTGCTGTACCATCTAATTTTGTCACTATAGTCCCTGTAACACCTACTAAATCATGAAAGGTCTGTGCAACCGGTCCTGCAGCCTGTCCTACTTGTGCATCGATAACTAAAAATTTTTCCGTAGCATTTGATATTTCTGAGATTTCTATTAATTCATTTTTTAATTCATTGTCCAAACTGTCTCTTCCGGCTGTGTCGATTATAATCACGTCAGCTGCATTGTGTTTCTTTAAACCATTCTTTACTATTTTTACTGCGTCTTTCTCATCTGGCTCACCATAAACACTTACATTAGTTCCTTCAAGTAATTGTTTTAATTGTTGAAAAGCTCCTGGTCTATGAACATCGGCTTCAATAACAGCTACTTTTACTCCATGTTTTCTTCTCCACCAATCAGCAACTTTGGCAGTAGTAGTAGTCTTACCTTGTCCATAAAGTCCAACCATTAATACGGTCTCATTATGCGGCCTTATGTTTCTAGGGGGGCCTAGTATTCTTACTAGCTCAGTATAAATTAAATTCATTGCATGAGTTTGTAACTTTACACCCGGCAAAGGCTCTTCTTCAAGCATCCTTCTTTCTATACGTTCNGTCAATTCTTTTGTCTGTCTTACATTAAAATCNGCCTCAAGTAAGGCGCGCCTCANNGCCTTACTCAATTCCTTAACAGACTCCTCGTCTACCTTCCTCTTCCCCTTCAGCAGACCTATCGAGCCCATGATTTTCCGTTTCAGCCCCTCGAGTGCCACACACTTCGGTACTTATTGGGTGGTTTTAACGTTATTAGAGCCGTGTGACTCAAATGTAGTATGCTATGGCCAGTCATGGCTATCGAGTCAGTCCCCCTATATCAACAACAAATTGCCTTTGCAATTGGTTTACTTGGTGTATATGCGGGTTGGAGAGGGACAATTTCAAAAATGACTGGTTTTTTTGATTTATCTAGCGCAGCAAAGAATCTTCTTTATGGAATTGTTGTTGGAATGATATTTGCAGTTATTGTCGATAGTTATGTATTGTTTGAATTATTAAATTTCAAACTTAATATTTTTACAATGAGTTCCTTGATAATATTAATTTCTCTTTCTGAGTCTGCCTTTGTATTATTTATACTTGGAAGGCCTAGAGTTGTGGCATTACGAGCTTCACCGCCAAATGGATGGGCTTTAGGTCTNGGTATGGGCTCAATGCACTCAAGTGTATTAATAGTAAGATTATTTGATGATGGTCTAAATTCCTTTTCTGAGTACTCTGGTTTCTCATTTATATCACTGTTAATTGCTTTATCAGTATCTATTTCTGCATGCTTAGGCCATGCTTTAATAAATACCTGGCAAGGTACTAAAATCCTAGATAATACTAGGNTTAGATCATTGATAATTGCTAGTATTGTTAGAAGTATGCTAACAACCTCTCTCTTATTGTGTCTTTTTATTCCTTTGATAATGATAGCTATTGTACCATTATTGGCTTTATCGTGGACGCCAGCCCAAAAGAACTGGATGCCTTCTGGAATGACTCCTGCTGCCAAACAGGCTTTTAGAAGGACTTTAAGGCAATCAGAAAAACATAAGAAAGCAGCGGATCGTAGAATTAAAGGAGATATTATTCACTCAGAAGAGTAATTTTGAGGATAAATACCTATTTTTATCCTACGGTATTATATCTATTTGGCTTAGCGAATCCAAATAGATGCGTGTTATTATCGCAGGCGCCGGAGAAGTTGGCCGAGGAATAGCCTCAGCTTTAAGGGGAGAAAGAAGAAGCGTCGCTTTAATAGATCCGAATCCTGATGCTATCAGCTCATCTCAATCTCTTGATTGTCTACTAGTTACAGGAAGTGCTTTATCTCGGGATTCTTTATTGAGAGCTGGTATAAGTGATGCTGAAATAATTGTCCTGACAACGAATAATGATGAATTAAACCTATTAGCATGCTCTTTTGCTAAAAAGGTGTATAGTGAGCAAGTAGGAGATAGAAATGCATCCGGACTCATATGCATAGCAAGGATAAGAAATACTAATTTAGTTGATGAAATGAAGGGAGCAGCTCCCTTGGAAAAATGGTCTCGTGCTGATAATGCAGTTTGTGCCTCTGAAGAAATTGTAGATCATTTAGTTACTGGACTTTTAGCTCCATCTTTGAATGATATTGTTCCTTTAGGAGATAATACATGGATAGCAATTTCTGAAGTAAAGGAAAACTCGCCCTTAATAGGTTCTACAACAGCAGAGCCTTCTCAGGCTAAAGATGATATTAGTGCCTTTATACCTCCAATATATGCTATTAAGGGCAAGGGAGAAAAAGAAGTACTTTCAAATGGTTCAGAAATTATCAAAGAAGGAGATACATTAGTTTTTGTTACGAATTCCACCTCTAAATTTCGACTGATAACACGTGCACTGGGAGAGCTTGATTCTGAATTACCAGATAACCCAACTGTAGCAATTTTTGGTGCAACCCATTTTGGTAGCAAGATAGCCAAGAGGTATTTATCTTCTGGATCAAGTGTGGTTATAATTGAGCCAGATTTAGATACTGCAAATGAAATTGTTGGTTCAGAAATAGGCATCAATAAAAGATTAGACGTAATACATGGAGATCCGCAAGATGAAGAACTTCTTAGGGAACTAGCCATAGATGAACAAGATATAGCCATTTCTACTTTGGATGATGATAATCTAAATATTTCAATATCTATGAGGGCTAAGGATAAAGGTGTATCAAGAACAGGCCTTCTGCTTAAAGATAGGGCATTAGTAGAGGCTGTTAAACGAATAGGACTTACTAGACCTGTTAGTTCTCGACAAGTTGCTATTTCTGCTATTCTAAAATCAATACATAAAAACTATCCCGGATCCTATCAAAATATTCCATCTTTACCTTCAATAGTTTCTCTTTCAACCGTAATCAATTCTGATCATATTCTTGCTAATTCTTCAATTAAGGATGCCGAACATAATCTAGATGTTAGAGTAGTAATGATTGATAGGACAGATGGCGAAGGAAATAGAGAGTTAAGGTATCCAATTTCTGTGAATTCTATAGAAAACGGTGACAGAGTATATTTGTTGACTCAAAAAGATAATTTAAGGAAAGTTGAGAAGGCCTTAGGTAATTAATATGAGATGGGATGTAGTCGGTTTAGTACTAGGTTGGACAATTAGATTAATTGCTCTGCCACTATTAATCGTTTCATTATTTAGCATATTGGAAGATGGTTTGTCATATTCTGTCAAAACATACTTCTTNCCCTTGTTTATTTCCGGTATACTAGGGCAGTTGATGATTTCATTATCTAACGGATATGAAACCTCAAACCGAGTGAGGGATAAAGAGGCNTTTGCCTCAGTTGCATTAGGTTGGATTCCGGTTGTACTGATAGGTGCNTTGCCATTTTGGTTAGGAGGTATGTTTTATGGGCCATCCGAGTTCATTTCTGGTGATGCATCATTTAGACAAATTGCTCAAGGAGCGTTATATTCTTGGTTTGAGTCTATGTCAGGTTTTACTACTACTGGCGCTTCAGTAATTGATCAATCTAGTAGTCCAATTTGTAGAAAAATGTTTGATGAGGGTATTTTGAATGATTGTATCGGAAGTCAACCGAAGAGTCTTCTTCTTTGGCGCTCATTAACACAGTGGTTTGGAGGAATGGGAGTTATTATGTTGGGTCTTTTGATATTTTCAAGAGCTTTAGGAGGAGGAAAGGCACTTGCTAGGGCTGAATTAACAGGCCCTACAGTTTCAAATCTTAGCACTACTTTAGAAGGTACTGCCCGTAAGTTGTGGGCAATATACATAGTACTTACAATAATAGAAGGAATTACGCTATATCAATTAACCGATATGGGTGGTTTTGATTCTCTGAATTATGCCTTGACAACAATGCCCTCNGGGGGCTTTGGAACTAGTGATTTGGGTATAATGGCCTTTAATGATCCACTTATAGAATCCATTATTATAATTTTTATGTTGTTAACATGTATAAATTTCACACTATTGTATTTCGCTATTGCTGGTAGATGGAGTGAAGTTTCTAAAGATGAAGAATTACGTACTTATTTACTGATTCTATTAGTCGCTTGGATTGCAATGGCCTTTAATCTTAATAGGGCTACAGATTACAACATGGTCGAATCTATACGACATTCACTATTCCAATCTGTATCTATTTCAAGTACTGGTTATTCAAGTGCTAATTTTTCAGAATGGCCGGTTTTTAGTCAATTTGTTTTACTACTTCTGATGATTATTGGAGCAAGTGCAGGTTCTACAGGAGGTGGTTTGAAGGTATTGAGAATTAGAATAGCATTTGAATTAGCCAAAAGAGAAGTAATGAGAATAATACAACCTAGAAAAGTCGTAACTATAAGATTCAATCAAAATGTAGTCGATGAGGATCGTATTTGGATAATACTTGGAATGGTTAGTTCTTGGATGGTTTTAGTTACAGCATCTATGTTAACAATATCTTTTCTTGAACCAAACCTTTCTTTGACCGATGTTCTTTCAGTATCAATTTCCTTATTGGGCAATACTGGTCCAGCTCTAGGATCTTTTGGCCCGGTTGGAGCTTCCTCAATTTGGGCTGACCTCAGTCCTATGTCTATGTTTACTTCAACTATTTTGATGTGGTTAGGCCGTCTTGAACTTCTAACTGTACTTGTATTATTACATCCAAGAACATGGTCTTCAGATTAACTAAAAGAGTCCAAAGTAAATTGATTAGTAGAATTTGTGGATTTTTCCTGAATTATTGACTCTACATTTTCTATAACCTCTTGGCTTAANTCTTCTTCATCAAATAATTTCATTATAGATTTAGACATATCTTCACTCTTGGATAAACCATTTAAGAAAAGATGATCTTCTCCGTTAAGTCCTAGTTTTTTTGTTATTCTGATATCATTAATATCATTTCCCATCTTTTCATCGTGGATAGCCAAAAGTATTGGCCACAATTCTTCCTTTACAGAATATTTACTGGAACTCAAATCTTTAGAGATTCTATCAATTATATTTCGAGAAGACCAATCTCCACTACCCCTCCTAAGAAAATTTGGATANCCAAGAAATATTCTTGAATTAGGGCTCTGCGATAAGGGTATTATTGCAGCTTGTGCAGGGATATTTGATCCCCAATACCATGAACGATAAGCTCTATTTGTGAATTTCGTCGCCAATGCTCTATCTGCTAAACACATCGCTTTACTGATTTTTTCTAATTCACCTTTCTTGAAAACTATTTGATTATTCCATGCAAACCATGCCAACATTTCATCAGGATCTTTATCAGAATTTATCATTATTTCAGTAGCACTATCACTACTTCTACTTCTGTATATTAATTCTAATGATTTAAAAACATCAACTTGTATGTCTCTTTTTGATATGCTAGACATTTGACTAACATTTTCATTTTTTATGTGACCATTACTAATTACGGAGAGTGCTTGTAAATCATGAATCAATGATCTTAAATCGCCAACATTATTTTTTACTAATGAATCCAAAGCGCCCTGATCTATTCCAATTTCTTCCTTTCTAATGATTTTTTTTGCTATTTTTTCCAAATCAACTGANCCTACTCTCTTGAACGCAATTTCTTCTGATAATCTCAATACTCTATCTCTATTTGCCCTCCAATTCGTATTTCCCCACAATCTCATAGGGTCATTACATGTCATAATTATTGGATGATTACTNGTTTTTAAGAGGTTGATTAATTCTCCTTTACCGCCCTTATCTCCTTTTATTTTCCTATTTTCTTCTTCTAGACTAACATTAATCTTTTCATTTGAGATTTGTGTAAATCCTCCACTCAAATGATCTACCTCATCTAATAAAATTAGTGTTTTCCCGTGCTTCAAACCTCCATTGCTAAAATTATCTAATGAAATATGTTGTGAACTTCTTGTAGCGGTACTTCTAATTGCTGCAGCATTTCTTTCGGCNGATGCATTCATCTCTATAATGGCCCAATCTTTTTCATTGGCAACAGCTCTTGCTAAAGTTGTTTTTCCTACTCCTGGAGGGCCAGATAATAAAATACCTCTTTTTTTAGGTATCTTACCAGATTCCCATTTTTCTAGCCATTTTCTTATTTTCTCTAATTGCTTTTGATTCCCTTCCATTTCATTTATGTCCTTTGGTCGGTATTTTTCCGTCCAATCATGAAACGCCTCGTCTTCATCCACATGCTATCCTTTAATCGGCGCCACATCAAGATTTTTATTCTAAAAACATTTTTTCAATACTTTTATTGTTTAAGTTTTGTATTACATCTTCTATACTGGCCCTAATTTGGATTTGATCATCCCTTCTCCTAACTGTAACTGTTTTATCTTCCTTACTTATATGATCAACAGTAATTGTCCATGGAACTCCTATTTCATCGGCTCTCGCATATCTTCTGCCTATGGATTTACTCGTGTCCATTTCCACTCTTACTCCGGGAATTGAATTAGCAATATTGGTTATTTCTAATGCTATCTTATCCATTCCATCTTTTTCGAAAAGTGGCAATATAATTGCATCAATAGGCGAAACCTTGTCATTGAATTTCATCATAGTATAATCTTCTCCTTCTTTCACCAACTCCTCATATGAATGATCAAGAAGATGCCAAATAATCCTATCTATTCCAAATGCCGGCTCAATTACATGAGGTGTAAACCATTCTCCTGATATAGTAGTTTCAATATCTTTAATTTCTACCATATCACTTGTAATAGTTACAGTATTTCCATTGTCTAATTTAATTTCTTTAGGCCATTTATCATCATCTTCTAGCTCTTTTAAAGCTTCAATAACNGCTCCTGATTCTTGTTTAAATTTTGGTCCAATTATTGAGGTTTTAGGAGATATAACTGTCCTATTTTCGATAAGAGGTTCATCAAACGATCTCCACGCCTTCATTAACTTTGAACCAGAATTTTTCTCATGTGATTCTAAATCATGACATGTCCTATTAGCAATTCCTACGCATTCTATCCATCCATATTCTCCAAAAATTTCACAATCCCAACAATCTGATGCATAGTGTGCCATCTCTGTAGAAATATGTTGTCTAAATCTAACTCTTTTCGTATCAATCCCTATCTCAGCTAGGAAATCCCATGTCTTCATTAAAATTGAAGCTACAGTGGGATGCTTGACTAAACCCATTGTGAATGCCCTNTCAAATGTTATATTATATTCCAAGTCAAACCCACTTTCNGGNTCAGGAATAAAATTAATTAAAGAATTATTAGATGATAAATCTTCTACAGGAGGATTTTTGGGGTCTATAAAATATTCTAACTCAGCCATATTAAATTCTCTTAGTCTTATCATCCCTTGTCTTGGACTAATTTCATTTCTATATCCTTTGCCAATTTGGATAGCACCGAAGGGTAATTTCTGTCTGAAATGACGGTAAAGTGAAGGAAATAACATAAACATTCCTTGTGCAGTTTCAGGTCTCATGTATGCTATTCGCTGATTTTTCATAGCACCAATACCAGTTTTAAACATTAAATTCATTGGTTTTGCAGATGACCACTCACTTTTATGGCAATTAAGACATATTATTGATTTGTTTTTTAGTAATTCATTCATTTCTATAATATCGACCGTTTCTGGTTCATCATGAATATTTGCAATCAAATGATCTGCTCTATATGTGCTATTACAATTCATGCAAGCCGTCATCAAATCATTAAATTCTCCTACGTGGCCACTTGCGACTAATACTTGTTCTGGAGTTATAGTTGGCGAGTCAATTTCTACAATATTGCCTTGATTTATCCAATGATCTAGCCAAAAATCTGTAACCTTTCTTTTTATTCTTGCACCAACAGGACCATAGTCAATTAATCCTGAAATGCCTCCATATATTTCAAATGAGGGAAGTATAAAACCTCTTCTTTTCAATATCGAGGTGAGTCTGTCTAATCGCCTCTCTTCAGACATATTCAATATACTGCCTTAGCCTAAAGTCTTTCAAACCATCGTAAAAATTACATTATTTTTGTCCTTATCTTCAATTGAATTTAATTTTTTTTAATATATNTTTACTTCTTTTTACAACAATTCAGAGAAGCATTCATTTATGATTTCAATTCCCTTGACGTCGTAAGGTGCGATAAAAAAAATGCCAATAATTGATTATGTTAACACTAAGATGGAGACATCCGAACTNCTTGAACGTCTATGTCCCCCAGTTCGGAATTGGTTTGTGGATAAATTTCCTGATTTTACTGACCCTCAAAAAACAGCAATCCCTCAAATTCTGAATGGTGAACATTTGCTTTTATGCTCTCCTACGGGTTCTGGAAAAACTCTTACTGCTTTCTTATCAATAATAGATGATTTAGTAAGGCGTTCATTGGATGGTTCCTTGACAAATGATGTCCAATGTATTTATATTTCTCCTATCAAAGCACTTGCTAATGATATACAAAAAAATCTAATCGGNCCACTAACGGAAATTAAAGAAAGATTTTTGCCNAACAGGGCTAAAGATATCAAAGTAGGATTAAGGACGGGAGATACTCCTCAAAAAGAAAGAGAAAGAATGCTTAAAAATCCCCCTCACATACTAATAACTACTCCTGAATCTTTAGCTTTAGCCTTAGCATCCAAAAGATTTAGGCCAATTTTAAATGATATGAAATGGATGATAATTGATGAAATGCATTCTCTAGTCCCTACTAAAAGAGGGACTCATTTATCATTAAGTTTGGCATTAATGGATTCTGTAATTGATTCNGATGTACAAAGAATTGGAATTAGCGCTACAATGGAACCATTAGAAGCCGTTGCTGAATTTTTAGTTGCAAGTGATTCTAGAGAAAGTAAGTCAGAACCTCAAAAGGTCTCTATCGTGAAAATTTCTGGTTCAAGAGACTTAGATCTAGATATAATCCTCCCGTCTCCTCGTTTTTCATCTATTCCTGTAAAAGAAATTCTTGAAAAAAATATTGATGTGATAAAGCAATTAGTTGAAGCCCATACGACAACTTTAGTATTCGTTAATACAAGAAATATGACCGAAACGGTTGTACAAAAATTGAAAATAGCAGGTCTTCAAGGAGTTGAGGGACATCATGGTTCAATGGATAAAAACATTCGTTTAGATGTCGAGCAAAATTTAAAACATGGTTTGCTTCGATGTGTAGTCTCTTCATCAAGTTTAGAAATGGGTATAGATATAGGATCAGTAGATTTAGTAATTCAAGTTAGTTCTCCAGGCTCTATTGCTACAGCATTACAACGTATAGGACGTGCGGGACACCAAGTCGGTGGATTGCCTCGTGCGCGTTTCTTACCCAGTTCGCCTCATGATTTACTTGAACTTGTAGCATTACAAACTGGAATTCTTAGAGGAAATATGGATCTGCTAAAATTTCCTGAAAACTCTTTGGACGTCTTAGCGCAATTTCTAATTGGTCTAACTATAATTAGAGAATGGGATATTGATGAAGGTTATGATTTAGTTTGTTCGTCATGGCCATACCGGAATCTACCTTATGATGACTACATAGAAGTCCTCGATCTTCTTGAAGAAGAAAGGCGTATATGGGTTGACTGGGAAGAAAATAGATTTGGTAAAAGAGGGTACGCCCAAATGATTTATTATACCAATATCGGAACAATTTCCCCAGACAATAATTACATGGTTTTAACTGGTGATGGGACACTAGTGGGTCAGTTGTCATCTTCATTTGTATCAAGCCTCAGAGGAGGAGATGTTTTCCTTCTAGGAGGCTCAACTTATCGAGTTTCTAGTATTAGAGGATCTAGAGTAAATGTTGTTTCAGCTACTGGATATAGGCCTACTATTCCGTCTTGGACGGGAGAAACTGCAAGTCGTAGTCATGAATTAAGTCAAGAAGTTTTAGATTTATTAAGTATCATTTCTATTCAAACCAGACTAGGTCTTGACAATAGGATATTTTTTAGAGATGCTCTAGGATTAAATAAACCAGTAGTAAATGCTATTTCTCAGTTTTTAGATGAACACGGGGCTACGACATTTCAAGTCCCATCTAGTGATAGAATTTTAGTTGAGCAAGTTGAATCTCCATTGCCTACATATGTAATTACAACTTGTAGGGGTAGAGCCTTTAATTTGGCTCTAGGATATTTATTTGCTGGTATTGCAGCTAAAGATGACATAATTATCCATGAATTATCCTTTGATGAAAATGGCTTTATGATAAAATTAAGCCATGAAGTAGAAATTTCTATAATTCCTGAAATATTCAAAAATGATAATAGTGAAGAAATATTACAACGTTATCTAATTGATTCCCAATTATTTGCAAAAAGATTTAGGGAAATATCATCTAGAAGTATGCTAAATCCAAGAAGGATTGGTGCAGATGAAGTAAGTCCTAAACAATTTTTACAGAAGGCAGATCAAATACTCCATAAACACCGTCAGATGGATGATTCAGTACTTGTCAGAGAAGCAATGAATGAAATCTTAAGTTCTGATCTTGATATGAATCAACTCCGTGATTTTATTTCTAGAATGGATAGCGAAGATGTTAGGATAGTACATCGTAGAGTAAAAATGCCCTCTCCTCTAGGTATGACTTTATTCATGTCCTCATTTGAAGATTTATTGTCATTAAGAACTAGGGCTTATCTAATCAAAGATGTAGATCCTGAAATACTCAGACGCCTTTTGGGTGCTAGATCATTAGCAACCGATCTAGATAAATCGAGGTTAGATGAATATTATCAATCTAAAGTAGCAGTGCCTAATGATGCCGCGAGCCTTTTACGTCTCATGGATATGGGAGGAGGTTTAGAAAAATCTCTTACTAATCCATTATATGGCGAAAAATTAAAAGAAATTGATATAGAAACTACACGAAAATGGGTATATGAATTAGCAGAAAGAGGTTTAATAACAAAAATAAGATCAACTGATGATGATAAAATAGATAATAAATGGTTTTCAATGAGGATGGCTGAAGTCCATGGTACATTGGGTTGTTTGTCTGTAGCCGGTGCAGCAAATATGGAAGACTTACGTTCTTTGTATACTGGAGGTTTAAACTTTGAGATGGGTGAAAACTTTACAAATGGTAAACCAGAATCATGGAAAAAGACATATCTCTCAGATCCGATGGACTGTCTCAGACTCAAATTACTAGATATGTTGGGCTCTGAAGGGCCTCAAACAACTGAACAGCTAAGCTCTAGATTACCATTCCCATTTGCTCAGGTTGAATCGATATTACAAGAATTAGAGATACAAAATCTAGTTTCAATAGGATTTTTTACACAAACAAATGAAGGAGAGTTTATACTTAGAGTTGATGAATATCGTATTACAGGTGGCCAAGTAGATGTAGTTGATTATAGGACTCTACAAACACTTTTGCTCCAAAAATCTTTCAAATTATATAATGAGCCAAAAGATGCTATACGTTCTTTAATAATGGTTCAGAGAAGAGACGAATTATTACATAGGGTTGAAAATTATAGATTTAGAGATTGGACAGATATTAAACATGATACGGATGTTTATAATGGTAGATTATTACATAATAGAGTTGGATACACACTCAGAGATCAATTACCCATATTCTTAGGATTAAGAGGCGAACCATGGATTGGCGACCTGGAGCAAGAACTTCTTGATAAAATACCAAAGGACGGCATTTCTCGTACCGATTTATTCGCTGATTACCCAAAAGGAAAAGATCATATTCATATACAGAGAACGATAAAAAACGCTCTAGGCAATTTAGAAAGGCAACTTCTTGTTGCTAAACAGTACATAGCAGTGCCTAATAGGAAAAGATCTTTGGCCGTTTTCAGAAAATTACACGGAGTTATCCAACCTTTATCGTTTGAAGATGCTCTTAACAAATTAATTCAACAAATAGGACCTGTAAGGTTACATACTCTTAGATTCTTTGTTAGTCAGCCAGTAGAAGAACTAGCTGAAACTCTCAGACGCCTAGAAACCCAAAATAAAATTGTACGTGTTGTAGCTTTACAGCCAGATCCAACAGATTATTATTCTTCAGTTGAAGATTCAAAAATTCTACTTTCTCCGCTGGCTGAAGATAGAAATATGAGGATTTTAGCCCAATCAGATCCATTTTGTAGTAGGTTCATTCAAGAAATTAGGATGATGCTGAAACAAGGATGGTATCACCCGGTCTTGAAAGGAGTAGATCCTATAGGCAGAATACTCATGTTTGTAGTCAATGACTATCTAGAAATTAAAGATATAAATATTCCACACTCATATTTGGATGAATTCAAAGTCACCTTCTCAGAATTACTAGAGAATTATAGAGATAGGCTAGTAGATGTGTCTGTAATTTACGCTTTTAATGGAGTGCCTGTTCACGATTGTGATGATAACATTCAGGATCTACTTTCAGGTTTAGGTTTTACCTCGATGGGTGATGGAGAGAGATATATTAGAGGAGGCGTCGTTGAACCTAGGAAACGAAGAGAAGTAAATAGACTATTATTCCATCATCACTTTTTACATCAAAAAACGAGATGGGAAAATGAAACCATTGCCCTTGAGAATATCAATGAATTGAGGGATGATTTTTCATTACGAGGTCGTTGTGAAATGTTCCGTGTTGATTTNAAGTCTATGGCCGCAGCTCATCAGTTACATCAAGGAACTAATCTTAGAGGACATCTAGTTTGGGCACGATTACCGCATTTTAGAAGACTTTTGGCAATAAGGAATATCACTCCAGATGAAGAAGATTTAGATATATTACAATTTTTTACAGAACATCATGATCCAGACTTGTTCATGGAGAGAAACGCTATGAAAAGAGCAGAATTTAGGAAATTAATTTCTCCATTAGTACGTAGTGGTCTTTTGATACAGGATTATAGAGGAGGTTTCAAAGCAGTACATCACTCTGAGAAATCTGACCTATGGGAAATTAAGCGAGATTACCTCAGAGAACTTGTAAGTGAATATCCAGTTATAACATTAAAACAAGTGGAAAAACTTGCCGGTACACCATTTTCTGCAGAAGAAATAAGTGATGTGATGCGTGAATTTGAGGATGATGGAACTTTAATTAAAGGATTTTTAGTTGATGATTTACAGGATATTTGTTGGGGGCGTCAGGACATGCTCGAAGGTTTAAGTGGTATTATACGAACCAGAGATTTGGTTATTCCTCCTTCAGACCCTTTAAATCATTACTTCAGCGGAGTATTGAGAGAAAAATTTGGTTTTGGATCTGCATACATGGTTTTCCATAAAGAAGAACCAATAGCCGCCTTCAAAGCCAATACTCGAGATGGAAAAATAGAGATAACTGATTTTGTAGGAGATTCAAACTTAGAAAAAGAAGCAATTAGGGTGATGAAAGAATTTGCATGGGAGCATGATATGCCATTAACTGGTAAGTTGTTTGAAAGAATTAGATCGAGAGCTTGATAATTTTATTTTATTATTTTAGGGGAAAATAAGTATAGAAACCAATTCGTTATATTATCAATGGTTTTCAATACAGGGTTAAGTATTTTTATAACATTCTTATGTAATTCTGGTAATAAATCAAATAAAACAATAGCCATTAAAAACATTGCAAATAAACTGATAAATTTGGCAGCATAACTATGGGTGAAATTAAACATATCAATTCCAAAAAATGACCAATTAACATATGTGTCTGTTAGCCAAACTATGCCAACATTTCTGAAAACATTTAGTATGTATATTGTAGGTATAGAAATTATCAATGCACGCAAACGTCTTTTCCATGAAACTGAACTCAATGCTACTATTGCACCAACAAATATAATCATAGATTGTAATGCAGAACATGCTAATATGAAAATAATACTCACCGGAGTCCCATCTGCCTTTTCCATTGGTACAAAAAAACCTGCTTCTCCAAGAGGCTCAGATAATATCCAACGATTTCCTTCCCATTCAGATACAAGTATATCTCCTCCTCCATGCAAATCAATTCTCATTGAAGCAGATTGATAACTACCCAATCCTACGAATTCTAGAATAATTTCTGTACTAATTGCAGTTGTATATACAAATGCCATATTTAGAACTGGTACGCTGTATACCAAATAGTAAGGGATCATTGACCAAACAACACAGCCTTTTAACCATAGTAAAGATTCTGGTATTTTTTCCTTTATACTAATTTCCCAAAACGCCAATGCTATTCCACAGGGCAGTGCAGCAGCTGTCATCAAAACTAATACTGGGTCTTCGATTTCTACATAATGCTCTGAATACAAATAGAAAAATAGTCCAACCAGAATCCACCCAATCGCAGAAAATTGTGAAATATAAGCACCATTTTTTTTATGAAATCCTAGCGCTAAAAATGCTACTCCAATTCCCCCAATTATTAGTTGCATTGTAATATTTGCAATTCCAAATGATGATGCAATTGAGTAAACCACAATGCCCACCGGGTCTCTCATATTGGGGCTCAACTCATCAATCCGTAAATAGGATGCCCTCTTCCGTTAGGTCGGAGGCGCATATGTCATTCAATTTTTCAAACTTCTCAAAGGATTATATTTCTGACCTTACTTCTACACTTGAAAAATTATCAATCACAACTTTAGAAGAAATTTGGAATATCATCGAAGATGCTCGTAATTCAGAGAGAACTGTTCACTTAATAGGAAACGGAGGGAGTGCAGGTACACCTTCACACAGTGCTGGAGATTGGTCAAAAGAGTTGAAATTAAGGACAATCTCTCATACTGATAATGCTTCTTCTTTAACCGCTTGGGCTAATGATACAGATTATGAAAATATCTTTGTTGGTCTATTATCGACATTTATTAATCCTGGTGATGTAGTAATTGGTTACAGTGGCTCAGGAAATTCAAAAAATGTAATTAATGGAATAATATATGCCAAAGAAAAAGAATGTCATACTATAGCTATCACTGGCAATTATAATGGAATGGACGGTGGAAAATTAGGTAAAATAGCAGATGTGGCTTTAGTAGTTCCTTCTGAATCAATGGAAAGAATCGAAGATACACAATTAATTATTAATCATATAATAAAAGAAGCCATTAAGTCCAATAATGGATTGTGATTAATTTGTTACCGCCTTTTAGAGATAATGCTAATATCGATGATTATCTTGAAATTGAAGAACTCCCGAACAAATTATGGGATGGTAAAATAGCTTATCTAGATAGAGATGGAGTGATAAATATAGGAAGTGAAAATTATATTAATTCTCCAGATGAAGTAAAATTATTACCTAATGCAGGATTCTCCATAGGAAAGTTACGTAGACATGGTTTTAGGATATGTGTTGTTACAAACCAATCTCCAATTGGACGTGGTTTATGGGATCATGAGAATCTTCATTTGATACATAAACGCATATCTAAATTATTAATTGAAGAAGATAAAGATGCTAAATTAGATTTAATTTTGTATAGTCCTTATTCTCCATGGGATAATTCTTGGGCTAGAAAACCAAATCCAGGTATGTTAGAGGCGGGTCGGCAAATTCTTAGTAATTCTTACCAACAAAATATTGGTATTTTATATGGCGAAAATTGGATTGATAGACCTGATGAGTCAAAATCGGTAATGGTTGGGGACAGAGACGTAGATGAATTAGCGGCTGAAATATATGGTGTTAGATTTTTTAGATGTGACCCTAATATAGGAATATATGATGTTATAGAATCAATATTAGGTGAAAAAAATGGATAATATCAATTTTTTTATCGGTTTAGACGATACTGATCATCTAGATTTAGGTTGTACCACGGAAAATTTTAATGATTTTTTAAACTATCTGGCTGAAAAAATCAATTTTACCATAATATCTAGGAGATTGGTAAGATTATGGCCTTTTGCAAATAGACGAACACGTGGAAATGCGGCATTATCGGCAGTAATTCAACTCAATATACATGATGAACAAAAATTATACGATGTTACTTATGATTGGTTTGAATTATTATTATCTAATATTTCATCACACCCTTCTAGTAACTTTCCAGCCTCACCAGTAATGATAATTTCAAAAACTAAGTTCTCAGAACAAATTTATTGGGACACTGTAAAAGGACATGTCGATTTAAACTTTAGATTAAATGAAATTAAGGACTATAATTGTAAAGTTTACGCTGGAAATTCATATTGGGGAGCAATAGGTGCGTCTGCAGCGATATCTTGGATTCCATGTGAAAATCATTCATATGAGTTAATTGCATGGAGGGAAAGTTCGATGATAGGGAAAAAAAGAATAATTGATATTAAGACCATTGCCGAATTGGATGAAAATTTTCCTGAGACATTCGTAAATCGCGATCCAACAAAAAATCGAGGTTTAATTGCCCCTCGAACTCCATGTCCTGTTTTGTACGGGATTAGAAGTAAATCTCCTGAAATACTTGAAAAAGCACATAAATGGCTTCAACTAAATAATAATGTTGAAAAATCTTCTGATTATGCTGTCCATTGTACTAATCAACTTTCAGATGATCATGTAACTCCTTCTTCCGGTACAGTAATTTCTAAACCATTAATTTCAAAAGGCGCACATTCATCTGTAAAAGTAATTCTGGATGGAAAATTAAGAACATTAGTTGCATTCTATCAAGGAGGATCTGTGAATCTCCTCCTGCGTTCTTTAAGACCTGGAGACATTATTTCTTGGACAGGCCTCTCTTCTTCCGATTCATCTATACATTTAGAGAAACTTTCTATTTCTGATGCAGTTCCAAGAATTATATCTCGCCCGTTATGTTGTAATGTATCTATGAAAAGTGCCGGAAATAATCAAAATTTACGATGCACAAAATGTAACTCATATAGCGAAAAATATTGGAAAGGGTATATTCCAAATTTTTCTAATATAGATATGGTTGATAATTGGACTGAACCATCTCCCTCTAATAGACGCCACCTGACAAAACCATTGAATTTAGGGGCGCCTCATTTGAATAATTTAATATCATGACCTCTTTACCAAATTATATGGCCGACCTATCCACACCCCTACTAATGCTCATACTTATTTCCTCTGCAGGATTCATGATTTGGCAATTATTAAAATTAAGACAAAAGAATATGCTAATTAATGCTGGTCATTTTGATGAAGATTATTCTGGAGAGGCTAAAAATCCTGAGAAATTTATGGAACCCGATGAGGATGCACTAGATGAGATGCAGGATCTACTCGATAAGGCATTAGAATGATTAAATATTATAATTCAAAACCCGTTTGTAGTAACGAAATTCTTTTACTATCTTCTCCATCTTTTAGTATTCTAACATTATCCATCTCTGAAACTCTGTAAAGAAAAATTGTATCCATGATATCTCTTAACTCATTCCCTCCTTTTGATCCCCATCTTTGTGCATCACTACCTACATTGGAGTANGAGGCTGAGCTTACCAAAATTTTAACATTATTATAATCAAAAACTATATTTTTNAATGCATCTATATCCTTTTTCTTTGCCCTACCATCTTTATTACACCAGTCATCTATGATAATAATGTCTTNGTNGCTCATATTGGGAGAAAAGTATTTCAAAATTTTTGAACTATCTTCTAAATTATTCTCAATTTCTATAAAGGATATTTTTTCTAATTCTTTGCTCTTTAGTTCTCTAAATATTTGTGCAGTCCTCTCTCTATCGGGTAAATATTTGCTCAGCCAAATTACCTTNTTTCCATTTTTGAGATATCTTTTAGCAATGGTCAAGCATAATGAAGTACCTCCCGAGCCTTGTTCATAAGAAAGGTGAACATTCCTGTGTCTAAGGTCAATCATGTTACTCGATCCACCTCTATATGATGGTATTTTCTATCTCAAGGGCCAAGGCTAAATCATAAACTCTCTTCGATGATTATATGTCGAAGGGTGATGGTGCAGTTGAAAGAATAAAAAAACGTCCATTACCGGAATTTAATGATACCGATTCAGGAATTTTTGAAGGAATATTAGAAGATGGTTTCTTAAATGTCGCTCTCAATGATTCCAATCAATATGGACCTCATGCTATGATAATTTTACTAGGGGTTGTCGCATCAGTTACTGGTTTGATTTTACTTCTTGGCATGAAATTTTTCTAATTTAGATATTCTCTTGTTTTTTTAACTGTTAAATCTACTATAGAACCACTGAATCCTAAATGATTTTCCGGTTTAAAAACTTCTTTTAGTTTTTCCAAATCTATTTTATTAGTAATCTCGTTATTTTCAGCGCAAACATCAAATAAATTTATATTTTCTTCTATCGCTTTCATAGAACAACTTCTGAGAATTTCATGAGCATCTTCTCTAGACATTCCTTGTTCTACAAGAACCAACATTACTTTTTCTGCCATAACTAATCCTTTTTGTGAATCTATATTTTCCATCATTCTTTGACTGTCTACNACCAAATTCTTCATTACTTTGTTACATTTAATGATTATGTCATCTAATAAAATCATTGAATGTGATAGTGTAAATCTCTCTGCCGAAGAATTAGCCAAATCTCTTTCATGCCACAATAATGCATTTTCATATGACGGAATTATCATAGAACGTACTATTCTNGCAAGTCCACAAGCATTTTCTGCTGTTATTGGATTTTTTTTGTGCGCCATTGTTGAAGATCCTACTTGTTTTTCTACATCGAAATATTCTGCCACTTCTGATATTTCGCTTCGTTGTAAATTTCTAATCTCTTGTAATATTTTTTCTATGCTGGTAGCTAAATTAGCCATCCAACCAACCCATTCTATGTATCTATCTCTTCCAACAACTTGTGTTGTGGCCATTGGAGTTTGTAATCCTAGATTTTCCATAATTAATTCTTGTAATTGAAATGCATTCTCACCTTGAGCAGCACCTGTACCTACGGCNCCAAGAAATTTTCCAGTAGTTGCTCTAGGTGTTAATTCTTTTAATCTCTCCAGATGTCTTCTCATTTCGTCTACCCAAACAGCAACTTTNAGTCCAAATGTTATAGGAACAGCAGCTTGTCCGTGTGTCCTTCCAATCATCACAGTGTTTCTTTCTCTTTCAGCTATATCNCATAATGTTAGTGTTAAATCTGATAAAGTTTCAACTTGTATTTTTATACTATCTTTAATTTGAAGGGCAACTGCAGAATCTACAATATCATTACTTGTAGCTCCAAGGTGTATACACCAACCAGCCACACCTGCAGCCTCGGCCATCGCTTTCGTAAGTGCCATAATATCATGTCTTGTTTCCAATTCTATTTCATCTACTCTATCAGCTGTAACAATCCCGGGATCAGCAATATCGGCTATAATATCGTAATGTTCCGGACTAACTCTTCCTAATTTAGAATGAGCCCAAATCAAAGCTCTTTCAACTTCTAATTGTCTTGCATGACGTCCTTCTCGAGACCAAATTTGTTTCGCTTCCTCTCTTCCATAACGATAGTCTAGTGGCGATACTGGCATAACTTTCGATTATCGCGAACCTACCAAAGTGTTTGAGGTTTAGCCTTGTTCGATATTCATTGATTCTATATCCCATACGCCTCTTCCAGAAACAAACNTTGGTGTTCCATAACAATTTATTCTTTTTTNCATATGAGGTCCGTTGACAGTTATTGTCTCAAACTCCCCCCCTTCTCCATCAAGATTAAATCTATATTTCTTAGAAAGTAAAATCAACTTTTCTAATCTTTCAGATGTTAATGATTCACCTAGCCATGAGGAATCTAACCCTTCACAAGAAACCGATACAAATTTAATTTCAAAACCATGCTTTAACAATGATTTCATATGNTCTTCAGAATTCTTATGCCACAAAGGGCAGAATGATTTAATTCCAATTTCATTACACATTCTTTCAATTCTAGTTTTTTGATAATCCGACCTAAGTGCACCGGTTACCAAAGCATCAATTTCAATCTTTTCATCTATAATTTGTATATTTCTTGGTCTGGAAATATCTTTTGGCCAAATTTCTTCAAATACCTTCATATTATCATTTTTACCTTCTAAGGCTTGTTTCAAATCATTTATTTCTANTTCTTCTACTCCTTTAGATTTTACAGGTAGCCAAGGAATATTCATTGAAATAGATTGTAATGCCGAAATATGGGTCCCTTGTAGTTGAAACATCATGGAATCCTCCTCTTCAATATTTACAGTTATTAATGCAACAACTTCCCAACCCTGCATTTGAGCCCACCATGAAGAATAAGCTGAATCTTTCCCTCCTGAATTTAGAACTCCAACTTTCATATTAATCCGAGTGTGGCATTAGACATGAATGCCTCGCTTTATGNGGCTCTTTACAACTAAGATTGATAAGAGAGGGTTGTGGCAATCAATTGATAGTCATGCAGCCCAGTGGACGCGGATACGATCATGGTGTTTCGACATTNTCACCAGATGGTCGTCTTTACCAAGTAGAATATGCCAGAGAATCAGTAAAAAGAGGAACAACTACAGTTGGTCTGAAGTATAAGGATGGAGTAATATTAATTGTCGATAAAAGAATAGCAAATAAATTAGTAATTACTGATTCGATAGAAAAAATGTATCAAATTGATGATCATATTGGAATGACCACTTCTGGACTTGTTGCAGATGCCAGACAATTAGTTGATAAAGCACGTATCCAATGCCAAATCAATAGGATGACCTATGGCAGCCCAATATCAATGATAACTTTAGTAAAAAAAATGTGCGATTATAAACAATCTTTTACTCAATATGGAGGAGCAAGGCCTTTTGGCACAGCTCTTCTAATAGCAGGTGTAGACCAAGAAGGCTCTCATCTCTTTGAGACAGATCCTTCAGGCGCATACCAATCCTATCATGCAGGAGCAATAGGAAGGGGAAGATCCACGGTAATAGATAGTTTCGAGAAATCTTGGAAATCCGGAATGACTATGAACGCTGCTATCAAATTAGGACTAGAAGCCCTGCAGGAATCACTTGAAGATAGTCTTAATCATGATACTGTAGANATTTCTATAGTNGATGNNANNGGATATAAAAAATTAAATCGTGAAGAGACTCTTAAGCANCTCTCNAANGTTTCTTGATTNATTNTACTAAGATTACTTANAGGCAATCACTCTTGTGTAANTGATAATGGTNAGTTTNGATGATGCCGTTTTNGCTCGCTNGGANAAAGGAGGTTCTAGNTACGAAATACTNGTCGATCCTGATTTAGTACAAAAATGGAAAAATAATCCCGCTTCTGTGAATTTATCCGATTTACTTGCTACTGAAGAAATTTGGTCTGATGCACGTGCAGGTGATAGGCCAAGTTCAGATGCACTGATAAACACCTTTGGAAGCACTAATCTCTCTGATTGCGTAGAAAAAATACTTAATAACGGTTCAATACAATTAACAACTGAACAAAGGAAGAAAATAATCAATGAAAAGAAAAAGAAAATAATCAATGAAATATCGTCAACTGCAACCGACCCAAAGACTAGACTCCCTCATCCTGCAACTCGAATAGAAAATGCATTAAACGAAGCAAGATTTTCTGTTGATCCATTTCTCTCTGTAGAAAAACAAGTACAAAAAGCTGTAAAAGTACTAAAGCCACTAATACCTTTACAATTTATTACTGTTAAACTAGCATTTAGAATACCAGGTAAAGACTACGGAGGAGTAAACCAATTATTAAGAGGAATTATAACTAAAGAAGAATGGATTAGTGATGGTTCATGGGTTTGTGTGATTGAGGTAGCAGGTGGAATGAAAAATGAAATTATTAGTAGGGTCTCACAAAGATCTTCTGAGGCCGACGTAAAGGAACTGGATTGATAATTTTGAACTTTTTACTTTCATCAAGGTTATGAAGTCTAGGCTAGTCGCGCGGGTTGATAACATGAGTGGTAACAGTAATGCGGACGGTCCGCAAGACTCTCAAATAGTAGTGCCAGGTGATAAGCTTGGTGAATCTGGGAGATTTGAAGCAGGTCATGGAGTATTAATAAAAAATAATACTCTTTTGGCAACAAAGAATGGTAAATTAATAATAGATGATAATGTTCTAAATATAGAACCATTACATACAACTTATATTCCGAGACCTAGTGATTTAGTAATAGGATTTGTAGAAGGTTGTACGAACAATATTTGGTTCGTCGATATAGGTGCACCATTTAATGCAATACTTCCTATGAGTCTCGGTCCATCCAAAGCATCTTTTGGCTCTACGCGACAAGTTCTGGATATCGGAGAAGCAATACTATGTAGGGTACAAGAAGTCGAAGAAACACATTCTAGTGTCGTAACCATGAAGGGAATGGGACTTAGAAAAATTAAAACTGGTAGTATTGATGAAATTGATCCTCATTTTATAGGCTATTTGTCTAAAAATAATAATAAATTATTAAGAGAAATTAAAGAAGAATCGGATTGTAGGATAATAACTACAGATAATGGTCGCATATGGATTGATGGTGAAGTTTCAGGAATTATCAAAGCAAGAAATAAACTTAACAATCTTTCAGAGAATTATAAAGTAATGAGTGAAGGAGGTAATATATAATGGGCGGATATGGGGACATTCAAATGATTGATAAAAATGGTTTAAGGATGGATGGAAGAACTGCTACCCAAGTACGTCCGATTACAATTGAAACTGGCGTAATTCCAGTAGCTGACGGGTCTTGTCGTATGACTTGGGGTACTAATGATGTTGTTGTAGCAATATATGGTCCAATGGAAGCTCATCCGAGGAAAATACAGAGGCAAGATAGAGCTGTTTTAGATGTTAGATACAATATGGCTCCATTTTCAACATCTGATAGGATTAGGCCAGGATTCAATCGCCGAAGTAGGGAAATTAGTAAAGTAACCGCTGATGCATTGGAAAGTGTAGTTTTGTTGGAATTATATCCTAGATCTAAAATTCGTGTTGAGATTGAAGTTTTATGTGCTGAAGCAGGAACTAGATGCGTCGGGTTAACAGCTGCATCTGTAGCATTAGCAGACGCTGGAATTCCGATGACTGATTTGGTTGTTTCCGTCGCTTCAGGAAAAGTTAACGATGTAGTTGTATGCGATCTGAATAAAGAAGAAGATAATTATGGAGAAGCAGATCTTCCGATGGGCGTATTACCTAATTCTGGTGAATTAGTATTCCTACAAATGGATGGCGACCTTTCTCCTGAAGAATTTCAAACTGCCTGGGATTACAATATTCAAGCCGCTACCGAGATTCACAAGATAATGGTCGAAGCCTTGAGAAAAGGAGGTAGTAATTGATGACAATTCCTATGGTATCAAAACTCTTGCGCGCCCATCTGAGTGAACTAGCATCGAACGATCAGAGAATTGATGGTAGAGGCAGATGGGATGGTAGAGACATATCTCTTGAAGTAGATGTTTTAGATCGTGCTGAAGGCTCAGCAAAAGTAACGATGGGAGATACAATCGTTTACGCCGGTGTTAAATTTCAATTAATGACTCCTTATCCAGATAGGCCAAATGAAGGAGGTTTGATGTGTGGTGCTGAAGTCAGACCAGTAGCTGGCAGGAATTGGGAAGCAGGACCACCAAGCGCTGAATCAATAGAATTAGGAAGAGTTGTAGATAGAGGAATAAGGGAATCCGGTTGTATAGATGTGAATAGTTTGTGTATTATTCCCGGTGAAAAGGCATGGCAAGTAATTTTAGATTTATTTGCAATTTCTGATGATGGNAATTTATTCGATGCATTTGGTTTNGCCGCTATAGCAGCTCTAAAAACTGCAATTGTACCTTGTGAAAAATTCGAAGTGGGGGAGGATTATCCTCTAAGTGTTTCTAAAATACCAATAATGTGCTCTTATCATAAAGTTGGAAATAGATTTGTTTATGATGCGAATGCACAAGAAGAATTAGGTGGCGATGAACGAATTCATATCACGTTAGGTGATGATAATCATGTCCATTCACTTCAGAAGGGTCTAAAGGGGATATTCTCGGCGGCTGAGTTTGCTGAAATAATGGAGAGGGCCAAAATTAAATCTTCGGAACTCAGAAAATTAGTTAAATCAGTAATAGGTGATTAAAATGGCAAAGAGAACCCAAAAGGCTGGTGCTACTGCACGTTACGGAGCAAGATATGGTGTTAGTGTCCGCCGTCGTGTGGGTGCTGTAATAGCCAAAAGATCAAAGAAATACACATGCCCAGTGTGTCAATATCCTAAGGTATCAAGACAAGTTTCAGGAATCTGGGAATGCAAAAAATGCTCCCATAANTTCACTGGAGGCGTTTGGGAACCATATACAAGAGCAACAGATGCTAATTCTAGAATAATTAGAAGGTCTGTAGAAGGTGCNACTGCAACTGATATGACAATAATTGCACAACAAGCAGCATTAGATTATGAAAAGGAACTTTCTGAGAGAGCTTTAGATGAAGATTCAGAAGAATGAGACTTTATCTTTAAGTCTGAAAATTAAATCTTCCTATGCAGATTCTCTATCAGCAAGTTTGACTACAGAAGCGTTTTTTGAAAATAAAGACGGAATCATAATTATTAAAGAGTCCGCAGATAGTTTTGTAGACTTACGAGCCAGATGGAATACAATAATGAGAGGGCTTATAGCATCTGAACAAGTATTAGAGACTGTGGAAAAAGAGAGGTGATTTTCAATCGAAGAAAAAAATACTGCGGAATTACAAAAAATTGTACAAGAATTACAAATTATTAGAGGTCAAATACAAACTTTTTCCTCACAAATTTCTGAATATTCACTTACTATGGACTCATTAAAATCACAAAGTCCAGAAAAAACTGTGTACAAATCTGTTGGAAATCTACTACTTGAAGTAAGCGATAGAAATGAATTGTACGAAGAATTATCCCAATCTAAATTAAATATCGAAAATCACCTAAAATTACTTATCGAAAAAGAGGATTCTCTAAGAGAAAAATATGAAGAATTAGTAGTTGCTTTTGAATCACAGTGATAATATGTCAAAATCTGAGGATGTTTCTCCTTTATTGGCAGATTTTTTAGTATTCCAGCGTCTACTAAAAGAAGGAAATACAACTAATGCCTTACAATTATCGGAAGAATTATTGTCTCGCTCTAGGAGCATATCTGAGAGAAATCATTACTATGAAGCTAGAATAAGAATGGAAAGAGCATTAATTGGAGCTATTGATGAAGATGAAATAGGTAATGAATTAAGATGGTGTGTAGATAGATTAAATGCTACATCTCCCCAGTCTTCTTTACATGGTATAGCTTTACTAAATCTTGCTTCATGGCATCTAAATAAAAATGAATTTATGATGTCTTTAGCTACTCATTCAGAAATCTCTCCAGAAACAAATTTTCCTGATGAGATTGTAGCTCTATCACGTTTAGAAACTTCTAGAATACTTGCAAAAATGGAAGATTATGAACCTGCAATGAGGCATGCATGGATAGCTCGTACAATTTTTTCAAAAACCTCAATGACTCCTGAATTTTTAGTTAGTAGTTTAGAATGGCTAGATATGGCTTTGGATAATGTGGATAAGAACGCCCCAAATATGGATTTTCATGTAGAAAATGCCAAACCAAGAGAAAAACCTGGCAATTCTACAATTCCCTCTAATCCTATTGATATTAAATTAGTAGTTGAAGATCTAATTCAGATATTATTTCAAGATTTATCAGGATCAGAAAGGAATGATATTGGCTTGATTGTTGATGCATCGGAAGTTCTGGGAATAAAGGAATGGAAAGATATTCTCATCGATAGATTGCCTGAAATTCAAGATAGGAAACTCTTNGCAGCTCTCCAATCGTAATTTTTTACATTATTTATCTCTTCAATACTCCAACCTAATCTCTCTGGTATTTCTATGCACCATCCTACTTCTTCTATTGCTGGATCATTGGATAACCACGATAAATGACTAGGTTCAACATCAACTTCAACCCATACTACATATCCGTCTTTTATCAATGAATCATTGTATGATTTAGCAATACCCAAAAGTCCTGTTTCTTCAAACAATTCCCTCAAAGCAGCTTCATCTATACCTTCACCATCTTCTATTTTTCCTCCGGGCAATTCCCAACCTCTTTTTTTGTTTAAAACCATCAGCCAACAATCATTTTGCTCAACTTTACTAGTTGTCCAAACTGCTACAAATTTATTATTCATTATTCATTANCTCCAAAATTTCTTCTACTATTATTAATGCTTCTTNATCTCCCTCAGCAGCCAATCTTCTTGTCATAAAAAATGCCTCTGATATCCTATCTTGTTCTATCATTAACTCTACTTTCTCTTTCAGTCCGATTTTTTGTTCTGTGATTCCCATTTCTTCAACTTCAATTATAGAATTTGAAATCTCTTCCATTTTTTTTAAGAAATCAACTCTTTGAGATATCTTTGGAACATTCCAAGGTTTACTTTCAAGCCCTTCTAATTTATCTTCCATACGGGATTTGAATAAATCTCTNGATTTGGATCTAGGGAAATGAGTTTGAGCCTGATCATAACAAAACCAAGCCTGATCAAACTCTTTTTTCCTCTCATGTAATTTTCCTAACTCTATCCATAATTCAAAATTTGAAGAGTTTTGTGATAACAGATATTTACTTAATTCCAGAAATAAATCTTCATAACCAGCCTCCTTTAACCTTTCAATCCTTCGAGAAAATAGAATATTTGCCCTAGGATCTCTAATATCCAAAAGTTTCAATCGTTCTCTAAATATCTCAATTTCTTTATCATTATTTTTAATTTTTAACCACCATATATCAGGATCCAAAGGATCAATTTTGAATGCAGCTTCTAGCAACTTAGTCCCTGATTGAATTATATTGATATTATGTAACTGTTCTAGAAGTTCCTTATCTCTTCCCAAAATATTGAATAAATCTTCTAGAATTAATTTAATNCCTAAATTATCTTTATTAATCATCTTTATTTGAACTAATAGATGCCAATTATCAGGATTTGTAAAGTCATATAGTATAGCCTGTTTTGCATTTTGTTCCGCCCACATCACATTATTCTGATCTAAACCTAAATTCAAAAATTTCTCAGCCTGACTTCTATGTCTATTGCCCAAACTTCGTCTGGGATGTTGTAAAATTTTTTTTATATTTATTTTATCTTGGTTCATAATGAAATCACAAAACCGATTCATACTCTGCTCTATCTGTACCTGGTGGAAGTGTTGCATCCATTCCAATTTTGCTAGTTAAACCTTCCTTAGATCTACTTGGATCAAGACTTGACCCTTTTTGATTAGAAAGAATTACTGTATCTTTATCGGGCTGCCATCGAGTCATTAAGGCCCATTCTACTCTTGTAGGATTTGATGTATCAATGTCATTATCCACTATAATTACTTGTTTCATTGATTTATGACCATTTAATGCCGCATGTATGGCTTTAATCCCATCGCCTTCTTCTTGTGGTTCTATTTGCACAACGGANGATAACCAACCACAACCACCATCTGTTAAGTAAACATCAGTACATGGAACAACTGCTGAAACTGCGGCTTTTATTGTCGGAGCTCTTGGCATACCCATCAATGTTCTGTGCTCTACTTCTGCTTGGATCAAGGCGTGGAATATTGGTTCATCCCTATGGTGTACTGCATCATATTCTATTACTGGTTCTTGCCTAACTCCATCTACTGTTCCTGTTATATCTACATATGGTCCTTCATCATCGTATTCGAGTGTTATTCTTGCCTCCATAGCATATTCAGCATTTGCTGGAACTGCTATTCCATTATTTAATCTAACAAGAGTTAAAGGCTTTCCATGTAATTTTTGATGTAATGAAGCTGCCACTCTCAATTCATCTAACGGCTCATTAAATGACATTGCTGCAGCTANAAGTACAACTGGATCAGGAGCATTGACAACTGCTATTGACACTTCATCTCCATTTGCCTGTGCTCCTTCCATCATAGTACGCAGGTGTCTTGGAACAAATCTTGATACAGTATGATTTTTATCCCTCAAATATTGTCTGTGGAATGACATATTTCTAATTCCTCCATATTCTGCTATTATTACCGATGCAGATTGGTATCTTCCTTTATCTTCTTTGTAGTGCCACGGAATTGGTATAATTTCTAGATTTACCTGTTTTTGAGTATTATCCATAACAGGGGCTTCATCTTTCCCAATTATTATTGGTTCGGAAGGATTCTTCATTGCCCACGCCATTGTATCAATCAACTCTCCCGGAGTAATGTCAAAGGTACTACATATCCTCTCTCTTGTTAATACGTTTATAGCAGCATTATGGCCGTCAGATTCTACGATATTAGTGAATAAAAGAGGAGGATTTCCTTTACCAACAGAATAATCCAACATTTCATTAATTACACTAGTTCTTTCTTCAACTTTTTCAACATCGAGAAGCAAGTCCCGGAATGACATATAGTTAACCAACTGCTCAATCTGTTTGAATGTTAGCAATAACAATTAGATTTTATGTCAATATCAATTGACTTAAGCCTCTCATTTCTTATACCAAAGGTGGGTCGCCGAGACATCATTTAGAGGGTTATAGTTGGGTCGTGGATTATTTTCTGGTTCGAAAATGAAGAGTGATCGTAAGAAATATAGGTGGAAGGAACGACAATTCCGAAATCGACAATTCAAGAGACGTTCAGGAGGAGTCTTGAAACACGATCCTTTGAAAGGCAGTACTCAAGCCAAGGGAATTGTAATAGAAAAAGTTGGCTTCGAAGCAAAACAGCCTAACTCCGCTATAAGAAAGGCAGTAAAAATTAGTTTAATAAGAACTGGTAATAAACTAACAGCTTTCGCTCCAGGAGATGGTGCAATTTCGTTTATAGATGAGCATGATGAAGTCTTAGTAGAAGGTATTGGAGGAAGTAAAGGTAGATCCTACGGTGATTTACCTGGTGTAAGATTTAAAGTTATCAAAGTAAATGGTGTTTCTCTCGATGAGATGGTAAGAGGACGTAAAGAGAAACCAGTAAGGTAGGTGTCATAATGACTGAAGCAGAACAGGAAGAAAAAGTAACTCAAGATCCTATTGCAGGAATTGGTACCATGGTTTTTGGAAAGTGGGATGCTACCGATGTTGTTTGTGAAGATCCTGGCTTAGCTCCATATATCAATTTACAAACTATAGGCACTCCACATTCTGGTGGCAGACATGCAAATGAATACTTTGGAAAAGCTAATCTGTCAATTATTGAGAGATTTATAAATAATTTGATGCGTTCAGGTAAATTCTCAGGCAAAAAACAACATTGTGCTAAAGCCTTTGAAAATGCTTTAGATTCTATTAATGAAAAAACAGGAGGTAATCCTTTACAGAATTTTATAGATGCCATCAAGGAAGCAGCACCATGTGAGGAAATTACAAGAATAAAAATGGGTGCTGTTAGCCAACCCAAAGCTGTAGATTCTTCTCCAATGAGGCGTATTGATATTGCCCTCAGAAATCTCTCTGTTGGTTGCGCTTCTGCAACTGCAAAAAGTAAAAAATCACTAACTGAAGGTATCGTTTCTGAAATCATGAAGGCCGCGCAGGGCGACGTTAGTTCATACTCCGTAGGCAAAAGAGATGAAGTAGAAAGAATAGCTTCTTCTGCTAGATGATTTGGTTAAGACACTTACCCATACTACTTGACTTCATTTATCGTTCTTTACAATCGTATTTATCAACCTTAGTCAGGTCCCCAAACCAATTGAGGGTATAATATGGGTCGTAAAGAAGATAATATTGAACGTGCAGTAGAAGTAATGCATACAAGGGAGAATATTAGAAATTTAGCAATTGCTGCCCATATAGATCATGGTAAAACCACCTTATCTGATAATCTTATTGCTGGGGCCGGAATGATGTCAGAAGATTTAGCAGGAAAATCTAGAGTTTTAGATTTCGACGATCAAGAAAGTGCACGTGGAATTACTATTAATGCTGCTAGTGCTTCTATGGTGCACGAAGTAGATGGTTCTGATTATTTAATCAATCTAATTGATACTCCTGGCCACGTAGACTTTGGTGGAGATGTTACTCGTGCAATGAGGGCAGTAGATGGATGTATCATTTTGGCTTGTGCTGTTGAAGGTACAATGCCTCAAACAGAAACAGTGGTTAGACAAGCACTCAAGGAAAAGGTAAGGCCTGTATTATTCATAAACAAGGTAGATCGTTTAATAAATGAACTCCAAATTGATGGTGAAGAAATGATGTCTAGATTTCAAAAGATAATTATCAAAGTTAATAAATTAATTTCTACATTTGCTCCAACAGAGGAATTAGCTAAATCTTGGCAAGTAGATGTTTCTAAGGGAACTGTTGCATTTGGTTCGGCTTACTATAATTGGGGAATGTCTATTCCTTATATGGTAAAGAGTGGGATTAATATGACACAAGTTATGGATTATTGTAAAAATGATAAACAAAAAGAACTTGCAAAATTAGCACCAGTACATCGGGTTCTTTTAGATATGGCAGTAGATAAACTACCTTCACCATTAGTAGCACAGGAATATAGAATACCCAATATCTGGCAGGGAGATTTAGATTCAGAGTTCGCTAAATCAATGATTAACTGCGACTCCTCTGGTCCATTATCATTAATGATAGTAAAGATTTGGATGGATCCACATGCTGGAGAAGTTGCAGTAGGAAGAGTATATTCGGGATCTATTAAACATGGAGAATCCGTTTGGGCTCTTGGTGCTGGTAAGGCAGAAAGAGTACAACAAGTTAGTATGATGGTTGGAGGTGATAGAATAGCGGTTTCAGAAGTTTCTGCAGGAAATATAGCAGCATTAACTGGAATCAAAAGTGCTGCTGCAGGAGTTACTATAACACGCAATAAAGATGATACGGGTTTCGAACCAATTCGCCACTATTCAGAACCTGTCGTCACAGTTGCAGTTGAGCCACAGTCAATGAAAGATTTACCAAAATTTATTGATGCATTAAGAAGTTTGGCTAAAGCAGACGCCTCCCTACAGGTTTCTACTAATGCTGAAACAGGAGAGGCACTTTTGGCAGGTATGGGCGAACTACATTTAGAAATTACAACATACAGAATTGAAGAAGAACAAGGAATTAAAGTTAAAGTTAGTGAACCTATTGTAGTATACAGGGAATCAATTGAAGGAAATAATGCTGGTCGTCCATTTGAAGGTAAGTCTCCGAATCGCCATAATAGATTTTACATTGAGGTCGAACCTCTTCCTGAGAATGTTATTCAAGGTTTACGCGATGGAGATTTCGGTAAAGAAGGAGCAATTAGAACTAAAGATGCCAAAGAGGTTGGCAATAAATTTGCTGAATTTGGTATGGATAAGGATTTAATGCGTAAAATATATGCAATACATGGAACAAATGTTTTGGTGAATGATACTAAAGGTATACAAAACCTTCATGAAACTAGAGAGTTAATTATTGAAGGTTTTATTGATTGTTGTAAGAAAGGACCGGTAGCTGAAGAACCATTAATGGGAGTAATGGTAAGATTAGTTGATGCTAAACTACACGAAGATGCGATTCATAGAGGACCTGCTCAGACTATTCCTGCTGTCCGAAATTCCATGAAAGGAGCCTTAATCAGAGCCCGATCAGTCATATTTGAACCAATGCAAAATATCCGTATAGATGCTCCAAATGATGTTATCGGCGGAGTCACAAGCGAACTTAACAAACGTAGAGGAATAATTGAGGATATGCCAGTCGAGGGCGGAACAGCTAGTGTAATAGGAAAAATGCCAGTTGCGGAATCTTTCGGTTTTTCTAACAGTGTCAGAGCAGCAAGTCAAGGTAGGGCAGTTTGGAACACAGAAAATGCTGGCTATGTTCATTTACCTAGAGAATTATTTAATAAAGTAGTTGGCGAAATTAGAGAGCGAAAAGGTTTGAAAACTGAACTTCCTGGCGAAGCACAATATATGGATTAATATATTTTTTAATTAATTCTTATTAGTTGAAAATCTGTCAATTCTCTCAAAACATCTACTTCTGGACAACTTTTTAGGTTATTTAGACATTCATGAGCAATTGAATGATGGTACATTGCTCTTTTCTTTGCATATTCGATAGAACCAGACCTATGAAGGTCATCTATTGCAGCATCTAATTCTTCTTCACTACAAGGGCCGTTTCCAAAAACATCATTAAAATTAGATAAATTCATTTCACTATCCATTGCATGAATCGCAATCAAAGTTCTCTTACCTTGGATTATATCAGATCCTGCAGGTTTACCTAATGTTTTTGTATCTCCAGTAATATCTATTAGATCATCCATTAATTGGAAACATAACCCTAGATTTAATCCCCATTTAGCCATATTCAAAACAATATCCTGAGGAGCATTAGATAATATTGCTCCAGTTCTTGCACATGTTTCAAACATAGCACTCGTCTTACCTGCAATCATTGCGATATATTCTTCCTCTGAAACATGTTTTCTATTTTCAAACTCTATATCTTCTTGTTGTCCTTCAGCAACTCTCCTGACCATTTCTCCGATTGCTCTAACTAAATATCGTAGATTTTCTCCAGATATTTCTGATGATTCAGCAAGAATTTCGAATCCTACTGCTAACATAGCATCACCTGCATTAATAGCAGTAGCATCATCATAAGCTACGTGTACCGCATCCAAACCTCTTCTAATAGGATCTTGATCTATTATATCGTCATGCACAAGAGTGAAATTATGAATTATCTCTATACACGCTCCTAATGTGTAATGGCCATTGTTAGCATTTCCGATTGCTTCTCCAACTAGTCTTGGTAATATTGCTCTTAATCTTTTACCCCCGCCCGAGAAAAGATGAGTCATGGCACCGTGTAATCTCTTTTGTTCCATTTTACTTAGACTAAACATAATTTCTTCTTCTACCTTGCTTTTGTGTTCCTTTAATGCATCCATTAAACCACTGCCTGGTTTTTCTTTATCTAAATACAATTGACCGCAGTCTACAATTTGTTTATTTTTTATATTAATTATATTATCGATATTGGGATAATTCTCTTTCAAAAAATGTTTCCATATCATCAAGAACCAAGGTGCTATATATTCGTCAGCCCATTCTCCTTTCTTTTCCATCATACTACAAAGTTGATTCTCATCTAACCATTTGACAGTTTCAATTTCATTTTCATTAATATCTAAACTGACATCACATTGAACTAGTAATACATAATCTATTTCCTTTTCAATCCAATCATTATCCCATCTACACTGATATTCAAATCGTCCTAATATATTAAAATCCCAATTTTCCGTATCAGACATGGAAATTCCTAATTCATGATCTAATTTCCTTCTTGCTGCATTAATTACCCCGTTATCGTTCTCGATATTTTCATTATCTAAATCCAAAGGATGACTACAACATGCGTTTGCCCATACTCCTGGAAAAGTTATTTTTTCATTTGAACGCTGCTGAACTAACATTTCTCCCTTACTATTGATAATTATAACACTAAATGCTCGATGTCTGTGACCTTCTCCAAAATGACAATCAAGTTTGCTCATGGTGCCAATCACATTATCTTCTTTATCAACTAATAAGCACATTTCTTCCATCATTTCTGATTGTTCGGGGTCATGTTTTTCTAAATGCTTAATAGCGTCCGACATATGTTTCAAATGTCGCAGTAGTAACTTGCCTATAATCCATCGTAATTATGGATTAATCTTAGTCCCTATTGCAGAACCTGTCCTAACAAGTTGTAAGATTCTTTCAGGTCTATTGCCATTGAGAAACCAGACATTATCAATTTTTTCTGCTATTTCTGATGCTCTCATCAATTTCAAATCCATCCCTCCTGTGACATCAACATCTGAATTATGTGAAGTTTGTATAGAATCATTGTTCTTCCAATTAGAGATTAACTTAGCATCTGAATTATCTGGTGGTTTGTCCATTACTCCATCCACATCTCCTAAGAGAAATATTGTAAAATTTACATCTGGAATTTCAATAGAAAGTCTATACATTAAATCATCCCCTGATAATATACCAAATTCTTTTTCATCATCTCTATCTACTACATCTCCGAAACAGATTGGAATTTCTCCGTCTAATTTTTTTTCAAATATACTTATATCTCCCGTAAATTCTTTTCCGATATTCTTAGCCCAAATAGAAGGTGGAAATCCTATTGAATTCAAATTAACTTTTTTTAATGAATCTATTACTTCATTATTCAATTCTCTCATATTTTCTCTTATTTGTTTCACCGCTTTAATCTGTTTATCACGTATATCATGGTTAATTCCTTCCGAAATTTTCATTTCTTTTGATAATATATGACCATAAGAACCAGCACCATGTACAATAATAATCTTATATTTTTCTTCTTTTAAAATATTTATTACTTCACATACTTTATTGATTGCATCTTTATCTAAGGTTTTTGCTTTATTTTTATTTGTTATTAAACCCCCTCCAAGTTTAATTACTATTCTACCTTTCACGCTCACAATTTGGTCGAAGGCGTGCGAGTATTCAATACTTACATTGAATGCTGTTATTGGACAAGTTAATGTTACATGATTGCTTGGATGTATTATGAGTGAATCTGGTGACATTGTAAAATTTCAAAGATGGTTACAATCTCAACTATCAGAAGCAGAGAATATTGAAGATCCTAAAGAGAAAAAAAGGAGAATATTAAGGATAGATGCCGCGTTATCAGAAACAATTTTTTTTAGAGAATTATTAGAAACAATCGATGATGTAATTGAATCACCTTTCGTTCAAAGAGAAACGCCTGTTCGCAATAATGAAAGGCAGGAATTACCACCCAAACAAAATAATTCCCTAACTTGCTCAAAGTGCAATGGTGAAATAGATTCAGAATTAAAATTCTGCCTTCTTTGCGGAGAATACTAATTATTCTTCTTCTTCATCTGCCCATTTTGCTCTAGCTAAAACATACTGTGGATGATCATTTTCTATTACAGATAAATATTCTCCTTCAACCTTTTCAGTTAGATAAACTGTAACTCCTGCATGCCATATCATTTCGCCTGATGCCACCATTCGGGCAGTATCAACTTCAAGAATCGTTGGTAGTGAGAAATGCACCTTTCCTGCTTCAGCTGCTGATCTAATTGATGCAGATAAATGAACATGTGCTCTATTACCTGGAGTTAGTCCAACTTCCATCAGATTATCAGTTTGTTCTGGATCACAAGGAAAGTATAATGCATCTGGTATATTATCTGTAGGTAAATCTAGTTCAATTTCTAAAGTATGTCCATAAGTAGCCCTTATCATTATCCCCCTTACTTCATACCTTCCTTTGGGATCAGTTTCTGCAATTGCATTGAAATGATGAGGCCTTAACCAATGATACCTTTTTTCATCCCCTTTCTTGAATTGTCTAATTATATCTTTAATATCTACCCATCCGTTAATATCCATTTCTAGGTCAAACTTTTCTGGCGCGTGTCTAAGTATCAGAGCTAATCTTCTTGCCATACTGTTTCTTTCACCTGTTCTCATGATAAATTTCCCCTCTGCATTACATGCTGGGCACAAATGATCATCTGCATAATATCCGTGATTCTGGCATTCTCTAATCATAACATACATTGCCAGTTGCCTTTCTTTCATGAACCTCTCGGTAAACTTACTTCTCTGCTGACTTAAACAGTGAATATTATTCATTACTATCTCTTCGCAATATCATGAAGGCTGTAATAGTAGATTGGCTTCGATCACCATTTCATAGAGCACACAAGGGAAAATTGTCCAATGTAAGGCCTGATGAAATGGCCGGCTATTTAGCTAAAACTATACTAAAACGAAATAATTTATTACCAGAACTAGTTGATGATATACTAGTTGGATGTGCATATCCCGAAGGAGAACAAGGTTACAACATAGGTCGTATAATATCATATATTGGTGGCTTACCGAATAGTGTCCCTGGTGCAACTTTCAATAGATTATGTGGTTCTTCAATGCAAGCGGTTTTATCCGCTTCTGCTAACATAGAAGTTGGTTGGGGGGAGTGTTTTTTATGCGGCGGAATCGAGTCAATGAGTCGTATTAAGAGAAGAGGTTTCAATTGGAGTCCTAGTCCAGAATTAGAATTAACATTCCCTCAAGCATACATAGGAATGGTTGAAACAGCAGAAAACGTAGCTAAATTATGGAATATTTCTAGAAGGGAACAGGAGAGTTTTGCCCTCCTTTCTCATAAAAAAGCAAATTTTGCAAAAGAATCAGGATTTTTGGATAAAGAAATTGTTACAATAAATAATTCAAAAGAGGATATAATTGAAGATGGGTGTATAAGAAGTAGTACTACATTAGAGTCAATGTCTAAACTGTCACCCGTTCTCGGGGGTGATACTTCAATTACGGCAGCTACTGCCTCTCCTCTGACTGACGGCGCATCATTCATGATCGTTTGTAGTGAGAATTTTGCAAACAGAAATAACTTAACTCCTATTGCAAGAATAGTTTCTGGAGGCGTTACAGGTTGTGACCCTGAGATTATGGGTATTGGGCCAGTTGAAGCTTCTAGACTAGCACTCAAAAGGGCAAAATGGTCTATTGAAGATGTAGATATTTTTGAACTAAACGAAGCTTTTTCTTCTCAAAGTATAGCTGTAATAAAAGAATTAGGAATTAATATTGATAAAGTCAATATCGATGGAGGTTCTCTTGCTATAGGACATCCTTTAGGAGCATCTGGAATAAGAATAATAGGTAAAGCCGCTTCTATATTAAATAGAACAAATGGTAAACGTGCAATCGCATCTATGTGCATTGGAGGGGGAATGGGAATAGCCATTACATTAGAAAAACCCTGACAAAATATCATTTTACTAATTATACTTGTTTTAGCGACGGACTCTTGAAGTACATCCTATTCGGAATAGCATGGTGAAAGATACTGGAGTCTCTAGTATGGGTGATTCTCTGAAAGATAAGCATATCCTATTTGCAATTACAGGAGGTATAGCAGCTACTGAGTCAATCAAAGTTTCTAGAGAAATGAGACGATATGGGGCGAAACTAACGATATTAATGTCAAAAGAAGCTGAAAAAATAATTACTCCTTTAGCCATTTCTTGGGCTTCTAATACTGAAGTAATTACTGGTTGGAATTATGAAATGTCCCAATTGGAAGACTTCGATCTAATATTAGTAGCGCCAGCAACAAGAAATACTATATCTAAGCATGTTTATGGAATTATGGATTCTCCAATTATGATGGCACTTTCTGCTGGAAGATCAAAATCAACACCTACCCTCTTCGTACCTTCTATGCACCAAGATTTATTTGATGATCCAGTTACTACCGAGTTAATTGAACAATTAAATTATGAGAATTGTTTCGTTTTAACAAATTCTGTACAAGAAGGTAAAATAAAACAATTAAATCCTGTAGATATTGTAGCTAAAATTTGTAATATAATTAATAGTTATCTACCTAATCGTAAAAAAATTGCTATCACTTTGGGTGCTAATAGGGCTCCAATCGATTCTGTGAGAGCTATACAAAACGCTTCATCGGGGAAGACTGGATGGATTATATCAGAACATTTGTACCGTAATGGTCATGATGTAATTTGTATAGTTGGAAAAACTACTGAAAGACCAAATTTCAATTTGCCTGATATCCGTTTAGCTGGCAGTCCACAAGAAATGTTAAATCAATCTATTATTTTGGCTTCAGAAGAAATAAAACCAGATGCATGGATTCACGCTGCCGCCGTTTTAGATTACTTTACAGAACCCGAAGAAGGAAAGAGAGCCAGTGAGCAAGGTGATTGGAAAATTACTTTAACCCAAGGGCCAAAACATATAGCTGAACTGATACCTTTGGTAGGTAATTCGACAAGAATCGGTTTTAAGCTTGAATCTAATGTAAAAGAAGATTTTCTTATAGAAAAATCAATTAACCAAATCGCAAGGTATGATTTAGATGCGGTAATTGGTAACATCAAAGAACAGATTCATGATTCTAACTACCCAAGAGCTAGAATCATTAACAAAGATGGTTCGGTAAAGAATCTGAAGGATTACAAAGAATTATGCGAAGCCATAGAATCAGTTATATTGAGTTCTCGATAGGTTTTATTCCATTACATTCAAAACTGTGTCACTTCTCAGTATTTCTTATGAAAGACCAAGGAAAGGCTAAGAGAGGCATTCCGGCTAAATCGGAGTTCAATTCTTGGTATCCTGCAATTGTTGAAATTGCTGATTTAGTAGATAAGAGATATCCAATTAAAGGCATGGATGTATGGAAACCTTACGGCTGGAAAGCAATGTCTTTGATAGATTCTATTACACGTGCTGAAATGGAAAGAACTGACCATCAAGAATACAGATTTCCTTTACTTGTACCTGAAGATTTATTGGAAAAGGAAAATAGATTAGTTGCCAAATTGAAAGCGGCTAGAGATGCTGGTGTCGATCCATCTGAATTAAGACTTGAAGAGGAAGATGCTGGTTTCAAAAAGGAAGTTTATTGGGTAAAACATGGTGGAGAAAATGAATTAGATATCCCAATGTTTCTTAGGCCTACCTCTGAAACTCCCATGTACAATATGTTCTCTTTATGGATAAGAAGTCATGCTGATTTACCATTGAAAACATTTCAGATTGTAAATACTTTCAGATATGAAACCAAACAAACTAGATCTTTTATCAGAGTAAGGGAGATACATTTCTTTGAAGCACATACTGTACATAAAGATGAAGATAGTGCTACATTGCAGATACAAGAAGATGCAAATATAGTTCAAAATATCCTAAATAAATTATGCCTTCCTAACATAATATCAAAAAGACCTTTGTGGGATACATTCCCTGGAGCATGGTATACTACTGCTGCAGATGTTATTATGCCCAATGGTCGAACACTACAAGTAGCTACTTATCACCACTACAGAGATCAATGGGCTCAATCATTCGATTTATCCTATGAAGATGAAAATGGACAAACCCAATTTTGTCATCAAACTACATTTGGGATGTCCGAACGGCTTTTAGGTGCCATTGTTGGATTACATGGTGATGACTCAGGTTTAATACTTCCACCTGCAGTATCACCAATTCAGGTCATTATAATGCCCATAGCGACTCATATTACAGATGATGTTATGATATATTCTACTAATATCAAGAAAGAATTGCAAAATAGTGGTTTAAGAATTAAAATTGATGATAGAAATATAAGACCTGGAAATAAACATTATCATTGGGAAATAAAAGGAGTACCAATAAGATTAGAAATCGGTCCTAAAGATATTTCCCAAAATCAATGTATTATTTCTTTTAGGACTGGAGGTAAAGAAATAATTCATTTAAATAATCTAGTTCCTTCCATATATTCTGCTTTAGAATCCATCTCTGAAATATTAACAAATAGAGCAAATAAATTATTTGATGATATGATATTACCATTACCTAAATCTACTATTTTGGACGGTAAAATTACCTTTAGTGAGCCGATTAATGAAGGAATTGTATATGAATTTCCATTTGATGGAAATGATGCCGATGCCGAACTATTGGAAAGAAAAACTGGAATGACACTTTTAGGAGAATGTAATAAACCATATAAAAATCCAATACCATGCATAATTACAGGTAAATTAACTACTAAGAAGAATCATCTTTCTAGGATGTATTAACTTTCTTCTTAAAGAAAATTCCTATTAAAAGCATTAAGGAAAATATAATTATCAGCGAAATATCAAATATTTCCAAACTTTTTGGTTCTACCCATGTATCTATTTCATGTAATCCATCCCATGATGTCCCTTTTAGCCAGACAACTTGTGTTTTCCCTTCAACACATATTTCTTTCATATTAGCAACGCCTAGAGAACATAGTATCTCTCCCATCCCAAGGAAAATATTTGTAATTATGGTTAATAATCCTGAAAAGCCTATGAACAATACCATCTTTCTTCTTTTCTTTATTATTTTACTCTGTTCCTTGATTATTGAATTTATGTCAGGAATAAATTCTGGAATTTCAACATCAGAAACGATAGTAGTCTTTTCTTCTGTAATAGCATAAGCATCTATTTTCGGCCCCATTATACCCATTTCCTCTAATGCTTCTCTTCCATATATTCTTTCAGCAAGAACGTAAAGATGTGGATTATTTTCTAATTCCACTGGATCTAGAGTCCCATCTAGGAGCTTCTTCATTAGCTCTGTGTCATCCATACAATACACTCTCATGACATATCCTTCATCAAATGAACGCATGTTAGGGTCATTCTAATTCATTTACGGCCAATACTCTTCTTAACCGCTTTGACTATGTCTTCAGTAGTCATTGACATTTTTTCAAATAACTCTTCCGAGTCCCCACTTTCACCAAATATATCCTTTACTCCTACCATTTCTACAGGAACTAGATTATTTAGTGAATTATGTTCTGCCACAGCGCTACCTAATCCTCCTATAATGGAATGGTCTTCTGCGGTAACTATGCATCCACATCTTTTACTCCATAAATCTATTAATTCTTTATCTAATGGTTTAATTGTATGCATATCGATTACTGCTGCATTAATTCCTTCCTTTTTCAAAATAATACAGGCATCAATCGATTTTGAAACCATGACGCCACAGCTAATTATTACAACATCATCTCCTTCTTTTAGTAAATTTCCTCTGCCAATCTTCAAGTTATTTTTTGTTTCTTTTGTATAAGATCGTGGAACCTTGTTTCTGATAGTTCTCATGTAAGAAGGACCTTCCAATTCTACTACTTGCATGGTTAATTCTTCTGCAGAGATATCATCTGCAGGATGTATAATTGTCATATTCGGTAAAGTCCGATATATTGCCAAATCTTCTATTGATTGTGCGCTACTTCCATCACTTCCAGTATGTATTCCACCATGACTTCCACAAACATGAACCTTTAAGCATGGCCTAGCAATACCATTCCTGATTTGTTCGAATCCCCTTTCAGTAAAAATAGCGAAGGTACTGGCCATAGGAATTTTGCCTGATGAAGCCAGTCCAGCGGCCACCAACATCATATTTTGTTCTGCAATTCCCAATGAAAATGTCCTATCGGGATATTCAGATCTAAAATGACAAGATTTAGTGGATTTACCTAAATCTGCTTCCAAAACTACTATATTCGGATTACTGGCTAATTTTAGCAATGCACTTCCATAACCATCTCTTGAAGCTCCACCTCCAGAAGGTGCACTCACGACAATTCCTCCATAGCAATTTGATACTCTTCATCATTAGGAGCCTTTCCATGGAATGATGGATTATTTTCCATATATGATACCCCTTTCCCTTTTATTGTATTAGCAATTATTGCCATAGGTCCTTTACTACCACTATTAGCCCAATTTATTGCATCACAGATTTCATTCATATTATGCCCATCTATCTCCCTAACATCCCATCCGAATGATTCAATTTTACTTCCTAAATTACCCACTTCCATTTGATTAGACACGAAATCGTCATTTTGTATGCGATTTCTATCGACTATTAACTTTAAATTATCACTTGAGTGAAAATCTGCCGCCATTATGGCTTCCCATAATTGCCCTTCTTGAGTTTCCCCATCTCCTATCATTACCCAAATTCTCCTATCGCTATTATCTAATTTAGCAGCCAACGAGCACCCCAGTCCAAACGATAGACCCATGCCCAAACTTCCAGCAGAGAAATCAACTCCATCTGTCCATTTCATATCTACATGGCCTTGGCAAACGGAACCTAGTTTTCTGAAGGACATAAAATCTTGTTCATTGATAATATCAAACTCATTTAAAATAGAATAAACTGCTGGACTAGCATGCCCTTTACTCATTATAAATCGATCTCTATTTTCCCAATTTGGTTCTAAAGGATTTATATTCAAAACAGTACCATATAATCCTACAATCATATCAATAGCTGACAAAGATCCTCCTGGATGTCCTGACTGAGCTTTATGTATCATTCTAATTATATTGATTCTACATCTCAATGCCATTTCTTCTAATTCTTTTATTCCCATATTAAACGGCATGTACTCACTTGTAGCAGACGTTATGCTAAAGGCTATTGATGGTTTCCAATTTTTTGATTAATTTTTTAGACGCACATTCAAATCATCATGTATCTTACGAAGGTTGGGGAGAGTATGTTGGGAAAGCCTTCAACAAATGATAATGAATGGCGAAATCGGCTTAAAACTATGAACATTCCTAATTCTATACAAAAAGATAAATTTTTGATGTATTGTCTTAAAATTCTAAAAGATGGCGGAAGAATTAGTTTATCTGATGGGTTAAAACTGTATAATACTCCTAATTTATCTGCTTTATGTTCTTTAGCTAACCTTATTAAACAATCTAGATTCGAAAATAATATCTTTTTTAATGAAAACCTACATGTCAATACAACAAATATATGTGTTCTAGCATGTAGATTTTGTGCTTTCAGGAAAGGACCTAGACATTCCGAGGCTTATGATCTATCAGTGGACGAGGTAATACATAGAATCAAACCATTTGCTGAATCTATTGATGAAGTTCATTCTGTGGGAGGACTTCATCCTCAATGGACTGTAGATCACTATACAGAACTTTATAGAAAGATAAAACATTTTTACCCACATATTCATGTAAAATCATTAACTGCTGTAGAAATAAAGCATATTGCAAATCGCTCTGGGATTAGTGTACTTGAGACTCTTAAATTATTGAAAAAATCTGGACTTAACTCAATTCCAGGTGGTGGTGCTGAAATACTAGTTGATACTGTTCGAGATAGAATTTGTAGAGGAAAAGAAAACTCTTCTGAATATCTAGAAATTCATGGATTGGCACATTCTTTGGGTATTCCTTCTAACTGTACAATGCTTTTTGGTACTATTGAAACAGTCGAAGAACGCTTAATGCACTTACATAAATTAAGAATTCAACAAGACAAGACATCTGGTTTCCAATGTTTTGTACCCTACCCCTTTCTCCCTGATAAAACAAGATTACCTGAGGCTCAATTGGCCACAACCAGTGAAATAGTACGTGTTATTGCAATATCTAGAATAATGCTTGATAATATACCGCACATAAAGGCATACCGTATGAATATTGGTGATTATGTTGCTTCACTATGTATTAATTCTGGTGCAGACGATATTGATGGAACTGTAGGTAATGAAGAGATAATGCATGAAGCTGGTAGCAAAACTAGGCTTGATTATGATAAGAAAGAATTAGCTAAATTAATCATTTCAACAGGTCAAAATCCCATTAAAAGAAATTCAATATATACAAACTTTGAACCTTATGAGATTATTACTAAAAAATCGATAGTAATGCCGATAAGTAATTAGAAAGGGATTTTATGTCATGGCAGAATGTTTTAGGAAGAGTAGCCTTTTCTAACTGCGATCCTATATTTACCTCATTGGATAAAAAATGGGAAATATTGCCCGCCCCTCCTTCATGGTTAACTGGCCATCTTCTAAGAAAAGATTGCCTATGTGCACCAATACCTACTGCTGATTATGCAAAACATTCACAAGAACTATTACTGTTACCAGATTTAGCTATTGTAAGTAATGGCGAAGTAGGTTCTGTATTATTATTTGGCTCTCGGCCTATTGAAGATATGAGAGATATTGCATTACCTTCAGATTCCTCAACTTCTGTCGCTCTGATGAAATGGATTTTATCAAAAAGAGATCTTGATCCTAAATTTTACGATTCAGGACCAGACATAAATCATATGCTTTCTAAGTGCGATGGTGCATTATTAATTGGAGACAGGGCTTTAGTTGCAGCTCGAGAAAATCCAGAACTTATCCGTCTCGATTTAGGTGCTGAATGGACAAAATTGACAAATTTACCTATGGTTTTTGGTGTTTTTGCAGCAAGAAAAGACTCTCCTTTAGAAATATTAGCAATGGCTCAAAGAGATATGGTAAACCAATATAAGAAATTTAAAAAGGACGAAAAATACAGAAATGATGTAATTTCAAAGTCATCTGATAAATTAGGTTTTGAGGGTGAAAGAATAACAGAATATTTTGTTGAAGAAGTGAGTAACTTACTTGATAATGATGGTATCAAAGGTCTAGAGTTATTCTTATCTGAAGTATGTGGCTTATCGACTTCTCCAACTTGGCTTATGTTTGACTAATCTACATATTCTAATTTCTTACTAGCCACCCACTCAAGTAGGTCCAAAGCAACTTCGCATGATTCTGAAATAACAGGTTCTGAATCATTAACAAATTTTTCTAGTGTGGTCAAAGCAATTCTATCTCCTATGGCGCCTAATGCTTCTGCCGCCTCATGTCTAACCATCAAATCTTCATTGACATCTTCCAATCTTTCTATTAAATACGGTACTGCATTATTATCTTGCATTTGTCCCATAACATAAGCAATTTCATGTTTCAATAATGCTGAATTAGAACTAAAAGCCGCCGCTAATGCTTCTACGGAATCAACTCCTCCAATTCCTCTGAGGGCAAATAATGCTCTCATCCTTTGAAACATTTTTTCATCCTCATCAACTAATGTATTCCTTAATCTGGATATATCCTTTTCGTTACTTGGAGGTGCAGGATCAACAGATTCAAAATCACTTATTTCAGGTTTATCTATACTCATTTTATTCACCTGAACCTACAAAAGTTATACTTTTAACATCTAAATCTTCCCTTATTAAGCCTATTTCTATGCCCTGTCTAAGAAATTCACGTATTGCTTCTCTGCCTTCATTGCCGTAATCTATAGTTCTTTTATTTACATACATTTGTACGAATTTTTTATTTGTTTCATCGTCTATACCTCTGCCCCATTTTTGGGCAAATTTCAAAGAAGACTCAGGATTTTCTATAGACCATATTATACTATTTTTGACATCTTCCGTTATTTTTTCACACTCTTCAATTCCTAAATCCTTCCTAACAACATTACCACCTAACGGCAACGGTAAACCAGTCTTTTTATTCCACCAAATACCTAAATCTTGTATTAGGTGAACTCCTTCATCTTCCCAAGTAACTTGACCTTCATGAATTATAAGCCCAACTTCGTATTCGCCACTCAGTACTCCTGGCATTATTTCATCAAATGGTACAATTTCAAAATCAATTTCCCCCCATGCTAGTCTTAATGCTAAATATGCACTAGTACCTAAACCAGGTATAGCTATCTTCTTCTTCTTTGCTTCCTCTATAGATATCATTTCTTTAGATATCAGCATCGGGCCATAGCCTTCTCCCATGGAAGCACCGCAGTTCATGAGATGATATCTATCAGAAATAAGCGGAAATGAATGGATACTGACTGCCGAAACTTCATATTCACCTCTTTGAGCATGTTTGTTTAATGTCTCTATATCTAAAAGTACGTGTTCATATTTTCTATTGTCTGTTTCCATGTTACCTTTAGTTAGAGCATAGAACATGAAAGCATCATCCGGATCTGGAGAGTGACCAATTCTGTATTGTACTTCATTATCAGCCATATACTTCGCGTTTAGTTATAGATTATGAACATGTGTAATATACGATATATTTTAGCAAGGATAAATAATGATTACTTCTTGCCAATTATATGCCAGACGCAAATAAATTGTCTACTGCCACTGGACAGTTAGGACCAATATGTGCAATTACCGGAAAACCTCTTACCTTTGCTGAGGCAATTGTCTTAGATGACAAATTCGTCTCATATGAAGCATATGTAGAATTTACAGGTGCAGAATCCTCTACGGAAGGCAAAGAATCCGCCGGTTTATTATTAAAATAATTGAAAACTTAATTCCCTACTATCCCTTGTGACACATATGGCTGAAGGATGGAGTAGGCATGCACTCAGATTTTCTGACTATTATGCATCTCTAAATCAACATAAACTTTGGACTCCTCCAAGACTTAAATCAAGAGAATGGATGTTTATTCCATGGGGTAGTAGGCCACCTGACAGACATCGAGGTTTCTTAGATAAACCAGAACTTTTGAAATATTTACAATCCCGTGCTCCTCATTCTTGTTTTCATAGCACTGCATATTACAGATTCCCTTCAAAGAGAAAAATGTTAGATAAAGAATGGTTAGGTGCCGATTTAATATTTGACTTAGATGGAGATCATCTGCCTGGAGTTTCCGATCGAGATTTTCCTACAATGATTAACCTTATCCAAGAACAAGCATGGAATTTGTGGGAAGATTTTTTACAACCTGAATTCGGTTTTAGAGAGGAGTATATTCAAACATCTTTTTCTGGTCACAGGGGTTTTCATATACATGTTAGAGATCCTAAATTGTTTCATCTTGATTCTAATGCTAGAAGGGAATTAGTTAATCATATTAGAGGTGAAGGGATTGACGTAAGAACAACTCTTGCTGGACCTGATAGTCGATGGAAAAATAGAGTAGAAAATGGCATACAAACTGTAGTAGAGAAATTAATCAATATTTCAAATGAAAAGTCAAAGAATAAAGAGTTGATAGATAATTTTACTAATATTTTAGTATCTAGAAATAATTTTTCAGATAATAAATTAAAAAGTTTTACGTCAAAAACTATCAGAAAAAAGATTTTACAACTTGCAGATTTATCAGCAGATGGAAATCGTATTAATAGACTAAATAATGATAGTAGTCTACTAGTTTTTGGTGAAGGACTAACCCCATTATTTTGGGAACTTGTTAAAGGAGACTCATCAGTTATATTGGGTAATGCTGGAGAAACAGATGAAGCTGTAACTGTTGATGTTAAGAGAGTAATTAGGCATGTTGGAAGCTTACATGGTAAATGTGGGCTTAGAGTTACAGATTTTCCTCTTAAAAGACTAAATCCATACTACTCTAAAAAATTCGATCCACTTTCAGAAACTATTGTATTCAAAGGTGAAAAAAAGACAAAATTAAAATTTATAGTTGATGATGCTACGGCATCTCTGAATGGTGTCGAAATCAATGGAAGTAAAGGAGAGATCGCAGAAGTTAACGAATCTCTCTCAATGTTCCTGACTTTGAAAGGTTGGGCTGAAGTTGTACGCTAATTTTGCTGTTATTCAACTCATACTCGGAGAACCTTCAATAATGCACATTTGTACAGGTAGACGTGGGGCCAATGTCTGGAGACGAAGATATTGAAGAACAAATGAAGAATTTTACGTTTCCTCCATTGCCTCCAGGTATATCAATGCCCCCTCCTCCACCACCAACATTTCCAGACAATCAAATTGATGAAACGTTAGATTTAGTAGATCAAAGTCTTTTGGATGTGGCCGATGCTTTAGGTACAACTACACATCAACAAACAAATACAGATTTTAAGACAGTATGGGCGAAAAGGAAAGCTACAGATCCATCAGTAAGAATTGAGAACCGTCAAAGTATGTATGGCCATATTGATCGATTAGCCAAAGGAGAAGTCGGAACATTATTGGATAGATTTCAAGACAGATTTGGCTCAGAGTTAGATAAAGAAATTATAGTATTGAGGAAAAAACAACAACAAGAAATGCGCTCAATAAAACCTACCGTAGAGCTAATTTCAGTTCCCGACAAAGACGAGTCAATGAATTTTAATGAATTTCTTGAATCTATGAATGATTCCGATTTTATTGCAAAAGTTTCAGAGGTTACCAATATTTCTTCTGAAAAACTTACCAATTTTAGTAAATCTGAATTAAGAAAATTCTTTACAGCTGCTGATAAAGATAATTCAGGTACAGTTGATTTTAATGAGTTCGTTGAAGCAGTATTAGAACTTGACACCTCCAAAGATGAATTTGTAACTTTTTTTAATATAGTAAATAATCTTCTAGGTGATGCCCCAGAGGAATTCATAAATAATTTCATAGCTTCAGAAAACTTTGCCTTATTTGAAAAGGTTGGTAAAGATTCAGTATCTTCGACAAACGATGAAAGAAGTCAATTCTTTCAAATGATAAATAACGTCCTTGGAGATCTTCCAGAAGATACAATAAATGATTTTGTTAATTCTCCTGATTTTGAGATATTCTCTAGAATGGGTGAATTATACGGTGAGTGATTGATATGGGTTTACTTGAAAAAGCGGAAAAAATTCAAACTGACGATAAAGTAGATGTATCTCCAGCACCTGTTACAGCATCAGTAGTTGAGCCAGAACCAGTTAAAGTTGCAAAAAAAAGTAGAAGAGAGAGGAGAGAGAAAAAGCCGAAAAAAACTCGTCCAGCAAAAGAGAAGAAAATTAGAGCTCCAAAAACTCTACCAGTGGGATTTGAAAATGCCACCAAACTACAAAAAAGAACGAGGAGGTTCGTAGATTTTGCCGTAAGTTATGGGTGGTCAATACCAATACTTGGATTACAAGGTTTTGGCGGTGGTACTGATACTACTTACTTTATCATTTTAGGTATGTTATTAACTATAGGAAATTTGGCTGTATTACCCGCTTATACTAATCGCTCAATAGGAAACTGGGTAAGTAGAACTAGATATGTGAATACTAGAGGGGAAAATCCACTATGGCCTTACCTTACAATCAAAGGGTTAACAACAACATTTGTTTTGATATCCTCTTTTGCTATCCTAGTAGTAATGAGTGAACTTTCGATGGGCGACTCAACTGTAGGGACTATATTCAGAATAATAGGCCTTTTACTAATCCTACCTCCATTAATCGACTACATGATGTATAAAAGACGTGCTAATGGATTAGGACTTTGGGATACATTCTTCGGAGGTGTATGGATAGTTAAAACCGGTAAAACAGCTGAAGCAAAAGGTTGGTTAAAGAGATTAGAGTCTCTAGGAGATTTTGCAGAATCCAGAGGGTTATTAAAAGAAAAAGAAGATACTGAGTAGTTCTAACCGTTAAGACCATTTACTCTTGTAATATCCATTGGTTATGGATAATAACTGGAAAGACTCAAGTCTATTTAAGAATCCATTATTCAGGTCATTTGTGTTTTATTCTATCTTTAGAGCAATTTATGGTATTTTTATTCTTATAACAACTTGGATCTTTGCCACAAATCCAAATTTTCCTACTTATTTTCCTGTATTATTCTTAATATTCTCTATTTTTTTCTCACGTTATATATTTAAAAAAATAAAAACTAAGTATAATAATAAATAAAATTATATCTACCAAACTTCCACATATCAACATCATAAAGGTGAATTGTAATGGAAAAAATTAATTTAAAACAAAAATTTTCAAATTTATTTGAATATTGGTCTCCTAGAGTAATTTCTGAAATGAATGATTATCAAATAAAAATTGTCAAAATAAAAGGGGATTTCATATGGCATCATCACGAAAAAACTGATGAGCTTTTTTATGTAATAGAAGGTAGATTGTGTATTCATTTTAGTGATTCGACAGTTGTGTTAGATAAAGGAGATTTATTCGTCGTTCCTAAAGGAGTAGATCATATGCCATCAGCCGAATCTGAATGTCTCGTTATGTTGATAGAACCCAAAGGGACTAAAAATACAGGTAATAGAGATAGTGACTTATCTTCAGATAATGATATTTGGATATGATATAATCAACATAACTGCTAAGTCATTTGATACTTTCGCGAAGCCATGGATGTACATACAGAACTCAGACCTGAGCCTTGGATTGTTCATCTATTAGGACTAATTAGTCCAATATTAGTAATTATTGGGAATATAGTTGGAGGAATTTTCACATCTATGGGAGTTATCTTTATATGGATTATTTGTCCATTTTTAGATATTCTTTTAGGTAAATCTTCACAACCTCGTCCCCCAAGAGAATCAGGGTTACCCTTTGAAATTCTTCTATGGGTACATGGAATAATGCATATAGTAGTCATAGGTACATTTTTTTATTTTTCAAGTCAACAATCTGAAATAAATAGATGGTTAATAACAGCTTCATTATCTACTGGATTAGTTTCAGGTGCATCTGCCATAGTAACAGCGCATGAATTGGGCCATAAGAAACCTAAGAGTTCGGGATGGTTTCTTGCTCGTTTCCTACTTTTTAGTGTACATTATCCTCATTTCACTACCGAACATAATCATAACCATCATAAATGGGTTGCAACAGAAAAGGATTCTGCGAGTGCAAAAGAAGAAGAAAATCTCTGGATGTTTTGGTTGCATACAATACCAGGCCAATTTATCTCCTCAGTAAATGTGCACCAACGTAAAGGTAGATATGGATTAAATAATCCATCATATCAGGGTTTGTTCTTGCAAATTTTCATAACTTTGTTATTATACTTCTCGTTTTCAAACGGCTCTAGTATTGTTTTCGGTTGGTTCTTAGCATCCATTATTGCTATACTGACATTAGAATATGTCAATTACATCAGACATTGGGGTTTAAGAAGGCAAATTGATGAACGTCAAACACAAATGCATTCATGGAATACCGAAGCGCGTTGGTCTCGGTGGTCATTACTTGAATTAACTCGTCATTCTGATCACCATTTAAAGGCCAGTACTCCATTTTGGAAATTACAGCCACATCCAGATGCTCCGGAATTACCTGCCGGATATTATGCCTGTTGGTGGCCTTGTTTGATACCTCCATTATGGAGGAAATTGGCCTCTCCTCGCCTGCCCAATAAATCCTAATTTTTATTCAATAATATTTTCAGTTATATCTATATGTAATCAACGACTCAATATGTCTGGTATTAGAATGGATATTACGATGATGGGAGCATATTTAGGTATGGTTTTAGTTTTAGTTGCTTTCTCTTCTGAATCTAGAGGGATTGTGTCAAGTCGTTCGTTGACATACCTTGTACTAATGTTAATAGGTGAATCATTACTTACTGTAAGAGCGTATATTACTGGAGAATGGCCGTTTGCAGTATTAGGAGGTATTTGGGCATTTTTTGCGGCTTATTCAATATTAAAACCTCCAGAATAATAAGATATATTAAACAGTCATTAATATATCAAGTATAATACCTAATGTTATGGAGAGGAAATGTAACATAGATGCTAAAGGTAAATTATTTCGTTTTACAATTGGTTTGTTCTCCGTCTTTTCTGGTATCATTATAATTTCATTGTTTAATCTGAATATGTTCATTTCGGAAGAAATATTAATCATGGGGGTATTCTCTATCATAGGAGGACTATTTGCTATTTGGGAGGCTAGAGAAGGTTGGTGTATAGTGAGAGCAATTGGTATTAGAACACCATTTTAAGATACAATTATTCCGACTCGCTATCGAATCTAATTTTCGCTAACTCTCTCATATCTTCATGATGAACTCCTTCACTAATTGCTTCTTGATCATGTTCATCAACTATCTCTACACCGAGGAGAGTTTCAATAATATCTTCCATAGTAATTATCCCGGAAGTTCCTCCAAATTCATCTTTAACTATCATTATTTGAACTTTATTTTCTAATAAAATATCTAATGCTTTGTCCACAGAATCTTCTTTTCTGCATGATTTAATATCTCTAGAAATATCACTCATTAATATGGAATGTTCATCATTAGCAGCTTTTCTTAGTATTTCATTACGTAATACAAATCCACTTACATCATCTATATTTTCTCCGGTAATGGGCATTCTGCCATTAATCATTATAGGTATTCTTTCAAGTACATCACTAATGGTTTCATCGTGAGAGACTGTATTCATTACTACTCTAGGAGTCATCACGCTGCCGACCGATATCTCTCTTAATTTTAGTAGATTTTGTATCACTATTTCTTCATCCTCTTCAATAACATCTGATTCTTCTGCAATGTCTGCCATTACAGATAACTCAGTTCTAGTTACAGTTTCTTGATGAGCTTCAGGTAGTAATTTCCTGATGAATTCTATAGGTTTTATAATAATGACTAACGAAACCATCATTATTCTTAGAATATTATATGAGGGGATTGTTAATTTTCTCCAATATAAAGCTCCAATTGTTTTTGGTAAAATCTCACTAAGAAGTAAAATTGCTAATGTTAAGATAGCAGCAGAAACGGCTACTACATATTCTCCTTCGAAGTTATTTTCTATTTCCGAACCTACTCCTAGTGCTCCTACAGTATGTGCAATAGTATTTAGAGTTAATATTGCAGTTAAAGGTCTTTCAGGATCTTCTTTGTATTGTGCCCAACCTTTACTAATTTTTGGATGTGTGTCCTTTAATGCAATTATATGGCTATGTGTGGTCGAAAGCAATACTGCTTCTAAAATGCTACACAGAAATGAAGCACCCAAGGCAAGTGAGGAATATAGTATAATAAGTGTATAATCTGTCAATTTTGTTGCCTCTAGAGTTTATTATTTTTCGTATTATCTTGATAAAATTGTTGATTCACGAGGTGGGCTCCTTACTATCCGAACCGAACATAACATAAATATCTAACTTTTGGCAGAGCCATATAGGAGAGGAAAATGGATTACATAACTATCTTCATGGCATGGCCTTATGCTAATGGACCGCTTCATTTAGGGCATGTTGCTGGTAATTGTTTGCCTGCAGATATTCAATACAAATTCGAACGTTCGAAGGGTAACAAGGTGCTGATGTGCAGTGGTTCTGATGAGCATGGAACTCCAATAACAGTAAGTGCCGAAGAAGAAGGAGTTTCCCCACAGGAAATAGTTGATCGATATCATCAAATAAACACTCAAGCATTAATTAAATTGGGTTGTTCTTGGGGAGATAATATAGATCCCAGAGGAATAGAATTTGGAGGCGCCCTCTATAATCGAACAACAGATTTTAGACATAAAGAGATTGTTAATGATGTATTCAAATTATTGATGAAATCTGATTTTCTAGAGGAAAAAACCATGCAACAATATTGCTCCATTACTGAAGATGGTAATATTAAATTTCTTCCAGATAGATATGTAGAAGGTGAATGCCCTAGTTGTGGCTCTGATAAAGCTCGTGGAGACCAGTGTGATGAATGCGGAATTACTTATGATTCAAATGATTTAGTTAATCCACGTTCCAAAATGAATCCAAATGCTAAAATTGAAGTTAGAGATACAGATCATTTATTCTTTAAACTGGATATGTTTCAAAAGTCATTAGAAAAACATGCTTCTGAAAGAGCAAACATATGGAAACCTAACGTGCGTTCTATGACAAAAAATTGGCTAAATATGGGTCTCAGATCAAGAGCAGTNACGAGAGATATTAATTGGGGCATAGAATTACCATTAGATGATAAAAAATGGGCTGACAAAAGGGTTTATGTGTGGTTTGAAGCAGTACAAGGATATTTCACGTGTGCCAGAATTTGGGCTGAGAGATATGCTGATAAATCTGGCCATAATGAAGGAAAAGATGCATGGAAAGATTGGTTAATTTATGANCCTAATAAAATTCAAAAACATATTTACTTCATGGGGAAGGATAATATCCCATTCCACACCATAATTTGGCCCGCTATAATAATGGCAATGAATTCAGCCAACTCTAAAACTCCTGTAACAAATAACATTGTATATGGCGATATTTTATTAGAGAATAATGTAGCATCAAATGAATACTTAATGTTACAAGGTGGGCAATTTAGCAAAAGTAGGAAGCATGCTGTTTGGTTGCCAAACTTTTTAGAAAACTATGATCCAGATACTTTGAGATACTATTTATCAATAAATATGCCTGAAACTCATGATACAGATTTCCGATGGGATGAATTTGTTGATAGAGTTAACAATGAATTAATTGGAAATTATGGGAATTTTGTAAATAGAGTTTTAACGCTTACACATAGATTAGAGCCTAGTACTGGTCAAAATCCTTTATCTAATTATGAGATGCTCGATAAACATGAAGATCTGATTAAGGAAATTAAAGAATTACATAAAAAAGCTACAGTATCATTGGAAAGACAAAGATTCAAAGAAGGATTGAGATATATAATGACTATTTCTCAAAAAGGTAATATTTTATTACAACAAAGCGCACCTTGGAAATATCTAAATTCTATTGAGAGTGATGAAAAAAAAGATTCATTGTCAGGTTTGGCTTTAGCATGGAGAATTACAAGAAGTTTGGCAATATTAACTCATCCTTTCATGCCGTTTCAAAGTAAACGATTATGGAAAATGTTAGGTGAAATTTCTAATATTGATAATGTTCTGTGGCAAGATGCAATGTTATTTGATTATGAACTTTCATGGAATGAAGAAAGACCCAATGCACTATTCAAAAAACTAGATTTGAAAAAAATAATTGAAAGAGAAGATATGATAGCTGATGAATATAATAATGAAGGAAAGACGAGTGCCGAGGTCAAGGGAAGTGAATATATCCAGTTTGATGATTTTATGAAAGTTGAAATGAAGACTGGAAAAATTATCTCAGTCAATGAACATCCTAATGCAGATAAATTGTGGGTAATAGAGTTACAAGATACTCCAGAAACTACCAGGACGATATGTGCCGGTCTCAAAGGAATATATGAAAAGGAAAAATTAGTGGGTATGAATGTAGTTTATGTGGCCAATCTAGAACCCCGAAAATTACGCGGTGTGATTTCAGAGGGGATGTTGTTAGCAGCGGATGATGGAAATGGTAATGTTAAATTATTAACGCCAGAAGGGGAAATTTCAACAGGGTCAATAGTTAGATAAAAGGGATTTATTGAAGAAATCCCATTGCAATTTTTCTAATTCTTCGTTACTTTTTGCATTAGAATAAGCCACCAAAGGTTCTTTATTCAATTCCAAAAACTGTTTACCAAATCTGAAAGGCTGTAGGATTTTTTTGGCTTGATTTTCTCTTCCTAAAATCCATAATGAAATTGCAAATGCCTCTACAGTCGATAATCGACCAGGTTTTCCCCATGAGACTTCGTTTGCTGCTAAAACCAATGGTAGAGATTTGTTTACTAATTTTGTCTTTTTTTTAATAAGATCCAATGAGTCATCTATCTGTTTCCAAGAACAATCTAAAGCCACTAAAGAAGCTCCTAAATCTATCATTCTTTTATCATCAGGACCTAATAAGGCATTACTCCTTGGATTTAATAAGAATCCTCTTTTTGGTGATTTAGATACATTGTTATGTAATATGGCATTTCCATATTTTTCCATTTTCTTTGCTGTACATTTCTTAGGATCATCTTGATCTAGATGAATTATATGTAAAGGTGTAAACTCCATCTCAATCCTTCTTTCTCTTTCTGCCGCCTATACGAGAAACTCCTAATCTTCTCATTTTTCTCTTGGTATTTTTTTGTTTAGAAACGATATCGTTTTGAGAAATATTAGCATCGGCCATAGTCATTTCTTTCATTTCTTTAGATTTAATTATTCTTTCATTCTGAGGCGTAATTGGGGAAAATAAATTTATATCTAATGCTTTTGATATTTTTTTAATAGTGGCATCAGTTACTCTGTAGCCGTTTTCTATTTTTTGTATCATGTTGACCTTCTCATTGGTTTTCTTGGCTAATTGTTCTATATCCCAACCCCTTATTTCTCTTTCTTTTCGTATTTTAATATGAAAATTGGGTATTAATTCTTCTGTTTCAGTACCTATTAAATAATTACTACTTTTTGAAATTAGAGGTTTAGTAATAATTTTTGAATTATATTTCTTTTCATTTATTGGAGACAAACCCAAAGAATCTGAACACTTAATACAGCAATCAATAATTGTGGTGGAGGTTTGGGTTTTTCTGGTAGAAACCCGTTCGTTACCACATAACTCACAGACACCCATAAGACATCGCATGCATGTCCTATTCATCATTCCTTCGCAGATATCATAAACTATGATGGCCTAGTAGAAATATGAGTAGTGAAGTTGATAAGTCCGGATTCATAAAAAACGATATTCCGATTAATGATAATAACTCAGATTCAATAAAAGAAATTAAGAAAGATTTTTTATTATTATCTGAGAAAGCTCAACAATTATTAACTGATAAGATATTTTTAGAAAATGAATGTTCAAGATTAAAAAAACGAGCCAATAGACTTGAAGAAGAGTTATCTAACTTACACGCCCCGCCATTTGTTGTTGGTCATTTACAAGATACTATGAATGATAATGCAATTGTGCGTAGTTCCAACGGTACCGTTTTCTTGGTTTCTATTAACAAACAGATTGAAAAGAGTAAATTGATACCAGGCGCAAGAGTTGCATTAAATCAAGATAATTTATCTATAATCGATGTTCTCAATGATGCTTGGGATCCCCTAGTATCAAGTGCAGAAATTATTGAATCGCCAGATGTTAATTTTGAAGATATTGGGGGTTTAAATGACCAAATCAAACAAATACGTCAGGCAATAGAATTACCTATAGAAAACCCAGCCGCATTTGATAAATTCGGCATAGAATCTCCAAAGGGCGTTCTTCTTGCTGGTCCTCCTGGAACTGGAAAGACGTTACTTGCAAAAGCTGTTGCATCATCAACAAATGCTACTTTTCTTGGAATTGTAGGTTCTGAACTAGCCCAAAAATATATTGGAGAAGGCGGGAGAATGGTCAGGGAACTTTTTGATTTGGCTAGTCAAAAAGCTCCTTCAATAATTTTTATTGATGAAATAGATTCTATTGGATCTAAAAGATTAGATTCTACTACTTCTGGAGATCGGGAGGTACAAAGAACATTGATGCAATTACTTGCTGAAATGGATGGTTTTGATTCAGTAAAAAATGTTAAAATTATTGCTGCAACTAACAGACCAGAGTTATTAGATGCAGCATTATTGCGTTCTGGACGTTTTGATAGAATTGTTACTTTACCATTGCCAGATAAAAATGCTAGAGTAAGTATCTTGAGTGTTCACACCAAAAATACACCTTTATCAAAAAATGTAGATTTAAATTTTATTTCTAACAAAACAGATGGTTTTAGTGGTGCTGAATTAAAATCTGTAATTGTTGAAGCAGCTATGAGTGCAATTTCGGATGATAGAAATAAGGTCAATAAAAATGATATCTTAAAATCTATAGAAATAATTAGTAAAAAGAAAAATGAAAATCCAGTTAACAGTACGGAAAACTTGTACAGATAATCATAATCCTCTTCATTGAGTCAATGTTCGGAGAGGCATGGATGATGTGCTAATAGAATGTGTTCCAAATTTCAGTGAAGGGAGAAATAAAAATACAATCGAGGCGATTAAAGATGCAATTCTATCTACTCCAAACGTGACACTCTTAGATATTGATGTAGGGCGTGATTTTAACAGAACAGTAATTACAATGGTTGGTAACCCAAGTTCAATATTAACGGCTGCTGTTAAGTCTTCTAAAGTAGCATTTGAACTAATAGATATGCAAAATCACACAGGAGAACATGCAAGAATGGGGGCAGTAGATGTTGTACCTTTTATTCCATTAGCAAATGCATCAATGGAGATATGTACTACAATTGCTATCAAATATGCTGAGATAATTAGTACTGAATGCGATGTACCAGTTTACCTTTATGGAGAATCAGCGACTAAATTGGACAGAATCAGTTTACCTAATATCCGAAGAGGGGAGTTCGAAGGATTTTCAGAAAAAATTAAGCAAAAAAATTGGATTCCAGATTATGGTAAGCCTGAATTAAATAAAAAATCTGGTGTTACAGCTACAGGTTCAAGGAATATGTTGATAGCTTATAATGTTAATTTAGATACAAATGATAAAGCTCTTGCAAATATAATAGCGGGAAAAATAAGGACAAGTGGTGTATTAAAGAAGGATGATGAGGGAAATAAAATAATTGGTGATAATGGTAAGCCAAAGAGGGAACCAGGGAAGTTTAAATCGCTACAAGCTGCTGGATGGATGTATGATGATGATACAGCACAAGTATCCATGAATTTACTTAATTATAATGTTACAGGATTCCATCATGTTATGGAATCTATAAAATTAGAAGCAAAAAAATTAGGATTGAATGTGATATCCTCAGAACTTGTTGGACTATGTCCTTTAGATGCATTTTTAGAAGCAGGTAGATATTATTGTTCGAGCGATAATATAACTTCACAGGAAGAATTAGTAGATATAGCAATCAAAGGATTAAAACTAGATGTTATAGATAAGTTCATTCCCGAAAATAATATTATAGAATGGACTATAATAAAAAATAGAGGATAAGAATATGAATGAAGGATATATTTCAGTACTCAATGATATCGCGTCAAAGAATCCAACACCTGGAGGAGGAGCAGTTGCGGCTCTTGCATTAGGTCACTCATATTCATTGGTTTCTATGGTTTCTCGATTGACTATTGCTTCAGAAAAATGGATAGAAGGACATAAAATAAGTAAAAATCTAATAGAAATTTGCGATAATGGGATATTAAATTCTATTGAATTAGCCGAAAATGATTGTAATGCTTTCAACAGTGTTATGGCATCATATAAATTACCCAAAACTAATGATTCTGAAATTTTGACACGCAAAGAAAAAATATTACAATCTTCTTTAGAAGCAACTATTGCTCCCTATAAAATAGCTGAAAATTCTCTGTATTTGTTATCATTATTGCCTAAGTTTGCCTCTAAAGCAAATAAAAATGCCCTAACCGACTTAGCTTCAGCTTCGCAACTTGCATATTCTTCTGCTTATATTGCATCACTCAATGTTAAGGTTAACACTCCTGGCATATCAGAAGAAGATTCCAAGAAATATGAATATGAAATTAGGAAAATTATTTCCCAGTGTTTTTCTTTTAATGAAGAAACTCAAAAAATAATCTCTTCAAGACTAGGGTGGTAATATGATATTCTCAGAAGACATTATTATCGGAATACCCAAAAAATTACCTGAAGCAAAGGCGTTAGATCCAGACATTGATCATGCACCAATTAGACCTATAAAATTATCAATAAAAGAACAAAGACTAGCTATAGAAAATGCATTGAGATATTTTCCTAAAGAATGGCACGTAGAGCTTGCTAGGGAATTTTATGAAGAGTTAAAAAAATATGGCCATATATACATGTATAGATTCAGACCGGACTATGAAATGTATGCTCGTCCAATTGAAGAATATCCAACTAAATCAATTTCGGCAGCAGCTATAATGCATATGATACAAAATAATCTCGATCCAGAAGTAGCACAGTACCCTCATGAACTAGTGACTTATGGAGGGAATGGTACAGTATTTCAAAACTGGATTCAATATAGATTAACTATGTTTTATTTATCAAAAATGACTGACCAACAAACACTTGTAATGTATTCTGGACATCCAATGGGACTATTTCCATCTCACAAAAACTCTCCAAGAGTAGTAGTAACTAATGGAATGGTGATACCGAATTATTCAAGTCAACTTGACTATGAGAAAATGAATGCTATGGGAGTTTCGCAATTCGGACAAATGACTGCAGGGTCATATATGTACATTGGTCCACAAGGAATTGTTCATGGTACTGCTATAACAATTATGAATGCTGCGAGAAAATACCTTAATATAAATCAAGAAAATGACCTTGGTGGAATACTTTTTGTTACTTCTGGACTTGGTGGGATGTCAGGTGCACAGGCAAAAGCAGCTGTAATTACAGGAGCAATATGTGTTATAGCTGAATGTAATCCTTTCGCAGCAGAAAAAAGACATCAACAAGGATGGTTAAGTGAAATTTATCATAATCTTGATGAATTATCTGAAAGAATATCGATTGCAAAACAAAAAAANGAAGCAGTTTCATTGGGATATGTTGGAAATATTGTAGATTTGTTAGAATACTTTATTTCTAAAGGAATTACTCCAGATTTAGGCAGTGATCAAACTAGTTTACATAATCCTTGGTTAGGAGGTTATATGCCAGTCGGGATGACATATGAGGAAGGGTTAGAATTATTATCTAGAGAACCTCAAAAATTCAAAATTGAAGTTCAAAAATCGCTCAAAAGACACGCAGAAGCCGTAAATATACTTAGTAAGAATGGTATGTTTTTTTGGGATTATGGTAATGCCTTCTTACTTGAAACTAGTCGTGCAGGGGCTAAAGTTATAGAGAATGATACATTTCTTTTTCCCTCTTATGTAGAAGATATTATGGGACCNATGTGCTTTGATTATGGTTTTGGACCTTTTAGATGGGTCTGTTTNTCGGGTAAAAAATCAGATCTAGATACCACTGATAGGATAGCGTTGGAAGTACTTAAAAAACTCTCAAAANATTGCCCTGAGGAAATAAAATTACAATATATGGATAATATAAAATGGATTTCAGAAGCGGAAAAACATAACCTAGTTGTTGGTAGTAAAGCTAGAATTTTATATGCCGATGAAATTGGAAGATTACAAATTGCTTTAGAATTTAATAAGGCTATAAAGGAAGGTAAAATTTCTGGACCAATTGTTCTAGGCCGTGACCATCACGATGTAAGTGGCACTGATAGTCCATACAGAGAAACAGCTAATGTAAAAGATGGTTCGATGTTTACTGCAGATATGGCTGTGCATAATTTTGTTGGAGATTCATTTAGAGGTGCTACATGGGTAAGCCTCCACAACGGCGGTGGAGTCGGTTGGGGAGAAGTAATAAATGGAGGATTTGGATTGATTATTGATGGTTCAGACAGGTCTAGCGATAACATTGAATCTATGATTTCGTGGGACGTCAATAATGGTATTGCACGTAGATCTTGGGCCAGAAATAAAGGAGCAAAATTTGCAATACAAAAGGCTATGGAGCGAAATAGCAAACTAGAAATAACCATTTCAAATTTAGTTGAAGATAATTTACTAGATTTTATAGTATAATTTTCGATGAGTATATTTGTATGATACTTCTGGAGGAATAATATGAGTAACCTGGAAATAGATGGGAATTCACTAAAAATTGAAGATATTATCAATATTGTTGATAATTCTGGTCATGTTATTTTATCAGATAAAGCAAAAGATAAAATGTTCGAATCTAGAAAAATAATTGAGAGAATAATTGACAATAACGACGTTGTTTATGGTGTAAATACAGGATTTGGTTCATTATCCTCAGTGTCTATTGATAATAATAGTTTAGAAGATTTACAAGCTAATCTCATTCGCAGTCATGCTTGTGGCGTAGGGGATGAAATGAAACCTGAACACGTACTAATGATGATGTTAATACGAGCTAATTCAATAGCAAAGGGA
>PATZ01000048.1 GCA_002712575.1 Methanobacteriota archaeon
TGAATTAATTCCTCATGTAAAATTCTCTGTTCTATTTTATCAGTTATTTTTGGCAGAGAAATAATTTTTGTATTGATATTTTTTTGATATCCATATTTTAATCCCTTAGCATTATGATTATCTGAAATAATAAGTTTGGTATCATGTAATCTCGGTGTATCTTGGTAATTTACTAATGCCTCTAAACCTGAACCACTTCCAGAAATTAAAACCGCTAATCTAAGAGGTTTGTCCAAAGACGCTATTCTAGGTAGTATATATGCTCCCTCCATGAGGTTCTCAGGAATCGGTAGGGTTTTACGGTTTGGTTATNAATTCATAAAAAGTTAACTGCANATAACTGAACTTAAACATNGTACGTCGTGGGATNTATGGNGGAGNGNTATGCAAAGGCTGGAAANTNTAGAGCAAATTATTGAAAAATATGCAGTTACAAGTGATCCAATAAAAAGTAAAATTTACGTCTCNTTGGGTTGTTTATTNGTCTTNTTTGCAATTNTTGGNGTNTTTNTACCAGGATGGCCNACTGTTTCATGGGCAGTACCTGCAGCATTTTTATTTTCTATTTCCAATGAAAGNTTNTTCCGTTGGAGTTTGACTAANTCNTATTTTGGTTCTGCAATTTTTGAATANTACGCTACTGGTAAAACGATTCCNAAACATGCAAAATATGGAATTGTGGGNTTNGTTACTTTGATGGCNTCTNTATCAGCATATTTTGTATGGCATGTTTCTACAAAAGGAAGTGGAGANTTATCTGATCCGTCNTCTTGGGATGGTGCTGATCCAGGATATGGNGCTGTAACAATAATNCTAGTAGGTTTNNTGGGNATTTTATACATTATCNTCNAGATAAAAAGTCGCGATTANATNAATGTAAAAATAATCTCTTATTGGTAAATAACATAGACATTTGATGTTCATTTGCTGCATCTATTACTTCCTGATCTCTAATTGATCCNCCTGGTTGAATNACTGTTTTTACTCCNATTTTATTCGCAGCATCAATACCATCTCTAAATGGNAAAAATGCATCNGANATCAACATTGATGATTTGGCTCTTGAACCTGCACGTCTAGCAGCNATATGNACTGCTTCTACTCTACTTGTCTGACCGGGGCCGATACCAACAGTAGTGAAGCCTGTTTCAGTTTCCGAGACAAGNGCNACNGAGTTAGATTTTACTTCAGATAAAACTGTGCATCCAAACTTAGCTAATGCATATTCATTTTTATTTGCAGTTCTTGTTGTAACACATTTTACATTGTCCCAATCAATATTTGGTGCACCTTGTATCTGTGANACCCAGCCACCATCAATTTGNCGGATACGTAACTCATCTTTTCTTGGGGAAAAATCTTGTAAAGTCAACATCCTTCTATTTTTCTTNAATGATAATANTTCTAATGCACCCGATGCATAGCCAGGTGATATTATACACTCAAAAAAGTGATCTCCAATCAATTTTGCAGTTTCTTTTTCAACCACTGAAGTAAAGGCTATAACACATCCAAAAGCACTTTCTGGATCACTAGCCAATGCATTAACCCAAGCATTAGTTTGTAATTCATCTAAAGCGACGCCACAAGGATTTGTGTGTTTTATTATTACACAGCCGTGTTTATTTTTATCAGTGGCATCTAGTAAGAGACTACGAGCAATACGTAATGCGCCATCTAAATCTAAATAATTATTGAAAGATAGTTCTTTTCCTCCATGTTNTNTTGCATTGGCAAGNCCNGATNTTATCTNTTTCATTGAGTCTGGATAGAANGCTGCTGGCTGATGAGGNTTTTCGCCATATCTTAAATTNGTANCNGAATCTGTANTTATNNATAGNTTACTNGGTATTTTTAAATTTGTAAAACGATTTTCAAGNTCNTTACTTACTATTGCATCATAGGATGCTGTACATTGATAGGCANATATNGCNAANCTTTTTCTAATCTCAATATCNANGCCTGAAGGNTGTCCTGCTGATTTNGAGATATTTTCTATTATATCGTCATATTGATTNTTNTTTGTTACAANAATTACNTCTTCATAATTTTTAGCTGCAGANCGNATCATGGTTGGNCCTCCAATATCTATCATCTCTATCAAATCATCATCGGAAACCTTTGGTTCTTGTGCGGCTACATTTTGGAATGGATAAAGATTNACACAGACNAGATCAATNACNCCATATNCTAAATTTTTNAGNGTTTCTAAATCATCATTGATTTTNCTACGAGCAAGGATTCCACCATGAACNGCTGGNTGAAGAGTTTTTACNCTNCCTGATAATATTTCAGGGTGATTGGTTAATTCTGAAACATCCATCACATCTATATTGGCTTCTCTTAATTTTTTGGCTGTTCCGCCAGTTGAAATTATTGTCCAACCCATGTCNCTAAGTGAATTAGCAAACTCTACTATTCCTTCTTTTTCCCATACGCTAAGAAGTGCTCTCGGACGACCCATGTTGTGCGATAAATCACAAGTTATTGAACAGTTCGATGAATAATTTTAATCTCCGCGAGATGATATTACCTGATCTATTCGTAACATGCTCATTGCTGTTTCTGTAGCAGATTCTAATGAGTTTTCAATTACTGATCGAGGATGCCAAATATCCTTNGTNGGNGTTACAAAACCATCNTTNTNAATTCCCATTGGNANATNACTTTCTNNAGAAGCNGTACGTAATTCCAAGATACGATCTAATGATTCTCCACCAGAATTTTCTACTAAAGTTGCAGGNATTGTTTCTAATGCTCTTGCAAATGCTTCCATNGCTAATCTAGCCTTTCCTGGTTCTGATTCAGAAGCCACTCTAACAGAGTTNGCCATCTGAGAATGTATTGTACCTGCGCCCAAAATTATTTCNTTTTCACTTATTGCATTAGATGTTGCACGTAGNGAATCATGTAAACCTCTGATTATTTCTTCAGTGTGTACCTCTCCTGAACCTCCAACTTCTATAGTTACAATTTTCGGTTTTTTACATTCTCCTATCGTAATAATATCTTCAATTTTATCCGTATGTTCTCTTCTTTCCCAATCTAATGTTCCACATGTGCCGATATCTGAAGATTCTATATCTAGAATTGAATCAACGACATTTGCTCCTGTGGACTCTGCAATATTTTCTATCTCAGAAGAATCTAATTCTCCCACCGTTAGAATAGAGTTATCTGATAAAAGATGTAGTATTTCTCTATCTATTTCACCTGTACAAAATACAACATCTGCACCGGTATTAATTATTGTGTTGGCAATCAATTCTTTACTTTCCTGTTCTGCTTCTATAAAGGAGTCTAATTGATTAGTATTGGTAATTTTAATTTCCACATTTCTAGTAAATGATCGTAATTTTAGATCAGAATTGATAACAGCTAATTTTGGATTTAATAGATTATTGGGCAAATTATCCATCAATACTCTTCTATTAATTATAACTCCTTTTAGAAATCGTGAATCATGAATAGAGTTTAACCCAGTCTTAAACATTGTAACATATTCTGCACTGACAGAATCTCTATTTTCTGAGAGTACTGACAAAGCTTCAACAATTATGCTAGAAAAAAGATCTATGGCGGTTTCAGCACCTTTCCCTCTTAGTGCAGTTTTAGCTACACCAAAAAGTCGTTCCTTGTTTACTGTAGTAGCCTCTTCTGCTATTTTTTCTTTAGCAGCATCCAGAGCAAGTCGGTAGCCTTCAACAAGTTTTAGTGGATGTAATCCTTTTTTTAGTAATATATTCGCTTCGATTAGTAACGAGCCGCATAGCAGCATAGTTGTAGTTACTCCATCTCCACATGTTTCTTCTTGTACATTTCCCATGGAAACCATCATTTTTGCTGCTGGGTGTTTAACCATAAGTTCTGCAACTATTTTTGCTCCATCATTTGTTACTGCAGTAGTACCATCAGTTTTATACAGCATTTTATCTAAACCACGAGGCCCAAATGTTGGTTTAAGTAAATCTGAGAATACTCTTGCCGCTAAAATTAATTTTTCTTGTACCTCAGTGCCGCTAGTAATATTGGTTTGATCTGGAACAATCACAACTGGGGGTTTTCCCGCACCATCGCTCATATTACACTCCAAAAGACAGTTCGTCATGAATGCTTTGAGGAGAAATATGTAATTAGAAGAGTCGGGAAATAGATAAATCTATTTTCTAGTCTAGAAATGAGATGATATGAAGAGGGGTTTTGGGATGATTATTTTTTTCTTTTTGAGTTCTCAGATGCTTCTATTTGTTCCTCCAAGTGCTGCACAAGAAATACTTCCTGGAATCGAGTTGGAATGTTCCAGAAGTTCTATCACAATAGACTTTGGAGAAGATTCTTACCCTGAAACTGAACTGATAGATTGTATACTAACTAATGATCGACCTTATGTTGAAGATGTTGCTCTGGAATATATTTCTGAAGATATTGAAGTAACCGGACCAGGAAGCCTTGCAGTGGAAGGAGGCGATGAAGTTTCTTTTCAGGTTATCATTGACCTAGATAGTGGATTAAGTCCACAAACATATGCATTGAATATAACCGCAGAGGTTGTATCTGCAGTTGGAATACCAATGGGATTTTTAACCGATATTGAAGAATGGTTGGTTGAAATAGAAATAATCGAATATACCAATTGTGATGTCACCTACAGTATGAGTTCATTAGTAGTCGAGGCTGGAGAAAATGCTTTATTTACAGCATCCTATAACTGCGAAAGTAATGTCGATAAGGAATTAGATGTGGAAGTGCATCTTGTAGAAAAAAATGAAAATTATGAAAGCGCTTGGGAATCTGGATTCAATGTAATCAGTGAAAAATGCTCTGTTATAATAACCGAAGGTGATGGGTTTGAAAATTGTGAATTTGAATTAACTACGCCTTCAAATATAGAACAAAAATTCGAAGGTTGTTTAATAGTTTTAGATGAAAGAAAACTAACTGCTGGATCCTGTCAAAATGAAAACTCATTAGAATTTATTGTTGAACCCAGAGAAAGTGGATTAATTAATGGAGTTGGGGGAAATCTAAGTGTTTTAGAGGATTATAATATTTCTGAAAAGCAAGTGTTGGTTACTGGGGGAGTTTTTGCTGCTTTATCGGTGTTATTTATTATTATAGTTAGATATAGAAGAAGATAATATTATTTATTTCCTATTTTTTCTCGCTTTTCTTCTACTTTTCTTTGATTTGCCGCTATTATATTCCCATTGTCTACCAGATCTGCTGCGCCATTGGTCTAATTCTTCATCACCAAACGATGAGCGTTCAATTTTTTTCCGAAGTGCTCTCGGAACATCATGTATTGAGTTTACTTTTAATTTTAAATTCAGATCTTGTTCTAATTGCCGTATGGATTCGCCCTTAGTTCCTACCATAGCCCCTATTGCTGATTCATTGATGAAAATTTCTGCGGATGAATCTGTTAGAAATTTTGCATGTGGTACAGGGATACCCGTTAATCTTGAAATTTCACGTTTAAGTTGTTCGGAGGCTAATTTCATTGCCGGGCTACCTCCCTCTCCATCCTCAAAATTTACTGGTACTACAGCTATTTCTGAACCAAATGCAAACATTTCATGGGTTATCTTACCTGATGGGAACTCCTTAATTTCAATTACTGGTCTACTTAAATCTGCCTCCATGCCCGTTGGTGCTCTAACGACCATTTTTAATTCAAGAACTTGATGTACTTTCCCTTTTTCTATGTGGATTACTGTGTCAAGTACTTGTGATATCAAACCTAATTCAACTTTCCCAACTAAGCGTTGAATGGCCTCTAAAGCACTATTGGCATGAGTGACTCCCAATAATCCGACTCCAGCCAGTCTGACATCTCCAAATATTTCAAAATCTCTTGCTCTGCGGACTTCATCGAATATAACAAAATCGGGTCTAACTAAAAAAATTACCTCTGCAGTTTTTTCTAGATCTCCTTCTAAGGGGGCATACTGAGTGACTCTTTGGGGGACCTGGAGATCTCTTGGCGCCTCCATGGTTTTTACCATTGCTCCAACTTCTGAGTCAAGATAAGCGGCTATTGCTTGTGCAAATGTTGTTTTTCCTGAACCTGGACGTCCAACAACGAAAACTCCTCGATGATGGTCTTTTAGCCTATTCATTAATTCNTCATTTAAATTATAATCTGATATTTGTAGATGAGCAACCGGCCTAACTACAGTTATTTCCCATGCATCTGAAAAAGGTGGCCATGCNCAGGTTATTCTCAAATCNCCTATCTGCATTATTTTACAACCAGTTCGTTCTATTTCAACAAANCAATCCGANCTAGTCTCATTTTGTTCTATAACTAATGATAATTCCTCGGAGAGTTGTTCTAATTTTGGTTTTGTCCAAATTTCATCTCCTAATTGTTTTAGAGATAGCGAAGATATATGTCCACACTTAACTCTAGTTGAACACTCTGCCTTGAGAAAAGCAGTGGAAACAGTTTCATCGAGTAACAAATTTTCGATACTTGCTGGTATTGGAGGGTGGTCCCCGAACGCTGCCATATGTCATCCAATAGGTCAAAGGATATGATGATTCAGACAAATGTGACAAAAAAACAATTAAAAATAAAAAAATATCATGCATCGATATTATTATGTTCTCTTACTGATTGAGCATTTCGTGGGACAAGTAGTTTCCTTGAATATTAATCCCCTAGGGGGTGTCCCCAAATATCCTGTAAATCAGATTGTAATTCACCCTAATGGTGTTGAGGGAGATAAGCAAAATGATTTAAAATATCATGGAGGACCTACAAGAGCTGTATGTTTATTTTCTTTTGAAAGAATTGAACAATTACAATTAGAAGGGCATCCAATTAGTATTGGAAGTACGGGAGAAAATATTACTATAAAGGGTATTGACTGGAATATTCTAGAAATGGGAATGAAAATTGGTATTGGTGATGTTGTATTAGAATTAACAAATACTGCACCTCCTTGTAAAACAATCATTGAGTCATTTAATGATGGTAAGTTCAGTCGTATTCTTGAAAAAAAACATCCAGGGTGGTCAAGATGGTATGCGTCAGTCATTAAAGAAGGAATAGTAAATTCAAATGATTTGGTTTCACTTGAATAGTGTGTTTATTCATCATTCTTGAAATACATTACATTACCCGGTTACTTGCAGGCAGAGGTACCCGAGTGGTCAAAGGGGCTGGGATGAGGTCCCAGTGCGTAGTGCTTCGCAGGTTCAAATCCTGTCCTCTGCACCACCCAAATAATCTATCGATACCTCTGATTGATGTAGGGGGATGAGTGGCCAAAAAGGCCAACTCATTCCTTACGTCGNCCTGTAACAATTATCGCAGCACCCAGCAAAGAGACTATTCCCATTATAGAAGAGAAGCCTGGTANGAAACTACCACCTTCTTCTTTTTCTGTTCTAAATGGATCATCAGGATAATCATCAGAGTTGTCTCCAACTCCATCACCATCTGAATCTGTATCTTCTGTTGAGTCGTTNGGGAATGCATCAGAGCTGTCTCCAACTCCGTCACCATCAGAATCTTTTTGTTCTGTTGAATCGTTTGGTAATTCATCAGTATTATCTCCAACTCCATCACCATCTGAATCAGTGGTTTCTAATGGGTCATATGGGAAAATATCAGTGTTATCTCCTACTCCATCATCATCAGAATCTGTGTCTTCTGTTGGATCGTTAGGGAACGCATCAGAGTTGTCTCCAACTCCGTCTCCATCATAATCTGACCATTCATTGATATCACTAGGGAATGCATCAGAATTATCTCCGATCCCGTCACCATCTGAATCTACTCTTTCTGATGCATCATTAGGGAATGCATCAGAGTTGTCTCCAACTCCATCGCCATCAGAATCAATGGTTTCTGATGAATCCAGTGGGAATACATCTACCGAATCCATTACTCCATCGCCATCATCGTCTGTATCGGCATTATCTCCAACTCCGTCACCATCTGTATCATATTGCTCATTTGGGTCATTAGGGAATGCATCAACGTTATCTCCTACTCCATCATTATCAGAATCAGAAGATTCATTTGGATTTAGAGGTAGGCCATCTTCTCCATTTGGTATACCATCTCCATCAGCATCGTCGTCGGAATTATCACCAATTCCATCGCCATCGATATCTGACCATTCAGTAGAGTTGTTAGGGAATACATCAGAATTGTCTCCCACTCCGTCACCATCTGTATCATTCCATTCATTAGGATCTGCGGGGAATGCGTCATTATCATTGTTAATTCCATCGCCATCATCATCATTGTCTGATTCATCATCTATTCCGTCGTTATCATCATCAGTATCGTTGTTATTGCCGACTCCGTCACCATCTGTATCTAACCATTCAGTTGGATCATATGGGAACGCATCAGAGTTATCTCCAACTCCGTCACCATCTGTATCTAACCATTCAGTTGGATCATATGGGAATGCATCATCTTCGTCAGAAATTCCGTCCATATCATAATCATAGGGCTGACAAGTTCCTTCTAAGAAATAGTTTTGAGTTAACAAATGCTCCTCGTTTCTATCATATATTTCAATAGAAATTGATACGTTACATGTGTGTATGTCTGTTAACACAGTGAAGGTTGGTAATACTTCATCATTATGTTCTTCAATGATTCCATGTGACCAGCTGTCATTATCATACCCATCAACTTGTACACCATAAATAACCAGATATTCCTGATAGCTCAAATTGGTTAGAGTAATTTGGAAAGTGTGTACGGTCATCGTCTCGTTGAAAGTTTCCTCCATCACATCTGTTAACTGGCCAAATTCTTCTGAAACTAAATCATACTGTTCTAATTCTAAAATCGGATCTGGAATATTAGCCAATAACCATGTAATGTGTATTGAATAAATACCATCCACTAAATTAAATTCAGTAGATGGAACGAAAGAGTCATTCTCATTACCAGTTACTTCAAGGGAATGTACCAAAATATCGTTGTTTTCTGGTACATAAAAGTGCCATGGAACCAAATCATCAACTTCGATATCAGTAATTATAGTTGATATTTCTACGCCCTGTATGTTGAAATATTCCAAAATCCATGAGCCTGTAAAAATTGGTGTTGCTGATGTATTACTTAGAATTGGGATATCGTATCTATATGATTCAAATACCTCTCCATTCAAAAGGAATTCTGGGGCTTCGTCGCCATCATCATCTGCATATGAATTATATGCATCCTCAGCCATAGCAGCCTCTGATACATTTAGAATACCGTCCATATTACCAAACACTGCATCCAAATATAACTTGAAATCATCATCAAGGTCGTATGAGAATGGTATAACTAATTCATAGTCTTGAGAATATAAATTATCATTAATTAATACTAATTCAAGTTCAACATCGAAAGATTCCGTAAAGTTAGAAACATCATTTTGACATGGCCCCTGTTCATAATAATCTCTGGTCATTACTTCATACATTTCTTCTTCATGTTCAAATGATAGTTTTGTTTCAAATGATATTCCACAATACCAGTGAGGAACACTCATGTTAATATCAATGACTACAGTTGAGTTGTCCTGTACAGGCCAGAAAAGGGTCTCGTCATATAATACATTTTCATACATATATGCCTTTACCGACATTTCATACCAAATTCCAATTTCGAGATCAGAGATTTCTAATCTCATTTCATAATCTCCTTCTTCTACAACCATATTATTCCACCCTTCATCCAAGTCTAGCCAGGTGCCATTATCATTCATAGAGAAGTTATACCATCCTGCTGGCATTTCTTCACAAGGTGCATAAAGACTGAATCCGTTGCCTCTAATACTTGACCATCCATTTGATGTGTTTACATACAGGTTGGATGTTACATAAATATCACATACAAACTGATTAATAGTAATATTCCAAGGTAATTGTTGTATGTCGTCATCATCTTGAATCCATGTTATACTATATTGATCAGAATTAGACCAATCGTTGTCTGTTATTATTTGATATTCAAGTTCAAACTCATATCCTTCTGGGATATTTCCATTAAAGTAATTTATTTCCCAAAGTAATTCGGTAGTTCCTGCATCTATATCATCATATTGTATCCAATTACCATCTGAATCAAGTGCATAATAATCAACTTCATAGCAATCTGGGTTGTAGAAATACCAATTATTTCCATAGAGATAATTCATAGAACCGTTGGTTGTATTGTATATATTTGCATTGAAGTTTACATTGCAATCCCATTCAGTAACATTCACTGTAAAGTCAATGAAATCGGTTCCGTTAAATGTAAAATCATGATTATACCAACCATAAAATCCTGAATTCATAGAGTAATAGTATTCTAAAGTATAGTTACTTCCTACATCTAAGTTGTCAATCTCCCATGTAAATTGGTTTTCTCCAATATTAACAATTGATTCATCTTCATAATTTTCAAGACTAAATGGCACCATACAAGGTCCTTCTAAATCTATATCATAACTGCCCATGTGGTATGAATTACCATTAGAATAATTATACACATTCACATAAACATAAGCATAACATTCCATTGCATCAAGAGTCATATTGAAATGTAATCCATCAGAAACATTGTCTGTAGTATCTACATAAACATAGTCATAGTACCAGCCATTCCAGCTATTCTGAGANCTCCAATACCANTNNAGATAGTATGTTGTTCCGTTATCCATNTGATTGAAATCAAAGAATAAGTGATTATCTCCCGGACTTAGAACAAAGTCAGGATCTAGTGCATCCANAGTCAAATTACCTGCAGCATCTTCTGCAGCGAAATTGAATGGAGGATAGCATGGCTCATCCGGATGGAAACTGAAATATTCTGTTTCTTCATAATTTCCAGTATATTCAGACATTGGTCTCAANTATGCATAGAAATACACNTTACACTCGTATTGATCNATTGTTATTGAGAAATCAAAGGATTCTNCTGTTGTAGAATCTGCTGTGAAATATTGATATTCACTNTNATAGTCAGATCCTTGTTGATACCAATAGAATTCNTAATCATATCCTTCTAGTAGATTATCTAATGACCAAGAGAAGTTTGTTGTTCCTGGTAATAAGTCATATGAACTACCATAGCCACTATCATATGAACTCCAATTGCCTTCTGCATCTTGTATTTCTATAGTGATATCTCCACCATCTAGACAATCATTATCTGGATAGAAGTATTGACTACCCATACCATTCCAACCAGTGTAGTCACTGATTGCATAGATATTTCTGTAAATATTCATGTCACATCTGAATTCACTCAGAATCATTGTCCAATCATCTAGTTCATCAGGGATATTGTCGCCATAGAAATAACCTGACCATCCATTGTTAGGTGTATTATAATTCATGTAATAATATGTATCTGGATCTAATCCGCTAAGATCCCAAGACATATCTGTCTCGCCAGCAGGGAAGAAAGTATCATCATCAACTACAACCCATGTTCCATTGAGATATGCATGCAATGGAGTGCTGAGTCTGCTTTCTCCATCAGATCCGTCACATGGACCATCTGCATAGTAATTTGTGTAATTCAATTGGTTGCTACCACTAGAAGTGGTTACGTATAGATAAGATCTTACTTCCACATTACATACATGTCCTGGAAGATCGATTATAGTATGGAATTCTTCCATAGTTGTATTATTTCCAGTGAATGAATGAGTTTTGAAGACATTTAGATATCCATCATATCGTACTTGTAATTCCATATAGTATGGGAAACTATTCTGTAGATTATCTGCACCAAGTATGATTGTGTTATTTCCTTCTGTGAAATCAGTCTCATCATCAATCAAATTGTCATTCTCATCATATACTGAGAAATCAGGATAATCTGAGCTATCATAACTCAATGATTCACAAGGACCATCGATGTATGTGCTATCAGATCCTAGATACCAATCACTGTAGCTGTTTCCATCTCCATATCTAAAGTCATACAAACGCATATCATAGCTAAAGTAAACACTACATGCCCAAGGAGCAATATCGATAGTCATCTCCATTGGAGAGCCATCATATGTGAAATATATGTACTGAGAATTACTATTAAATCCTGTATTACTGTAATAGAAATACATTCTATAATCAGCACCAACTGACATATTCTCAAAGTGGATTTCAAAGTCTACTTCTCCTGAAGGAAGGGTGTCTGGATTTTCTACCATTGTACCATTAATATCGACATACAGATTTATGTAATTATCATCAGGATATACCCATTGATCACAAGAAGGATACCAATAGAAGTATTCATTATCCATCTCTACCCAATCAGAATCTCCAGAATCAACAAACATTCTGTACATTATCTCAACATTACATGTTGTAGAATTATCCATATCGAAAGACCAAGATATAGACGCATTAGAATCTCCAGCAGTCCATGTCTCATAATCATATGATACAATATCATTGTTGTATTTCACATACCAGTCTATTGTGTAAGTTTCTCCCACAATAAGATCTGTCATTTCCCAACTCATATCATTAGTTCCATTATTCAAGTTAGACCAATCGTCCCAAACTTCACCCATATTATCCATGTTTAGAGATACATTTCCAGGTTCAAGACAATCTGTGTTGAAGTATTGATTGGTTGAAATCATATGATTATTGTATCCTTGGAATGTTTCATATTGAATGTAGACGTATAGTCTAACTTCACAATCCCAATTAGATACTGGTACATCAAAGTAGAATTGATTGTTAGTTGGAGTTACGTCTTCCCAATTGAAATATTCAGAATCTAAAGATGTATACCAAGTATACTGTACTCTGTAAATTTCATCATCTGCAAGGTTGCTGAGATCTAACATCATTGGAATTGTTCCATTTCCACCAATATTATCATATTGTGATACTTCTGAATA
>PATZ01000049.1 GCA_002712575.1 Methanobacteriota archaeon
ATCAAATGAATATGATGAATTATAATGTGCCTCTATATCTGGATGTTCGTGATCTAAACCATCATCTACTACGCTGATGACTATTCCAGTACCATTGTAACTATCCCAAACGCTTGTTATATTGACGTCTTCACCAGTAACTCCTCCAGTTTGACCAGTATTTTGTAGATGCCATTGTTCGTCAAAATCTGGATCATTCGGGATATATCTAACTTCCTGCTGCCTTTTCAATAAAGGATAGAAAGATTCAATATCTCCCTCTTCAAACAGATGTGTTAAGTCATTGATTGAGTTGGAAGATTCCTGGAATCTCCAAATATAAGCTCCTTTTAACAAATTAACTTCTTCGCTATCAAAGGACGTTGAAATTATTTTATTATGATGTTCCAACGGATGGCCTGTGACAACTACCCAATCATTATTCTCTAATATTATATTTTTTTCATATTGCCCCAAGTCACTCAATCTATAGAATGCATTTTGTATCGATTTTGAATATGTCTCGATAATTTTCATATCATCATTGTCGTTAACTGAATCATTTCTTATATCCTCAGCACCAACAAAACTCATAGGCGACAGCAACAACAAAATGACTACTATCGCACTACGCACTTTTAATCTTCAAATTCATTTGACCTATATGTATTTGTATTAGTAGTTCATAATTAAAAACTCTATTTTTTTTTGAAATTTCTCACAGAATCATGAATCTCCTTATCTTCCATTAATTTTCTTTGTTTTTTTGCGATAGAAAACATATACTCCACCAACTCATCTGTAACTTGATATCCATTATTTTTTAACCACCAAATTATATTTGATCTCCCACTCATATGCCCAATTCTGATAATTTGTTTCAAGCCATAATCCGATGCAGGTACTCCGGAGTAAATTCTGTCTGCCAACCAATGATCTCCTTTATTCATGGCCTTTACAACTGCAGATGCATGCACTCCAGTGCCTGTCTCAAACGCATCATTGCCAAAAATTGGATAATTTCTTGGTAAAGGAACTTTTACATATTCATGAGCCTTCCTCATATATTCATCTAAAGNAGTNAAATCGTTACTTATTACTCCCATCAAACTAAGGTTAACTAGCGTCTGATCTAAAGGTGCATTTCCAGCTCTTTCGCCAATCCCTAAAGCAGTTCCATGTATAACATCGGCTCCTGACTCAAATGCAGCAATATTATTTGCAACTCCTAAACCTCTGTCTTGATGGCCATGCCAGTTTATTTCTATATCTCTCCTCTTGAAACCAGCATCAGGTATTACTTCATTCTGAATAAATGAAAGTAATTTTTGAACTCCGTTTGGAGTTACATGCCCACAGGTGTCACAAATACAGATTCTATCTGCGCCAAGTTCTAGAGCACGAGTATACACCTCTTTTATTTCTTCAGGTCTACTACGTGTAGTATCTTCAGTGACAAACATTACGGGGATATCATTGTCAACTGCAAAACTTACCGCCTTTTCGGCGGTTGAGAGTATTTTTGCCATATCCCAATCTTCAGTATATTGACGTATTGGACTAGTTCCAAGAAACGCACTTGCCTGAATTTGACAATCATATTTAGCCTGTAAATCAATTAAAGGAGATATATCACTGACAACAGTTCTAACTGCACACCCGGGNCTTATTTCATATGAGTTTTCTGTGATATGGGAAAGCATTGAATCTATATGTTCAATATGAAAAGGACCCGCTCCTGGTAATCCTAAGTCGACCTTTTGAANGCCTAACTTTTCCATATAATCAAGTAATTCAATTTTCTGATCTATAGTGGGATTATTCGCACTTGGACTTTGTAAACCATCTCGGAGAGTTTCATCATCAAACCATAAATCATGCGGGTGTTCACTAGAATTTCTTCTAATATCATAATCTATTATATTCCAATCATATATCAAGTCCTTTTCATCCATGACGCCCCCTCCTCAACTTATGTCCTTGAACAGACTATACTGTGCTTCAAACCATCGGGAGTTTAGGCACTATTAATCTCTAAATAGGATTTTTATTTTTCATTTCCGAAATATAGATGCATACTAATACTACAAATATCCCAATTACAGATCCTTCAAATCCAAGACTTCCTGTGACTAATACAACAAACATTAATGCTAAGTATAAGAGAGAAACAAAAAATGATCTAGAAGCAATAGACATTCTTCCAGATTTATCTACTTCTTCATATATATCAATATTCCATACTGTAGTTGCATACCAGATACTCAATACAGTAGTAGTAAAACTTACAATAAAATTTTCTTGTTTTATATTATTAGCAATATTCCAATCCATTGACGGCGTATAGTTGAAAAATGCCATTAAAGATAAAATAATTAGTAATATAGAATATATTTTCATTTCCATCAATGTCCTACTTTTGCCTCTCACATTTGGCATCATCGGTACTCCAACCTTCTGATATTCTTCAGAACGATATAGTGCAAGAGCCCAAAAATGAGGAGGTGTCCANAGGAAAATCAAAATGAACATAAACCAAGGCATTAAAGGATATAGTCCCAGATAATTATGAGGTCCTAAATTAAAAATAGACTCAAAAAATACTTCCAATGACGTAATTTGTATTGACAAACCTCCTTCAGCAGCAGCCCAGCCAATTACTGGAGGAGTTGAACCGGCAATCCCTCCTATTACTATATTCTGTGGTGTTTTTCTTTTTAGCCACATAGTGTATATAAAAACATAAAATAATACACTAAAAAAAGCCCAAAAAGCTGCAACATTATTTGCTAATAAGGAAAACCATACCGTTCCAGTAATTGCCATTATTATGCCAAATAATAATGCAGTAGAAGCTTCTATCTTCCCAGTAGAAAGAGGCCTATTGGAGGTTCTAGTCATAATCGGATCAATATCTCTGTCATACCACATGTTAATCGCATTAGCACCGCCTGCTGTCAAATATCCACCTACAAAAACAATGAAAATAGTTTTTATAGTTTCCATATTTATTTCAGATTGACCAATTAAATCATGGCAGAGAACTGAACATAGAGCAGTAATTTGTAGTAATATTACTACTTTGGGCTTAGTCAAAGATAAATATGAATTTACTAGCTCCATGTACTTTCTCATTTATCTCCAATGTCAATCTATATTTAATCTTCAAGTATTACTTGGTCTTTAATATCATATTTCAATGTCATCAAAATTCCTATACAAGTGGTTGCTAACAAAATAAATGAAGTAGATGCAAGCAAGAGGTGTATCAATGAAAGAATTTCTAGATATCCATCTACTGTCCATGATAACACATACAAACCTCCCAATAAAATATTCATAACATAAGTAATCGTTGCTGCCAAAATCCATTTTATTAGCAAAGAACCTCCTTTATTTTGTTTGCTAAATTCATTTCGCATATTCAAATATATGACAATTAATGTTATCCCCACTAGTCCCACTAACCATCTATGAATCAGTTGAGACTTGGCAACAATTTCATCTGTGGCTATTTTGGATAATAATTCGCCTTGACAGAGTGGCCAAGAGTCATAAAAGCCATTTATTCCGCAACCATAATTTGCTCCTGGAGAAGTAGAAACTAAGGTTCCAGAAAAAAGAGTAAATAATGTAAGTCCCGATACAGTAAATAGTTTGTTTTTCCATTTTTCAGAGAATTCAGGATCAAAAGAAATCCAATCAGTTTTCCTTTCTCTCGAAATAATTGCCCAAATCCATATCAAAACCATCATAAATGCTAATGCAGAACCTAGATGAAGTATTACGCTCCAATGTTTGTTATCCATTCTCACTGTTAACATCCCAACAGCACCTTGCCATAAAATTAGTATTACGGACAGTTTTGTAGCAGTTGCCATATCTTTTCCATATCTTTCATCATTTCTTAAAATGAACCAATTCAAAAAGACCAAAGGTGCTAAGACCATACCTGCTAAAAATCTGTGAATCCATTCTGTGAAAATTTGAAAAGTTGTATATCTATGACCAGAGCCACGAGAATCAATCTCATCAGGATTTTCTTCCCACCATCTTTCTTGTTCTTCTTCGGAGATATTAAATCCAAATGTCCCGAAACAAAGAGGCCAGTCAGGACATGACTCTCCTGCATCATAAATTCTTATTGTACCGCCTAGAGCTATAACTAATATTGTAGTAATAACAATGACTTTCGTTAAATTGTTTCCAACTAAAATTCTTCCTAACAATGGGCTTCACCCCCACATGGGTGCCTAAATTACTAATCATCAAGGTGAGGGTCAACATCTATTGGTATCCTTTCTTGATCATATTCCAAAGTAGCAATTTTCATCGGATCTAAAACAACTCTTTCTTTTGCATCNTTCACTCCATAGAGTTGTACTAATTCATCACTGAAATTGTCTCTTAACTCATCTTCGGTAACATAAAGCGGNGCTCCCATGCTAATTTGCAATGCTCTAGCACCAATTATTCTTGCTTTTTCAAAGCGAGTATGCGGACTCTTTGGCTTAACCATATGTATGTCCACTGACAACTCCCAAATAAGGACTATGACTAAGAGTACACGAAAAATATTATTTTTTTATTTTATTCTGCCTCTATTAACATTGCCACAGCATTTCCTCCGCCAAGACAAATTGTTACTATTCCAAATTTTCCTGCAGTTCTATTTAATGCATTAACTAAGGTCATTAAACACCTTGTTCCTGTTGCTCCAAGCGGATGACCAATAGCAACTGCACCTCCATGTGGATTAAATTTATCATTAGGAATTTTCAAAGCCTTTTGAATAGAACAAGAAGCAGATGCAAANGCCTCATTGTGTTCAATAAAATCAATATCATCAATCNTCAATTTATTTCTATTTAATAGGATTTCAACCGCAGCAATGGGCGCAGACATTACTCTGCTAGGTTCTAATCCCGAAGTACAATAGTCTATTACTTTAGCAAGTATTGGTAAGCTATATTTTTCAACCGCATAATCTGATGCAATCAATACTGCAGAAGCCCCATCTGATAGTTGACTGGCATTTCCTGCAGTGACTTGTCCATTATCATCAAAAATAGCCTTCAATGTTTTAATTTTCTCCAAATTAGTATCACTGCGAATGCCTTCATCTTTTACTAATTCATCTACATCAAATGTTTCTCCAGATATCCAACCTCTTTCCCATCCTTCATTAGCAAGTTTGTGTGATCTAACTGCATAGGAATCAGATTGTTCTCTAGATATATTGAATTCTTTAGCGACAGTCTCTCCTGTCTCTCCCATCATTTCTCCTGAATAAGCATCTCTTAATCCATCATAGGTTAATATCCATTCTAAATCTGAAAATTGTATTTGTTGATCTTTACTAGGATTTTTTATGAAGTGCGGCGCATTACTCATAGATTCCATCCCGCCTGCAATGACCAAATTAGCAACTTTAGCTCGTATATCTGATGCCCCAATCATTACTGCCTTCAAACTTGAACCACAAACTTTGTTTATTGTTGTAGATGGAGTTTCGTAAGGCATTCCGGCACCTAAAGCCACCTGTCTAGATGGCGATTGACCAGCCCCTGCTTGCAACACTTGCCCCATATATAATTGATCAATTACTCCATCTTTGGGACTTAAATCNACTCTTTTCAATAATTCTTTCACGGTCATTGCACCTAATTCAGTAGCGCTATATTTTGATAAAGAACCTCTAAATTTACCTACGGGAGTTCTTGCATATGCACATATGTTGACCGATTCCATATGCTATCCAAAAGAGACCTAGACTTCAATTATACGATATCCATTCTTTCTTTCATATTATTATTTTGAATTATATCCATAGAATTCCGCGCCCTCAAGAGCAGGCCTATTTTGAGGCTTTATCAATATTGTACGAACTCCCCACAAGTCTTTGAAAATGCGATACCGACTTGTTGCATCTAAATAATCAACGCCACTAGTGCCTCCTGTACCTACTCTTCTGCCCATTATTCTTTCTACCATTCGGGCATGTGAATGCCTCCATTTGACTATCGCNTCCTCTAATTCAACAAATCCATCTATTAATTTTCTAGGCCAAGTCAATAAAGGCAACTCACGATATGATTCAATAAATAATAGCCCTACTCTGGAACGATTTATTTTTCCTTCAGGGATTAGAAATTCTCTGGCATTATTATTAGCACTCTCCAATCTTTCAGAGACTTTTGTTTCGGAAATGGAATTTCCATAAACACTTTCTCCATGTCGCNTATGGGCTTCCAAATGTGCCTCAACGTATTTTGCCACTTCATTCGAATCCTCTTTAGTTCCAAATTTCGATCCCATTATTGGGGTTCTTCCTATCCATTCCATTAATGATTCGAATAATGACTTTTGCTCCATTGCTATTTTCAATTGTTGATATATTTGACCCGCTTCTGCATTATCTTTAGCAACCTTTTCAAATCCTCTAAGAGGATTCATTCCTCCCAATCTATCTTCATTCTTTAGCCCAAGTAGAATTTCAAATTCTCTCATTTGATATGATTCAAATCCAGANGCAGTTCCCAATCCGTCTCTGAATGATAAGAAACCTTGAGGNGTCAAGGTTTCTAAAACACTCCACTGATTAGCCATTAATCGGAATATTTCTGTAATTCTGGTGAGATGGTCTACCGCCTTCGGTATCTCATTTTCTGGTACATTTTCTTGGTTTAATATATCTCTAACCTCTCGCAATTCTCTAATAATTTGCTTAAACCACAACTCAAATGTTTGATGAACTACAATAAAGTGCATTTCATCATTTGAAATACCTCTTTCTTCGCCTTGTAGGGCTAGTAATTTTGATAATTGTAAATATTCTCCATATGTCCAATTTCTAGATTCTGGGCTGCCACTCATATATCTCCGGTGTCGTCCCCATTTGAAGTATTACCTCTTATTAGAAAATTCTAAAATAGTAAATATTATCGCTTAAATTATGTACAAAGTAGACGAAGAACTACCAAAACCATTTAAATTTGAATTACCATATCAATTACTTATGGTTGAAGAAGGTTTAGAATTACTACAAATCAATTTAGAAAATAAAAATGAATTATTTTCATTGATTGATATAAATCGAAATTATTTAAGAAAATGGCTTCCATGGCTTGATGATATTCGTTCCGTTAAAGATCTTGAAAAACAAATTTCCACATCTATTGAAGAGTATCTTAATGGTCAAGGAATAAGTTATTCAATAAAATTAAACAATAAAATAATAGGAAATATTAGTCTAAACTGGATTGATTATAATAATAGATCATGTGGGATTGGTTATTGGATTTCTGAAAACTTTATGGGCCATGGTTTCATGACAAAATGTTGTTCTAGATTGATGCAACATTGCTTCAACGATCTGAATATGCATCGTTTTGTAATTGAAGTTGCTACAGGAAACATTCCAAGTATATCTGTCGCACAACGTTTAGGTATGAGGCTAGAGGGATGTAATGTAGACAGAGAATGGTTATATGATCATTATGTGGATAGTAATATGTATGCCATAACATATCCAGAATTTAATTGTTAATAATTAATCCATGATTTTCTAAGGTACATCCTCCAGGAGGTAGGCATGATAAAATATCCTCCTGTGCAAGTCCAGTTGCCTTGGATATTTTGTTAGCCAAAATCTCCTTTTTTTCTTTGCTGGGAATTATTTTACCCCACCTTAGGAATATTTTCGATATTGTCTCAGGCGTTCCGAGTATTGGAAGGGGAATCCCATTTATTAGTCCAATTCCAATGCCCATATTGAGTGAAATATCTTTATGCCAATTCCTCTTTCCTCTAACTACAAAACTCCCTCTTCCCAATGATTCGCCACTTTCAGTTGTTTTCGAAACCTGACTAGGTCGCGCATAAAAAGCAGTTGCTGCAGAACCCCCGCTCCCCCATGCCCGAGACCAACAAACAGCTATTTGAGCGGCTTCTTGATGTATTTTTTCGGAAAAATCTCTAGCATCATGGATATCTTTGTTTAACTCTTGATTTATTTTTAATGACACCACGCCATCAGGTAATTTTTCATTGGTTACTTTCACAACTTCCAAACCCTCATTTAGTTTTAGAGAGCACGATGGCGCACCATGTAAATCTGCATGAAAATATAAATCAGTAGAATTAAGATGCTTTTTTACTAAGGCATCATTCCCTTTTGCATCCTTTCCTCCAATAATCAAGCTACCATTACTCAATATTGCCCATCTATATTTTTCAAACCAGAATTTTTTATTACGTTTTGCAATCTTTAATTTGCCTGCAGCAGTATTTTTTGCCACTTTTTTTTCTTCTCTTAATTTTGATATTTCTGTATTTTCTAACGCTTTTTTTGCCCCATTTGCTTTGTTCTTTTGAATACGCGCATCTTCAAAATATCTTTGAGCATTCTGATGTACACTTTTTTCAACATCAAGAGTAACGCTAGTAGCAGGTTCTCCTTCTTCATCTGGTAAATAGGCTACAATGGTTCTTTTTGAAGGATTAATTTTACCTATCCACGGAATTTGTCCTATCTTTTTCTCAATTGATTGCCAATTTTCATTTTCTATTGCTTTATTAAATTGTCCTAAAATATTATTCACATGACTCCAATTTTCTTGAATAGATTTACCTATCTCTTGATTAATTGCTGCTCTTTGTAAGAATTTATCAATTGCCGATTTTTGTTGCTCTGATCTTCTTTCTAGTTTCGCTCTTTTTTCTCCTTCATCATTCCCTGATTGAATTAATTTTTCCTCTTCTCTCCGGATAAATGCTGCGGCATCATACATGCCATATATAATATCAAAGCCTGAGGAAAGAGTCTCTAAATTTGAAGATAATTCTGCATTGAGGGATGGAACATTAATAGGTGCAATTTCTTCTATTCGAGTTATCAAATCTTCTTTCTCTTCAATATCTGTACTTTCATTCCATTTTTTCAAAGAATCATTATCTTTCATCCATATAATGGCATTATTTTTATTCTCAAGTTCATAAATCATACCTTTAATCGATTTTTCAAGTAAATCTATTTGCTCTTTGGTCATTGAATTAGAGATAATATTTTCATCTAGATTTGCATTCGAACAAGCAATACTCCCATATAAAGATCCAAAACTTGCACGCACTGCCAAAGTTCTAATTAAATCATGTTCACTATTACGCAAAAGTTCTTCTAAGTCATTTCTTTTCATTTCACGAGGGTTAAATGCTTCTGGAGGAGGCGTATAATCAAGCCCTTTTTTCAAAGATCTGGTAGAATACTTAGCATGTGTAAGCGGCTGAATTATTTTACCCTGGTGATCAACTAGTAGGACGTTACCATCTCTAAATAATTCTATTATTATTTTTATTTTTCCTGAACCTTTCTCAAATACAAGCTCTATTATACGATCAAAACCAAATTGATTCACTTCTAATAATCTAGCATTACTGAGATATTTACGAATTATCATAGCAAATTGTGATGGCTTAGATGGCATTGGCCTATCACGGTAGGAAGTATACAACCTCTTCCCTCTAACTATTACTAAATCAGTGGAGGGTAAGCCCTTTCTATTTAACTTTAAAACCACCTGTTCATAATGAGGCTGGTACGCCTTTCTCATTCTCGCACCTATCATTTTAGAAAGCTCAGATACGATACATGCCACATCGAAGGATGATAACTTGTCACGCATACCTATCGAACCATCCTGTAAAGGCATCATTCATCAGCCAATCGCTTATTTTTAACTATGATAAGGTATTATGAAACTCTTCGATTTCTTTTAGGACTGCTGCTTCATGTGCATATTGATTACTAGGTATATTGATTAATTCACAATTAGGTAATTTTTTACTAATTTCAATTACTCCATCTAATGCATGTAATTTATCCGACTCTGCAGACAAGATAGCAGAAGAAATATTATTTTCCGGAAATTCAAGATTCATTTCATAATCTATATTATATTTTGCAGAGAGCCTCATTCTCAATAAATCTTGAGCTTTAAACATCCTTCTGTATCTTATTTTTTGACCCTCTTCCTTTAAACGTTTTTCAAGAGCAAATAGGACTATTTTATTCAATACTGGATATATAAATCTAGGAACAGGAAATCTGAGGAATAAATTAGCCCAAAGAGGTGGCTTAAAATTAACATTTGGGCCTATGAGAATTGCAGATCTTCCTCCTATTGTTTCTTTTTGAAAACCTTCTAGTAAGATTGTTGCACCCAGTGAAGAAGCAAACCAGTCTACTTCATTCATTTTTAGCTCAAAAAATCTTATCACCTCAATCAAATCTTTTGCGTGTTCACTCATTCGGAAATCATTTTTATTAATTTTTTTCTGTATTATTGCACTTTTCTTTTCCCGTGTCTCAACATAAATTATCGGCCTTCTAGAGACCCATTTAGATAATAATGGCCGCCATCCTTCGAAAACAGACCCCCATCCCGGTATCATTATTAGTTGATTTTTATTCTCCGAAGTATAATTTATTGGAGTCCATTTTAAAATTCTTAATTTTACACCTCTTCCAACATCAACATAAATTTCCTCACAAAGGGATTCAGGCAATTCAGGAATAATGCTCCATTCGTCTTCCATGAATCTCACTCGCTTTATTTTAGATAATATTGGTCTCCAATTTTTTCAATTTTATTTTCCCTGATTAATGAATTAAGATGAGATAATATTTGGTCATAGGCTAATGTCATATTCACATTCGGAGTATCCATGTAAACAAATTGTGATATTTCAGGTAAATATGTCTTATTTCCGTTCAACGCCTGTATAATTTTCTCTATTCGATTTTTCCTATGCTTAATATATTTATTTAATAATTTCATAGGATTTGCAATCAATGGTCCATGCCCCGGAAATAACATTTTAGGTTTCATTTTTTCCAATCTTTCAAGCCCATCAATATATTCTCTCATATCTCCTTCATCAGATGATACTAAAATAGTTCCAACACCAACACAATTATCGCCACTAATAATGCCAGACTCACCATTTATGCAAATATGCCCAGGACAATGTCCCGGAGTCTCAATAATTGACCAAATACTTATGTCACTTAAACCTCTTAATTTGAATTCATCTCCTTCAGTTAATACTTTACAATTTTCTTGAATGTTGAGATGGTCTAAAGTTTCTTTTGTCGCCCATATTGGAGCATCATAAATATTCATAATTTCTTTTATGTCTCCAATATGATCTGGGTGCTTATGGGTGAATATCGTTGCTAAAATATTTGATCCAGAACTTATTATTTCTGAAACCTTTTTTCGTAATTCTTTCAATTCTAATCCTCTAGCAGCAGGATCGATGATTATCCGTTCCCCTCCTTCTTCTCCCAAGATATAGCAATTAGTGTGAGTTGCAGGAGGCAATGTTTGAGTTTTAATTGGAAAGCATTCTACTAGAGGTGCAAACTCAATCCTGTGATATCCAGAAGGACGTTTTCGAGCCAGTGATTCACAAGCAAGATGTAAATTGCCAGTGTTGCTAATTTCAGATACCAAATCTTTCAACAAAGTTACAATTGGAGGAGGAATTCTAACTTCATTTTTCTCCCAAGAATCTAGTAGTTCCTGCGGCTTCCACCATTTGAATTCATCAAATTCCGATCTTCCAGGGGGAAAAGTAGGGATTACATTATTTTCTGATAAACTTACATGAAAGAATCTGTTTTTAAATCTAATAGGCCCAAAAGGAGGCGTTTCTCTTTCAGAAATAACTTTAGTTTCAAAAGCTTGAATATTTATATCTCCATTTACAATAATTTTCAACCAATTATTTTTATCACTACACAGCAAACTTCTTATTTCTTTATTGACAGATATCATTTTTCCATTCTTATTAGGAGTTAATCCTATTTCTTCAACCAATTCTCTTAATAGGGCTATTGTTGCAATCCTATCTATTCCCATCTCTGATAAAAAATCGGGGTATTCATCTCCTATCTTTTTATCTACTTTACTTATTCCTCCTCCTGGGAATGTCCAAAAATCAGGAAAAGAAGGCATCTCTGATACTCTGTGGCCAAGTAATATTTCGTCTTGACCGTCAATTATCCTACTTACCACTGCAGATGCAGATAAATATGGCTTACTGACTTTTATATTTGGGATTTGATACCCCGCCGGTACCTCTCCCATGTCTCCTCGAAGCGATACACAATTTCAAACTCACCATAATAATCATTCAATAACTATCCACCTTTTCGCAATTCATAAGTCGAGTACTTGGACTCGATTTTTTTTATTATAAGTGAGGTATTTTTTTGAAACCACCTGAAACAATTGAAGAAGAGTTAGCCATAATTTCTGACGCCTTAGCAGCGGGAATAGATCCATTTAAGCCGATAAATAACCATTCTAGAATAGGAAAATTAGCCTTAGGATGGTTTCTAATATTATTAATGTTGAGCTGGGTTTCTCAAATCCTTTATCACTCAGTATGAATATTTTCTTCTATTATAATTATATAATTTTATCAAAATATATTTACTTATGAAATATATGATGCATAACAAAAGATGCGAATGATTCTAGGCAGTAACCCCTACAGCAGGTCATGAGTCGATTGATGGCCTCCATGGTTTTAGTATCATTACTCATAACTTCTGCCATGCCAATTGTTTCTGCACAGGTCGGCCAACCCGACATAATACAGGAACATTGGTATCATTCTTATGCCACACTTACACTTGATTTGAATGAATGGGCAGATGATTATCCTGAAATCGTAGTCTTATTATCTATTGGGCAAACTGAACTTGGCAGAGAAATATGGATGTTACAGATATCAGATTGGAGTAAAGAAACTAAAGAAGATGGTACAAAGAAAGATGTTGTTTACATTGATGGAGGGCATCACGGAAATGAACACCTTGGAACTGAACTTGCCTTTCTTACTGCCCAATTCTATATTGAAGGATGGTCTTCTGGAGATAATGAAGTCATCGAAATACTCTCTAATGTCGAATTGCATATTCTAATAATGCTTAATGCCGATGGAAATGACTTTGATACTCGATGGAATGTTAATCAGGTCGATTTGAATAGGAATTACGATCATTATTGGAATACTTGTCCAACTACACAGCCAGGGAATAGTGCATTCAGTGAATCCGAAACTCTTGCTAATTCTATATACATGAATGAAGTAGTACCAGATGCAGATCTGTATGTTACTATGCATACTGGAGTTTGGATAATGCTTTATCCATGGGGTAAGTGGCCAGAACAACCATCCGATTGGGAATTATTTCATTATATAAGAGATGAGATAAATGGGAATATATCAGATATTCCTATTCGCAACGCAAACCAAGGACTCTATCCCAATTGCGGAACTAGCAGAGATTATGGATATGGAGTAATGGGATATCCGACCTTCACTTTTGAAACCGATGATGAACAATTTTTGCTCGGAACAATAGAATCTCTTTCTGATCGATTAAGTGAAGAATTAGACGTAATGAGGTACTTGATTCAGAATGTTTGGTATTGGCGAGCACGCTTGGTATTCGAAAAACTAGAAATCACAAATAATCAAATTAGTGTCGAGGTCTCTAATCTTGGTCATTCTAGTACTGCCAATGCTACTCTAAATTATTATAACTATGATGGGGAATTATTATGGAATTCAGAAAACTTTGGAGTAAATGCTACAAATCATTCAAAAATAATCATAGATGCTAATAATCTAAGTTTAACTAATAACGGATTTTGGTCAGTAACATATCAAAAAAGAGTGGTTGACTCAGCACAATGGGTCGAAGAATCTATTAATCAATCTGCCATTGTAATAATAAATTCAGGAAGTGAAAGATTTTTGCCTGCTCCTTCTTTATTTATCTACTTAATATCCATCATTGGTGCTGCCTTTGCACAAAAGAAAAAAATCAAAAATCAAAAAATATTATTTTAAGCATTCTTGAATAATATGACGATACACAATACAATCATGGTAGCGATTAATCTTCATTTGACGATTATTTGACTGGTCAATGGTAATAACAATCATTTGATACCAGTTGCTCCGAGAATACTGGAGAGGCTATGAACGGCAGATTACTAGTACAAAATGCAACAATGATTCTTCCTAATAGGATTGTTGAAGGAGATCTTCGTGTTAGTAATGGTTTGATCAAAACCATAGCACCTTTTGGAGGACTCCAACCAGAAATCGGAGAACAAGTTATAGACGGGACGGGTTTGCATTTGTTACCGGGAGTTATTGATCCTCACGTTCATTTTAGAGACCCAGGAAATACAGAAAAAGAAGATTTGGAGAGTGGTAGTAGAGCTGCATCTGCTGGTGGCATTACTTCATTTTTAGATATGCCAAATACTTCGCCTAATGCTATTAATCGTTCAATAATTGAAGAAAAGATTGCTACAGCAGCTAAAAAATCTGTAACTCACCATGGTTTTTTTATTGGCGCTACTAATAATAATGTCTCAGATTTACAAAGTNTTGAAGGAATGGATGGAGTTTGTGGAATCAAAATTTTCATGGGAAGCAGTACTGGAGATTTATTAGTTCATGAACAAAAACATCTAGAAAATATTTTTGCAAATACTGGAGGCATCATCGCTACTCATGCAGAAGATGAAGAGAGATTACGGTCAAGAATCCCAAAATTTGAACACAGAAAAGACATTGCCGCACATGCCGAATGTAGGGATGTTGAATGTGCCCTTATAGCAACAAAAAGAGCCTCTGCTCTAGCGAAAGATTANGATCATCGATTGCATATTGTTCACTTAACAAGCGGACAAGAGGCAGATTGGTTAGCCNCCAATAAAGGGGATTTGATTACAACAGAGGTTTGTACACAACACCTAACTTTTGATCAAAATGATGTCGAAAAACTTGGAACTCGAGCTTTAATGAATCCTCCNATTCGATACGNAGAAGACAAGGATAAGTTGTGGCAAAGACTCAANGATGGTACAATTGACTGTATCGTGACCGATCATGCTCCTCATNCTTTAGATGCAAAATCTGTAGGATTTCCAGGTGCCCCTGCTGGTATGCCAGGGGTAGAAACCTCACTCCCCTTGATGCTTACACATGCGATGGAAGGAAAGTGTTCCGTTTCAGATGTTGTCAAATGGATGTGTAAAGGTCCGGCAGAGGTCTATCGAATCAAAAATAAAGGTTCTCTAATTGAAGGTTTTGATGGTGACTTAACTCTTGTAGATTTAGATAATAATAGAATTATTCAAGATTCTGATACATGGACAAAGGTTGGTTGGACGCCTTATGCAGGTATGGAATTTACAGGATGGCCAATTTATACAATAGTAGATGGCAATATAGTCCATAAACGTGAGATTGGAGGTCAATTACGAGGTATTCCTGTTGCACCCCCAGGGAGCACTGGAAGATTACTGAAATTTTATTGATTCAAAACCTCTTCATTTTTGATAGAGCAAAGAGTGCCCATACGTCGGATAGGTACATCTATCATAGTGGTAAAGGTGGAGAGAGAGGATATGTCCCTTTCAAAAAAATTTGAAAGGTAAGAGACAATATAACCCGGACAAAATACCCGAACAAGAAGAAACCAACAAACGTGTGTGATTTACCCTCAGACCTCTCTCCCCAAATCTGAGGGTAAATTAATCAGATAATGATTAACTTTTAATTGTTTACCCATTGTTAAGAATTTCTCCCGCTTTCCCTATGTGCACTTCATCGAAATCACTGCCATTGATTGGTAACTCATAGTTTACCAAAATAGAATGAGCGCCATTTGAGTTTGCTAGGTTTACTAAACCTGCAGCAGGGTAGACATGTCCAGAACTTCCTATTACAATAAAAACGTCACAGTCTTCAACACTTTGGTATATTTTATCCATCTCCATGGGAATCTCACCAAACCAAACAATATCAGGCCTCATTCTAGATGGTTCACTACAACAATTGCAATATACAAAATTCTCTCCTAGATCTTTCTTGTCCATTCTAACTTCAGTTTGATGGGTATTTTCACAACGTAGAGTTCGCAACTGTCCATGCATGTGAATAACTGATTCACTCCCTCCTCTTTCATGTAGATCATCCACATTCTGAGTGATTAAAGTAAGAGACTCAGCCTTAGATTCTAAGTCTGCTAATGCTAAATGTGCTGGATTTGGCTCCACCTCGAGCAATTGATTTCTCCTTGCTTGATAAAATCTCCAAACTAGCATAGGATCCTTAATCCATGCTTCAGGCGTAGCAACATCTTCTATTCTGTGATTTTCCCATAATCCGTCATTGTCTCTAAATGTCTTTACGCCTGACTCTGCACTTATTCCAGCTCCAGTCAGGATGACAATTTTTTTGCCCTTCATACTTATGTCCATCAATAATCACCTATGCCTATG
>PATZ01000050.1 GCA_002712575.1 Methanobacteriota archaeon
CCTCCAATTATTGTTAATGCATCAGTTTCGATACACATATTCAGAATTTCAATAGTACCAAAAGCAAATCCTGTTCTTTCAAAGAATGAAGCAGGTCCATTCCATAGTATGCACTTTGAATTTAGAATAATTGGTCGTAAGTCCATCAAAGATTGAATGCCAACATCATAAATTGGGTATTCTGTAGGCAATTCATCTAACTTCATTGGAACTCTCTCTTCATTTATTTCAACGGCTAAATCAGATGGTAAAATCAACAAATCAAGATGTTTGTCAACTAATAATTGTGCTATTTTCCAAGTCTTATCAAATGAATTGCCTAATGAATTGGTGATGAAGTCTTTATTTCTAGTGCCTATATCATACCCTTTTGCCCAAATCATCAAATTACCAACTACTCCTACAAAGGCTATTTTGTCAATGATATTGCTTTGTATTAGGTTAAGCGCTACCTTGAGAGAATCGTCGGCCTTAGCACCACCAAGAATAGCTAAATATGGACGAGGAGGGTTATCTATTGCAATTCTTAAATTTGATAATTCGGCCATCATAAGATTGCCGGGGATACATGGTAACTTATTTGTGAAGCCTGTAAGCGTAGGGGAGCTGCGATGAGCGGCAGCAAATGCATCTGTGACATACAAATCAGCTACAGAAGAAAGCTTGGAAACTATTTCAGAATTTTCAGTATCTTGCCAATTTTCATATATCTTACCATATTCTTCATTATGTTTTCTCATATTGTCTAAAAATAATATGTCCCCATTTACCATTTCTCTAATTTTACTTATTGTGGAATTGCTACAAATATCTGGAATGAAAGTTATGGTACGATTTATTATTTGTGATAACCTATCACTATGTTGTGACATATCTGAAAAATCATCTTTACCTGGCCTTGATTGATGTGCTAGAATAACAACTTTAGAATTGGAAAGTAATTCTAAAGTTGATTTTATCGTTCTTAATCTAGAGTCATCTAAAAGTGTTTTATCAACCGGATTAAGAGGAGAATTAACATCCACTCTATACAAGACCGTTTGCCCTTCTAAGTCGTAGGCATCCAGTGAAAGAACGCCTTGCACATTCGAAGCCACGTGAGTCTTACATTTGGCCGTTGTGGAAGATAAGCATACTCAAATAAACAAAAATGCTTTTTGCTTAGGATAATCAAGAATGAATATGGATTGGGACGTGGGACGTTTGAAGGGGCCCGAAAATCAAGATTGGAGAGTACCAGTTTCAGAACTTGAACATAGACAAAATCTGTTTTCTTCAAGATTATCTGCAGAGGGTATTGAATCTGCCTGGATTGATGATCCTGTTGAATTATATTGGTTGACTGGGGGTAGACAGAATTCTGTTATGTTGATAGGTGCTAAGGACTCTGAAATTGAAAATCGCCATTGGGTTAGACAATCTGTAGAAAGAGCTAGGTTTGAAGCAGGTGAAGATGATGCTCCTCATGTTATAGAAAAACATCCTCGTATGAATGAGTTAGAAAAATCTCTAAAAAAATTAGGATGCAAAAAACGTCCCAGTTTATTATTATCAAAGATTCCTTATGAAAGATGGAATTTTATTAATAATAAATTTGGAAATCTTGCCGGAAAATCTAAAGATTGTACAAATTTGATCTATAATTTAAGAGAAACAAAATCTGACTGGGAAATTACCATGCATAAAGAAAGTGGTAAAATTAACAAAAAAATGTTTGAGACGATTAGAGAAAGGTGTGGTGAAGGAGATAGTGAAATAGGAATTGCAGCAATTGCGGATGAAGTGAGTAGGTCTGCAGGTTTTGGAGGAAGAATTAGAATGAGAAAATGGCCAATGGATTGTGATAGGGTTGTAATAGCTGCTGGAAAATCAGGTGCAGTTCCTTCATATTTTGATTCAGCAATTGGTGGCCTTGGAACAAGTCCAATATCATCATTAGGAGCAGGATTTGCTAAAGTTAACAAAAATGAGCCGGTACTAATAGATATTGTTCACTTGCATAGAGGTTATGTTTCTGATTGTACTAGAATTTTTAGTAGTGGAAAATTATCTCAACAATGGATTCAAAGATTAGAAGATATGGAAGAAATTAGTAAAACTGTGGTGAATTGTTTAGGAGATGGAGAAGATTGTTCTAAGGCTTGGGAAGTCGGATATTTGATGGCTAATGAAATGGGCTATTCAGATAACCTGATGGGAATGAAGCCGGAACAAGCAAAATTTCTAGGTCATTCAGTAGGTTTAGAATTAGATGAGACTCCTGTAGTAGCGAAAGGTTTTGACAGGCCTCTTGAGTTTGGAGGAACTATGGCAATTGAACCAAAAGTAATCTATAAAGATGGAGCAATAGGTATAGAAGATACATGGGTCAGAACTGAAAATGGCATGGAGTGTCTAACTATGGGAAAGAAATTTCCTGCAATAACTGAGTGGTAAAAATGACTAAAGCGAAGAAGATTGCACAAAAAGGATTAGCAAAAATCCTCAGAAATAGAAAAGAGGCACATGGCAAATATATTACTGATGAAGATATTCTTAAAGGAGTGGAAGTAAGTGATGCAGGAAATATAGATTTATGGATCTGTCCACCTCATCCTCATTGTCCGTGTTGTTTAGATGGATTAATAGAGCTTAGAAATGAAGTTAATGATCATAAAAATATCCTTGCTTGTCATATAGAAATAATCGGAGTCCCTCAATCAGAAAGATGGACAGCAGCAGTAAATGAATGAAACAATTATGCTTTTTTCCCAATATTCTCTTGCCTTTCTTCAACTTCTTTTAACTTGGATTTAATTTTCTTATAAAGCCACCAAACAGAGATAGAAAGACCAACTATAACAATGAGTAAATTTTTGATGAAAATTGGTTCTGTCCAGGTTGACATAATGTAACTCCCATTATAGTGGAGGTATTACATCTATTTCACAGGCACCCTCTGGAATCATACAACAGGACAGGAATCCTCCTTCCTTTACCAAATAATCATCAAGTCCGGGTGGTAATTCGTCAGGATATTGAATTTGACCTTTCTTTAGTCTGACCAGACAAGTACCACACGTTCCTGAAGTACAATTTGTAGGAATATCGACTCCGGCATTAATGGCCATCTCTACAACAGTAAGGTTAGGATCTTTTTTGATAATTCCTAATGGTAAATTACCTCTAAAAAATCGTATAATATCTTTTTTTTGTTTCATGAATGAGCCTCAACGGTCTTCCCATCGTGTCCATCTCCCAGTTTGTTTATTGAAGTATAAACCGGCCTTTTTCATCCATTTATTGAACTTAGTTGCACCAGCCCCAGTAGCAATAATGAATTCTTCTCTATGTTCCTGTGCCTGAATATATCCCTTTTCTGAAATGGTTTGATCTATCCATTCGTCAATACTAATTAATGTACCTGAGAGTGTACTCTCTTCAATCGCTTTTTCTAATTTCTTGGCTGATGCTCCGGTCTTCTTTACATCTCTTGCTATTAAATCTTCAATGTTAGATGATTGTTTTTTAATTGGTGGTTTCATTACAGTCAGTCTTGGCTTGATATTAGGATCTAATTTTATCCTAGAACCATTACTTAGTCTATTTTCTACCGCTTGTGCCATCGGAGAGAGAAACTCTTCTTCACAATCCCAACAAATAAATCTAAAATCAGTCATATCATCCAAAATACTACTACCTCTTGGATCCATTTCATCGCCACAATGTGGGCATGCGTGAAGACAAAGTATTGGAGCAATTTTTCTTCTAAAATCAACAATATCCTGAGGAGTACCGGATAATTCCAACATTTCATGATCTCTTGCAGCTTCTAATCCTCTAGTTTCGAGTTGATCTCTAAGTTTAGATTGTTGTTCGACTTTTGATTCATCATCCAATGTGTTTTCTAATTTAACAATAAGTTCTATAGTCTTGCCAAGTCTATTCATAACTAATTTTTTATTTCTAAAAGATTCAACACGTGCAAGCCTCAATTGTTCCTTCTTTTCTAGTAATTCTCCGTGAATATCATGTAATTGGCGTTTGAAACGCTTTTCATCAATTTTGTCGACCTTTTTAGTAGTACCATCTGATAATACATCCGCCAGATATCGTTGTTTGCTTTGAGAACGTGGACCAGAAATAACTGCATCAAGAACAGATTTGGCGATTTCCTTTTTTAAACCATAATTATTGATTAAAGTCTCTGTATCTAGATCTTTTAAATCGCCAACTTTAATTCCTCCATCTGAAAGAATTTGTGCAGTATTTTCATCTATACCACGACGTAATAATGCTAGATAAGTATCTTTTTTTGCCATGCCAACCCCTCAGTTTGGGCGACCTAGTAGTGGTTCGCCGCACCCACCGCACCATGGGTTCATGTATCAAGTCGTGGTAAGAATGAGTCAAAAAATGCACTAATTTGAAGATATTGTATTAGTCAAGATAACCCAATGTTCAGGTTCGAGATCTTCTGGACGAAGGTTTGGCCAATCTTCGGGTAAATTATCAACAGTTCTACTGAAAACATTTAGAATAGTTTTATTCCATTTTTCTTTATGCCATCCCTTTACTCTATTCAATCTCTTCGGGGGCTTAGAAAGTGAAGTACGTATTTTTCTCCTTCTATTTGAAAAACAATGTTTTACTATTATTCTGAATAATTTTCTATTGATAATTGATAATTTATTTCTCATTGTTGGCAATAATGTTACCAATCTTGAATTTACTCCGGGTGCAGGACTAAAACAATTAGAAGGAACTTTTCTATCTAGATAAACATCAAAATCTAGCCATAAAGACATTCCTAATGGTCCACGTGTATCAAATCTTTTCATTGCCATTCTTTCAGCAAATTCGTCTTGAACGAGTAATATAATAATCGATATTGGATTAATCAGGTGATGATTTTGAATTTTTTCTAATGCTGGGCTGGAAATTTGATAAGGTAAATTGGAAATTAAATGAGTAATATCACTTGGCCAATTTCCAATTAATGCATCTTGTTTATTCAATACGAATCTATCGTCTAAATTTGGAAATACTCTTTTTAGGTGAGAAACTGTTTCATCATCTATCTCTAAAGCAGTCAATCTAGCATTAGATCGTAATAATTCTAAGGTTAATGATCCAGGGCCTGGGCCTATTTCTAATATATGAGACTGGGAAGTTATTGGTTTTTCGAATTCTCTGGCTATTTCTATAGATCGTGAAATAATATTTTCATCAACTAAGAAATGCTGACCTAATGATTTCTGAGGCTTTATCCTATCCCGTAACAAATCTACAAGAAGGCGAGCATCTAGATCATTGAATTGTGTCATAAATCATACGCCGGTTCGAAGTAATAGATCAAGTAAACGTGGCTCCTGAATAGAATCTTCCATCTCGATTACATATCTTTCTGCAAGTAGTTTGACAGAATCGATAGAACATTTTTCATCTATATCATCAAAATTTTCCCATCCAATCATTCCTCTAGATTGTACCATTTGTTGAGCCTTAGATTTACCAATAGATGGCAATAGTTGGAAAGAATGGACTTTTAGTGAAATATTATTTGCCCTATTGAAAAAACTTAGATGATTATCTGGAGTATTTCTTATTTCGTTCATTATTGCTTCAACTAATTCAGATTGAGTTGTTGATGAGATATCTTTGTAACGGATTTCAGAGATTGGACCGATTTTTTCAGAAGGTAAAACTATAATCTCACCACTTGATACTATATCATCATTTAGTCTGGCCTTGACTAAATACAATGAAGGTGATGTAAGCGCCTCTACTTCATTACCAAAAGGTCTTTTTTCTAAAATATCTAATATTCTAATACTATTTTCTGAATGGAAAACGTCCTCTGCGGGGTCGGATTGTTTCCTAGGTAGCATATATATCACGTCTCTCTGAAGGGTTCTACCTGATGAATATGAGCATTATTATTGGAGATTATTTATTATTTATAACACATGTTGTTTGATTGTATCGATTAAAGCTTCAATTTCTGAAGTATCCATGGCTATTCTTTTACTTGCAATTACAACTCTAATATCTGCGACGGACATAGGGCATAATTCTGCTATCTTTGCTCCGATTTCAGGATACTGAATTAATTTTTCGTTTTTCATTAATTCTTCATAAAGCGCTTTGAAAACTTTAGACTCTGTTTTAAGATTCCCTGTAGGATGGCCTTGTCCACTAGCAGCCCATTCTGCATGCTGTAAAGCCATTGTTTGCTCATAAGACAGTTCTCCACGTCTTTTTTGTGCATCTAGTAGTAAGTCTCTTACTGTAGCAACATCAACAAATTCTTCTTCTGACATAATTATCCCTCAATTGGCCTTAGGTGTTCTGGTCTGGCGACGACGGTTTTTTGCATATTACCGTCTTTTACACTAACGACATAAGCTCTTCCCTGAACACCAGTAATGACACCAGTTTTTCCTTGAAATCTACGATGTGGCATACCTCCTTGTTGTGCACCGTCCAAAACTATTGCAACTTTATCTCCTTCTTCATAAGGATGCATGATACGATTAATAAAAATACGTCCTTTATCTCTTTTATTCTTCTTTAGTATACTACGAGTGCCTTGACGTAAACCATGTGTGCGAGTAACCATAATATCACCAAACGACCAAGGTCGCGGAATCGGGCGACCTGCCGCGTATTATTAAGGACTCGGATTTTAAAAGGCCTCAATTATCCCTATTTTCTTCATCATCATGTATTTGATTAACGTCAAGCCACATGATTTCACAATCAATACCAAGTTTTCCAGAAACAGACGGATTTGTCCGACCTTCGTCAGAATGTACTAATTCTTTGATATAAGTCCCTGCCTCTGCACGAACACTGAATTGTATTTCATTTCCATCAATTATTATATCATTTATTTCAATAATTTTTCTCTTTCTTATTTTATCGGCTCTTCTATGTGAAACTCTTCTAGGCGTTTCTTGATTTAATTCTATACCAGATAAATCTGAAATGGATTTTATAATAATCTCTTCTTCAATCTCTTCTGATATTTTGAATCTTATCGTATATGACTTATCAGATCGAGAATTCTTAATTTTGGCTATCAGTGATCTTTCAGTTTTCTTTAGATCATCTATTTCTATCTTACCAGCAGCATTTTTATTTATTTCATTTACAACTTCTGACATCTCTGGTAATCTGTTCATTGGCTTTTTTATTTCTATTACAAATGGACGTCCAGTACCTAACATTCGGACATCTATATCTTCTCTTCCCATTCCATGAAAACTGGTATCTTTGCCATTTAGAGTATGCCTTAACGGTTCTCCAACTAGATCTTGTACTGAGTCAATGTACTGAAGTCCTGTTCCTTGGCAAGAATCACAGCCATTATATCGACCTTTGCACGTTCTACAAGGCCAACGTGTTTGAGGTATTTCTCGACTTAGCTTTCTATATCTGCCATAAAAGTAAATTGGCCTTATATCAACATCAACTCTAAGTGTCAATCCATCAACAAGAACCATAATATCAGGCCTGTCTTTTACAAAATTGATATCTGTTCCCAAATTATGATTAATTTTATTTTGAATTGCTAAAACCATTGAATTTTTCAGAGGCATAGATTGGGATGCCCCATGTCTAGACGTGATTTCATGTGACTCTTGAATTAGATCCTTCGGCAGATGAATGCCTATCTGTACAGTAGAATATTCTAAATTATCTATTTTCTCAATTATCCTCTCAACAATATTATCGACATCATCGAATAAGTTCTCACATAATGGACATAATACTTGATTAAAAGAGGATTCCAAAGAAATATCTCTAGTATATGCTTCATTTCTTATTTCTGTACCAGACATCTCTTTTTTACCAGAAACACGTTTGAGACAGTGATTGCATGTTCCAATTTTTATCATATGAGCTATTCCTAATGGAGTTGGACAAGGTGGTGAATTCCAGTCTATTGTTTTACCTTCAAATTCAAAATCATCTCCATCAAACCATTCTTCTTCTGAAGTGTGCTGTTCAGTAATCTCTTCATTATCAAAATCAGCAGAGGCTGATGAATAGCCGGCATTAGAGAATTGATGCCAATCATCCCCTTCTTTTTCAGAATCCTTTGGACTACTTTTGGTCATAAGATCACCTATCGAGAACGGTGCTAACCAATTCTTCGATAGTCTGTGGCAGAGTCTTTCACATTTGATTTCTTCGCAATATCAAATTTTAGTTCCTAAGTCCTCGGAGATATTCCTAAGATGAGAAAATGAGTGAATTCCACTGCTACAACCACTTGGCCAAATCATAGTTATTCCATAGTGTCCTACTAGCTCAACCATAGGCTTTTCTAATACCAATCTGGATACCTCTTCATTAAATTCTATTCGTCTTTGCTCATTTTCTTGTCTTGGCTTACATTTTGCACATTGACATCTAGTGCGTATAGCAAGATACTCTACTCGGAAAGATTCTCCATCACTAAATCTTAGAATACATGATTCTTCTCCTCTCTCAATTTCTGTAAGAGTGAGGGGTTCTGCCATGTTATTGGCTGTGCATATACATCTTCAATGTGTGCTTTGACTCTGAAAATTTCAAATATGAAAAATGAAAGATATTTATAATTGAAATATACTTGAAAGTCTATGAGAATGCCGTTAGAAGATGATGATTGGCGACGTGTTATGAAATCAGTAAAACTCAAAATAGGTAAAAAGAAAATGAAAAACATAGGCCTTCGTAGTATTATGATATTTAGAGATGAACAAGGAGTGAGAGCTACAGATGCCTTGTGCAGGCATATGGCTTGGCCTTTACCTTATGGAGGTAAAATCAAAGACGATTGTGTAACATGTCCACTTCATCAGACTCGGTACGATTTAACATCTGGAGAAGTAAAGGAATGGTCTCCGTTTCCATTAATTCCAATTTATGGTAAGATCGTAGGTAAACTTCGTAGACCAAGTCCCCTCGCCATTCACATGACGAGAGAACTTGATGGTTGGATAGAAGTTAAATTAAATTCTTAACTTATTCTATTTTGCTTCTTTGTGTTGCAAATAAAACAGCACCCATTACTGCTAATACCAGTAGTGCTCCTCCAAATCCTGGAGTGGCNTCAGTATCTTTTTCAACTGGTTCTGGAACATCTTCTACTCCTGTACCTACCACTACAACTCCATTCATATTCATTGAGGCATGTGGTTCACAGATGTAAGTGAAGGTCTCATTAGCATCAAAAGTAACTCTGTAATCGACAGTGTTAGCTGCAGGACCACTATATAATCCACCAACTAATCTTGTATTGTCTTCTGCACTTGCTGTTTCTGCAACGTTATGAGGCATTGATGAATCAGTCCACATCCAGCATACAGTTTCTCCAACTGCTATCTCAAGTGAAGTTTGATCAAATGCATATCCACTATCGTCAATTCCAACTAAATAATCACAGCCTTCTGGTACAACTGGAGGATCAGCAGGTGGTGTTAGTACTGTATCAATCACGTGAATTACACCGTTAGATGCTGGTACATCTGCCAATGTTACTGTAGCACCAGATACAGTTACTGCATCTGCAGAAACTGTGAAAGTTAATTCATCACCATTCAATGCTGTTGCAGTCATTCCATCTGTTAGATCGGTAGACATGACTTGTCCAGATACGACATGGTAAGTTAGTATGTCGGCTAATGCTTGAATTTCTTCATCAGTATCAAAAGATGCTAGGTCTATTCCTGCTGCTGTGAATGCATCATCCGTTGGAGCAAACACAGTGAAAGGGCCGTCTGCTTGCAATGCAGATACTAGATTCGCTGCTGTCAAAGCGGCAACTAAGGAAGTATGAATTCCTGTTGCAGATGCTGAAGTTGGTATGTCCACTGGAGGAGTCCATACGTACGATTCACATATTGTCTGGGTTACATCTGTAAGCGCATGAGATATTGTATTGTAGCAGCCTGTGTATGTTTGGCCTCCCATTTCATAGTCAACTACGTACATGTATGCATTGCATTCTTCGTAAGTCGAGCCTGCTACGATTGTATGAGTAATTGTATTGTAGCAAATACCTATTCCTGTGTATGGCACTGGTGGCATTAATACAGTATCGATGACATGAATTACCCCATTTAAGGCCATTACATCTGCAGAAGTTACTGTAGCACCAGATACAGTTACTGCATCTGCAGAAACTGTGAAAGTTAACTCATCACCATTCAATGCTGTTGCAGTCATTCCGTCTGTTAAATCAGCGGACATAACCTGTCCAAGTACGACATGGTAAGATAATATGTCTGCAAGTGTTTCATTTTCTTCTTCAGTGTCGTAAGACGCCAGATCAATGCCTGCTGCTGCGAATGCATCATCTGTTGGAGCAAACACAGTGAAAGGTCCATCACCTGAAAGTGTTGAAACAAGTCCTGCTTGACTCAATGCTGCTACAAGAGAGTCATGCACACCTGTTCCTACAGCATTGGTGGGTATGTTTTCTGTCTCATCTGCTACCACAATCGGTGATATTACGAGACTGGTGGTCATTAGTAAGGCAATCATAACTTTAGAGTTAAACATGAAGCGGCTTGCTACACTTACTCCTTTTATATGAATGTTTGAAACCATAGACATTTGATTCATCAATAAGTCATATTTTTCGAATATCTTTAGTCAAATCTATTTCTAATATTGAAAACGATTAATTATAAGCAATAGTCAATTCAAGATGTTTTATAATATGAGTGATGTGGATTCCGACGTAATTATTGTAGGAGCAGGACCAGGCGGCCTTGCATGTTCATTACTGCTTGCAAAAGCAGGGCTGAAGGTAAAAATAATAGAGAAAACAAACAGCGTTGGAGGAAGAACAAAAGTAATAGAAAAAGATGGTTTCAGATATGATAACGGACCTACTTTTTTCCATTATACAGAAATAATAGAAGAAATTTTTCAAGCGATTGGAAAAAATGCTCATGAAGAGTTGAACCTGATAAAACTCGATCCAAATTACAGATTAGTGTTTGGCGAAGGTGGATCGTTAAACGCTAGTACTGACATAGAATATATGGTAAAACAAATCGAACAGTTATGTGGTAAAAATGATGCTGAAGGATTCAGGAAGTATGTATTAGACAATAGAAAGAAATTGAAATTATCTAAAAATTGTTTAAACTCTCCTTGGACAAGCTGGACTGACCTCGCTAATAGAAGAGCATTGAGAGTTGCTAAAGTATTGAGGCCATGGAGAAGTGTGGCATCTGATTTGTCGAAATTTTTTGATGATGATAGGATGCAACTAGCAATGAGTTTTCAAACAAAATATTTAGGAATGTCTCCATTTCAAGCACCTAGTCTTTTCACGATATTATCCTTCTTGGAACTAGAATATGGCATTTATCATGCCAAAGGAGGATTAGGAACTGTAACAGAAAAAATGGGATTATTAGCAAAGGAGTTAGGAGTAGATATTTGTCTTAATGAACCTGTTGAAGAATGTCTTTTTGATGGTAAACAAATAATTGGAGTCAAGACAGGCAAAAATACTTACACAGCAAAAAAATATGTAATGAATGTAGATTTTGCTACCGGAATGAAGGGATTAATTCCAGATAAATTAAGAAAAAGATGGTCTAACAAGAAATTAGATGAGAAATCTTACTCTTGTTCAACATTTATGCTATACCTTGGAGTAGATAAAAAATATGATTTAGAACATCATCAAATCTATGCATCTAAAGATTATCATAAAAATCTAAAAGATGTCACTGAAAATAAAATTACATGGGATGATCCATCACTGTATGTTCAAAATGCATGCTTGACAGATCCATCTATGGCTCCAGATGGGCATTCTACCATCTATGTGCTAGTTCCTGTTTCTAATGTCCATGAATCAATAAATTGGGAAGAGATAAAGTATGAATACAGGGATGTAGTAATTGAAACCATGAAAAAATTAGGATATGAAGATTTGAAGGAACACATAGTATCAGAGACTATTGTTACCCCAGACGATTGGGGCTCAAGAGATATTTACAAAGGTGCAGTTTTCAATCTAGCACATGGATTAGACCAAATGCTATGGAGAAGGCCACAAAATAGATTTGAAGAATTAAATAATCTATTTTTAGTTGGTGGAGGAACTCATCCTGGAAGTGGATTGCCGACTATATTTGAAAGTGGTAG
>PATZ01000051.1 GCA_002712575.1 Methanobacteriota archaeon
TCAGCCAAATGGATGGACTTAGAGTCACTCACAGACAGTGCTGAATGACTTCTAATTAAATAAGATTGGTGATTTTCTAATTTGGAAATGGATAATTATGGTTTAATCATCAATAACAAAATTATTTTCTTAATATCTATGCCAATGATTCATTGGCTTGATTAATTATTATTGACGTCGACCATCCCTCTGTATGATCGTAATGTGGGTTGAATCCAGTAGTCAAATTAGTTATATGATCGTCAAATTCTACACTTAATTTTGGATATTCAAGTTTAGTCTTCTGAATAACTGAATCTACTAATTTGTATAAATCATTTAAATTTTCGGCAACCAGTCTGTGGCGTGCTATTTTCATATAGTACTAGTAGTGGTCTACCCTTGAATAGTTTACTAAACTAAAACATAAATCAAGCTTATTCACTTTTAGTCATAAAAAAATCAGATTTGATTTGTTTCTCAAGCCTCATCCAAAGTTTATCGGTATCTGTCATCTTAACACTCAATAATAACATGATAAAAGTTTAGATATAAAGGGTCGTTTAATTAATATTATACAAATAAACTAGAATAAATGTATTTTTTTAAGTTCTTTCCCATTCTAGTAATAGTTGACCGTTGGAATTTATTCTCAAAACTGGAGACCATAAAGAAGGATCAAATGATTTATACGCATCTTGGATATTATTTTCCATTTTTTCAATTAATATCTTGTCTAGTTTTATACTAAAATTAGATTTATCAGAATAAAATAACGAATCGGAAATAATATCTAGTTCGTTAGTTTCTTCTATAACTTGTTTAACTAGTTTTATCGTATTTGAATCATCAGGAACTGAAATAGTAGAATGTTTTTCTAGTGGAGAAGTCGTAGTGGTGTTATTAATTTTAGAAGGTAGTCCCACTTTTGACAATATTGGTTCTTCTCCCTCTATAGTACTGCCTATCCCTAATCCTCCTCTAGAAGAATACAATACAGCTTGTCCAATTAGTGTTAATGCAGCTAAGAATAATGCCAAAACTAAAATTAGTCCTTCAAATTCAACACCGAAAGATATTATTCCTGAAGGTAGACCAATTAATCCAAATATTCTCCTCCAACCTTGATCTCTCTTAAATCCTAAAATCATATGATGGGCAGATGTTAAAATTAACATTACTTCAAATAAATAATCCTGGGATATTGTATCGGAAAAGGGAAATATAAATACAATTGTGAACATTGAACCAATAAACCCTAAATTATATTGATAGTCAAACTCATAATCAGATTCTACTATTTCTTCTTTAATATCATTTTCTCCAAATTTAATTTCTGGAAATGGATTATATTCGGCCCATGAACAATATATCATGTACAATCCATAGGTGATTGGCAATAATGAAATATATCCGAAATCTACCCAATCTAATGCAAGTGTCAGAGTAAATGTTTGAAGAATAATAGAACAATGGAATAGCAAAGGTCGATTATTTTTGAAAGTATCAAAAGTAATTAGCAAACTAGTCAAAAATGGTAGGAAATCACTGATACCATCAGGTACCAGTAAGAAGCAATATGCCATAATTCTTGATGTTGGAGCTAAATATCGTAATTCGTCAAGAGAAAAGAATTCTTTGGCATTAGAATACAATATTCCATTTTTTATTAATAAATACTGTATTAAACCAACAATACCTGCTATAAAAGTTGCATATTCTAATGGGTTAAGACCAGGTGAATTTATCAATTCTACGAGATTTATGATTGCCCAATAAGTGGCGATAGGTGTTATCCAAAACCAATGTAATAATCCATACTTCCATGATCCATAAGTGAGTAAAGATACTATAAATATTGGAGCCAATTTCTCATCGGGGAGTAAAAAGGAAAGACCCAATAATGTAGCAATTAAAGGTCCAAAAAATTGCTCTGGACCATATCTCGACCCTTCTGGTCGCTGTTTTTCCTCAGAAATGTTGAATAAAATCATCAAAGGAATTGATAATAATAGCAAAGAAACCCAACGAGGAGTATCAAAAATTAATAAATTCGAAAACTCGCCTAGATATGGTATACTTCCTAAAGTATACCAAAGTATTGAATTGTCAGAATAATTATTTCCAAATATAGTTGAATATATGATTGCAAAAAAGGGTGATAAAAGAAGAATTGGGGTAGAAACATGTTTAGTTGCTCTGTAGATTGCGAGAGAGAAAATTGGTACAGCAAGTAATCCTCCAGAGATATCAGTTAACCCAATAAATAAAAGTGCGAGTAAAGTAAGTGTACCAAAATTTCTGGCACCTTGAGAAATATCATATATTCTTTTAAGCCTCAAATTAACTATCAATGGTGCTGACAATATCAATAAGTCATGCAACACTAGAGAGAGAATATTTGCATCTTCAAATAGCAAGGTGGTTGAAGATATCGCAGCAATGGGGAGTAAATATGCAATCCCAAATAATCTTTCAAGAGGAGTAGACTTTCTTATTGCACCCGCTTCAACTGCGAGTAAAGTAGAAGATGATGCTACACCTATCAATACTAATAATATAGTTCTATCAGAGTTATTGGCATTTTCTAAAATACTTTCTGCAATAAAAATGAATAATAATACTAATACAGAAGCAAATTCTGGCCTTAAGACTAAATTTTCGGAAGGTTTTCTGTATATATTGATGATTGACAATATTATTAATGCAACTATCAATGAAAAAGGCCTTATATCATAAATTTCGAATTCGGGTATAGTTATTAGTGAAACTATAATTATAGGCAAAAGTAGAAAAATTGCATAAGTATTTTTATCAATTAAAGATTGGAAATTTTTATCCCTTGATTTACTAAATTGATAGAATTGAATCATGGCGGAAATAAATATTAATAACAAAAATATTGTATTTGTGGGTGTTATGGGGTTGAATGAAGCAACCAATATCACTATAGAAGGTACATAATTACCGAATCTTCCTCGGCTTTGTCCCCAAAAACCCATTGCGAGAATTATGGGGAAAAGAATAAACATAGAGCCAGTAGTTGCATCTAATGAATAATTACCAATACTAAAAAAATTCATTTCATTTTCTGAACCAATTACAATTGTGATCCACCATGCAATAACTGTAGCAGCATAAGTGGATCTTACAACCCAATCTCTAGCTTGTTCCCTAGTTTCTAAATAGATAAAGGCAATTATTCCTACAAACCATCCAATTAATGCTGCCTCAGAAGATAGGAGGATTAGAGCCAAAGGAAGTGCTATTGGCATCGCAGGAGTTCTCAGCATTGCCGTGGGTGCAAACCAACCAATCAATAATGACATCCATAACCAGAATGTTAAACCAAATGGCTCCGAACTTTCTATTAATCCTGTAAAAACATATGGAGTTTCATTACCAGCGGCAATAATTTGCGCGAATAATATGCCAGCTACTACGACTCCCGAGCCTCTTTCTATCATTTGTCGTGATAGGCTTCTATCTGTAGCAGTAATTCCTATTATTATTACAAATGGTACCAATAAACTCATGTGTCCAATATCATTAATTCCTAATAACAATGGTAAAATTACTGCTAGTCCACATGATAATAGGTATAATACTGAACGATTGAGGCGAAGAGATGCTATAATCGAACTTGCCATTAACAAAATGAATGAAAGGGTGAGGAAGATATCGAGATTATTGTTAGAATAATCCATCCAAATTGAAATTGCACTAAATGCTAGGCTTACTGGCGCCAATATAACGACAGTTCTTGGAAGCGTACCTAATGAATGTCTAAGAATCATTGCGATGCTGAATTCCATTACTAAAATTAAAGAAACAGTCTGAAGTAGGGAAAGCCAAACTGGCATCCATACTGGATCATCTTGGACTGTAATCCATGTATTTTCCCGCCCCATATAAAAAACTAAAAATCTTGAAAGCCAGATTGCAGAAAGTGATCCCATTAAAACTGCGGTAGCAGAAGAATATTCTTCTATAGCATTTTCATCTCTCTCTTGACCCTTGGTTTTTCTAAACCATTCATGAAGAATGGTACATGACAAAGCTATCATTCCTGTAACAATTCCCAGAGTTAGATATGCATAATCACTAGATACATTTACTACAGTCACATAATAAATAGCATATGCCAATAAAAACCCTCCAGCTGCCAAGGAAGCATAGAAACCATACAGCGAAGTATCCATTTCTGAATTCAAAATAGTTTTATCGGGATATTCTTGCATAAACTATCTTTTACTAGGTTTGTTTTAGACTTGTCTACGTATTTGTAAATTATTTTATTATTACAACAATTTATTAAATAGACGATAAACTAGCAATTGATATGAATTTTGATGATAGAGGTAAGGAAACCGAAATAATTGAAGTTTGCTCTAATTGCTTTAGTCCTCGAATAGCGCCTTACATGGGTTATGAAACTGGTAAAAGATTCATTTGTCAAGATTGTGATAGTATTAGTATGGTCACAATAGAATTTGAGAATATAGAATCATTAGTAAAATTCCTCAAAGAAAAGAGAAAAAAAGAGAATCAAGAATTTAAAAATTCATAATGAAGTTTTCATATCTATATTTTCCTAATTCCAACTTAAATTATCAGGTGAAAATGTACAATTTCCATTACAAGTATCCAAAATATCTTGCATCTGAAGGAATGCAAATGCCATATCACGAGCAATTTTTAATCCACCAATCGCATTATGTGCTGGGTGTGGCTCTTCTCCGTATTCATTACCATCGGGTGCATGAACGTATCCTCCATCGAAGAATACTCCTATTGAACCTTGGTAAGTCTCATTGACTACATCGATTCCATATGGAAATATAGTTGAAGAATCTAAAATAGGTATATTTGCTGTTCTCATCATTCTAGATGATGAAATATTTGATATTTGTAAGTCTGCAATAGAAAATAATGTCATTAGTTCGTATGGTTCAACCTGATCGAGATATCCTTCTTCTCTGAAAGAAAGGAAAGTATCTGCTTCTACTGAATCCCAAAGAGATTGCATTATGGATATTGCAACTGCTCTATCAAGTTGGCTGGCATATCCCCACTCACTAGCAAATATGAAATGGAAGCGGTCATATTGAGTGCATCTTTCTATGATGTGTGAAAATGAAGAGCCGCCAGCCCATAAAACTCCACGATTAAGATCTGGAGATAGTCCAATTATTGAAGGCCCCCTAATAGCGCCATTAGAGTAGCCGGTATATACTGGAGAAGAAACATCAACTAAAGAAGTGCCATTATGATATAATTCGGGTAAATCAGAACAAATGCCCATAAATGATTTTATCATAACAACTTGATTAATCATTGATTGTTCCAGTCTTTCTGCTTGATGTTGAAAATTTTCCATATTTAATACTGCATATTCTATACTTAACGTATCATCACTTGCCCAACCATAGAAGCTGGTTCCTAGCATGGCTGCATTATTTTCATTAGCCCAGCCATGTAATCCAGAAGTATCACCAGTTCCAAGGAATCCATGTCCCCATATTGTCAAATCTGCAGGCTCAGAAATGGCAGTTTGAGGAATTAATAGCCAAAATGGTATTTCTCTATTTTCAACAAAAACAGGAGTTCGGTCTGTATCTGAGGTTCTTCTAATTAAAGTAGGAGGATAAAAAGACTCAGTGTATTGAGGTGCTGTATAAGTTCCNGTAATCATCCAATGACTTNGATTTCCANTCTCATCCATAACTTCTTCACTTAGTNTCTACTGTACAATTTATTCCATTCTCACCTATTCTNTCTAAGGCATCATTTCTCATAGAAAGTANNGGNCCTANGATTGATTCTGTAGATGCAGTATTGAAAACCCATGCAGTTTGTAAAGAATTGATTGATCTGTCAGTATTTTCTGTAATCCATGAAAATAATAAATTAAAATTNGATCTTCTTTCTTCGATATCAGGAGAATTAGTTATTACATTATCTCGTANAGCCGCAAAACCGACCGGTGCATCNATTAGATTACCATCTGAATCTTGAAGNTTACTAAATANAACTACATANGACGTATTATGATCTAGNGCTTCAATNGTNCTTAAATGNATAATAGTTGGTTCACTAATATCAGATCTNATATCTAATTCAGTCCAATGTGGAANTATTTCACCTGTNTCTTNATTAATNATCATTGATGGATGCCCTANTTCTANGCTTTTTTCGATATTATANTGGCCTGCCATCTCAGATACNTCAGGTTCTGAATCAAANGCAGTCATTATCTGAGTATTTGGGCTAGCTCCATCTAATTGNTTTATTATTGGAATATTAATCTGNCCNACAGTTCCTGATNTAGGAATTGTATTAGGAGAATATGANATTCTTTTTCCTGTAACCGTAGAATNATCTTCAACTAAAAATGCATCAGAAGGGAATGGTANCATACANTGTATNGGATTAGTATTGTCNCANCCATCTNTATGAGGTATNGATANTAAATCAATGNANTCGTCCTCTAAAAATTCGCAACTATCAGGATCGGAAGTTGTAGCATTAGCATCAAAATTAATCGCNGAAGNATCCATNCACCCCGTNACTATGATATCATTTTGNANATCNTCAACATCTTTTTCATCAGAATCATTTCCTANACAACCTGCGGAANACAGCATCATGATTATTATTAAGATAGTNGAAATTTGATTTTTTTTATACTTCATTTACTTAACCTCAGTTAGTGTAGTANTCCACACCGNCCTNATGCGGTAANCAATTNGTTATGAAAGTCTTNATAGAANNAGAACAANAAATATGNAATATNAGAATNTAAAAGAAATTACGTTNAAGNNATATTATCTAAATTTAGATGAATCAAATNCATCTTCTTTGTTCAATCTTTTTGTTACTTCTGGNAANGGATATTTTAATCCCGTTGCAGTGTTGAAAAGNANNGTTTTATCNTTTTTATCNACTAGNCCTTTNTCAATNGCTATTTCATATGCNGCAAAAGTTGCAGCCCCNTCGGGAGAAAGNAGAAATCCATCTTTTTGTCCTATATCGTNACAAACTTTAGTGATATGCTCATCNGTAACTGCAATTGCAAAACCACCCGATTCTTTAATCGCATCNAGAATAAGAAAATCTCCAATNGCAGANGAAACTCGGATTCCACTTGCTAATGTTTCTGCATTTTCCCAAAATTCTGCATGTCTCNTGTCTTCATCCCATGCCTTTACNATTGGAGCACAACCTGTAGACTGGACTGCAACCATCCTTGGTAATTTACAATNTATCCATCCTAANTCAAGTAATTCATGAAAGGCTTTCCACATTCCAATTAAACCTGTTCCNCCTCCAGTGGGATAAAATATTACATCAGGTAANNTCCATCCTAATTGTTNAGCTAATTCAAGNCCCATGGTTTTTTTNCCNTCAATACGATATGGTTCTTTAAGNGTTGAAACAGCAAACCATCCAATTTCNTTNTTNCCTTCATTNATTATTTTNCCNCAATCNCCTATTAATCCATTAACTAAAAACGTATCAGCACCTTGTGCTAAAGTCTCTGAAGTATTGATTNNAGGTGTNTTATCAGGACATANGACCGTNGATTTAANGCCNGCTCTTGCAGCATATGCTGCTAAAGCCGAACCTGCATTNCCATTAGTAGGTATAGCNAGATGTTTGAAGCCAAATTCTTTTGCCATTGAAACTGCCATNCCTAATCCCCTAGCCTTGAATGACCCTGTAGGTAGACGNGATTCATCTTTAACAACTACATTTCCATAGGGNACTTTCAGATGATCTANACTACTTTTTAANGTAATTAAAGGAGTTATAACNTCACCCAANGAAACTTTATTTTCAGGATTAGAAACTGGNAATAATGGNGAATATTTCCAAAAACCTGGTTCAGAAGAAGTTTCTATATCATCTCTATTAANTTCTTNTTTGATTTTTTCNAAGTCGTATTTAACCAACAAAGGTTTGCCGTTTGAAGATAAAGTATGTGGAATTCCCTTTTCAACTATCTCTCCAGTAAAGGCGCATTCTAGATGAGTGACATAATTCATGATTTAGGTAGTATGTCCTCATTAATATTCTTTCTATGAACATATTTAATGCACAGATGGCAGGACGAGGGAGCATGGAATTAGGCAAATCAATGATGGCTATTGTCATAATTCTATCCATTCTATCGGGATGTACAGCTCCTCCTGACAAAGTAGATCCTGCAGTCCTTGAAGCATTGGAAACTGGCGATTTTAGATACCTTGATCTTAGTGGCTTAAATTTAGCAAACACTAATTTTGATGGAACGAATTGGACTAATGCAAATGCATCAGGGTCTGACTTATCAGGATCTGACTTCGGCGTAGTTGATTTTACTTATGCTGACTTATCTGAGGCAAATATGAATGAAGGTTTTTTCTTAGGGGCAAACTTTTTTTCTGCTGATATAGCATTTTCAGAGATGAAGTATTCTAATTTCTTTTACAGTTCCTTAATATTTGCAAATTTATCACATACTATAGCCTTTGAATCTGATTTCGAATCTGCTAATTTCGAGAATGCAGATATGACGGAAAGTAATTTTAGAGACAGTGTTTTCAAAAACAGTAACCTTCATCTAATAAAGGCATCAAATGCTGGTTTTAGAGGAGTTGTGTTTGATGGGGCAAATATGACTTATGCAGATTTAAATTTTGCAGATCTAACCGATGCTAGTCTGAAAGGTGTTGATTTACAATTTTCAGATTTAACGGGTGCAATAGTAGATGGCACGGATTTTAGTGGAGCAGTATGGCATTACACGGTTTGCCCTGATGGAACGAATAGTGGAGAAGGAAGAGATTGTTTCTAATGATATTAACATTTAAATTCTTTTAAATTATCTAAAGAAATAATCTGTAAAGTTTCCTCATGAGTCGCCTCTAGTACTACAGGACAGGCATGTCCTGTTTCAAATGCGTCTTGCCAAGTCTGAGCGCAAACGCACCATCGGTCTCCGGCTTTTAATCCTGGGAAATTAAATTGAGGAGCAGGTGTAATTAAGTCATTACCTCTTGAAAAAGCGAATTTTAGGAAATCTTCTGTAACGATACAACAAACCGTATGTAATGATCTATCATTCCTATCAGTATTACAACATCCATCCCTAAACCATCCGGTCAAGGGATCCATAGAACACTGTAATAATTCACCCCCTAGTACATTGAATGAAGGTAGCATGTTAAAATGATAAAGTATTCGATTCTTTAATTGTTGCTTTCAACCATTGGCCTACTAGATCCACATTCAGGACATAATTGTGTTGCTGATTCAGAATATTTATGGAAACAAGCAGGACAAATTGGAGAAAGAATAAATTTTTTATTTATATTTATCTCAACCTTTTCATTTTCAACGCGTTCTAAATGAATCTTATCTTTTTCATTAACAGGAATCTCAAAGCGCCCAGGACCTCCAACTTTTAGTAAAACATCAGGAGGTAGGGTTACAGTTCCAGTATCATCAATAATTAACTCCCTACTCTCGGAAAGATCTGAAATATCTACATCATTGCCATGTTGAGCAATGAATCTTCCTTCTCTTAACTCCAAGGAACGATTGCAGAATGATGCTACTTCTCTGTTGTGCGTAACCAATAAAAATGCGACATCGAAGTCCTTGTTAAGGTCTGAAAATAATTTTAAAACTTCTCTGCTAGTTATTGGATCTAGTGCGCCTGTTGGCTCATCGGCAAGTATCAATTTAGGATCTGTAATCAAAGCTCTTGCAATTGCAACTCTTTGTTGTTCTCCTCCTGAAAGTTGCTCAGGTAACCCTCTAGACCGGTCGCCTACTCCTAGTCTATCCAATAATTTCTGTGCTTTTGCTCTAGCAACTCTAGGAGTTATTCCTTGATGTCTTAATGGTTGAGCAACGTTATCTAAAGCGTTCATGTGTGGTAACAAATTTGAATCTTGGAATATAAATGAAATAGTTTTTTGACGAAGTTCGACAAGTTCTTTACCTGTAAGTCTAGTCATTCTTTTACCTGCTAATGAAACATTTCCTGCAGAAGGTTTCATAAGTCCACCAAGGGATTTCAATAAAGTTGATTTTCCAGAGCCAGAAGGACCTACTACTGCAACTGCTTCACCTTCAACTATGGCTACATTGATTCCCCTAAGCGCTACTACATTACCATCCTCTGCCTTTGACTCATAAATGTGGAAGAGACCATTTGCCTCGAGAATAATATTATTTTTTATTTTCATTTTTATTCCCCCTTGAGAACAATTGCCAAATCTGATTTTAACGCTTTACGGGTTGTATACAATAATGCTAGAACTACTGCAAATAAAACAGAACTATTCACTAATACTAAGTCAAACCATGGCCATATCAATTCCCTATCTATGGGTGCTGATTCGCCTAAAAATATTTGAAATATAAAACCAAATATTCCAAAGAAGCCGTTGAAAGATTCAGCAATTGCCAAACCTAGAATAACTCCTAAGCCCATACTTACCAAGAGAATAGCCATAATTTCAAACAAAACTAGGCGAATTATTTGATTAGGACTTGCCCCTATTGCCTGAAGTATAGCAAGTTCACGCTTTCTCTGAGTCAAAACTAATGATAAGAAAACAAAAGCTGATGCTATTGAAGCAAGTGAAGCAACAACGAATTGTAAACTTAACAATCCCGGTGTTCCAAAAATTAAACCTCCTTTTCTCTCATTATCCTCATGAACTGTTGGCCAATCCGTGGAGGATGAAACTCCAATAATGTTTGATACTTCGGTACTTAACTCACGTAATGCATCTGCACAAGATCTATCTGTTTGATTGCATAGTTCAAAGAACCATTTGTTTGAAGTATAGGAATTTGCTGTCTGATTTCCTACCAATGTCTTGTAAGTTGATTCTCCTATCACGATAACTTGTGAAGATTGAGTTGGTTCTAATCCCGGAATCCACCTGTGACTGCCCATATATTGAATATCAGCATCTGTAACGGTCGTAGATATATTTAATCCATCTGGACCAAATGAGAAATCATAATCAGTGTATTCAATAGTAATAAAATTATCAATATCAGATGAAGAAAGTCCGAGTTGTCTTCGGGCATCTGAACCCGCCGTAAACCAATTATTCCTCCACAATAAAGAGGCGTCGCTTACATAGGTTGGGATTGTTTGAGTATCCCAAAGAAGAGTTTCTTCATGGTCATCAAAAACAATCCATGTCCTCAATCTTGAGTCTTCGCCCTTGGGACTGGTAAATATATCTCCAACCGAAGTCATTGAGCCTATATCTTTAATATTAGAATTGTCAACTCTATCAATTGCTAGTAGAATTTCATTTCTTGCTTGTGTTTCACTCATTGGTGAACTAAATTGTACTTGGAGGTCTGCTCCATTTTCAGCCGAAGTTGTACGTTCATCAACAAGTGTACCTGTATAACCTTGTACTGCTGCTAAAGTTACTATTGATAATGTAAGTAGCATTATTACAGCTAGTCTGTTGACAGACTCACTAGATCCAGATCCTTTGAGGCCTCGTCGGATATCTGTCACCAAAGGAGACCATCCCAGAATTAGCGTGAAAATTCTCGGACCGGCAGCCCCTAAGCGACCAAGTACAAGTGCACCACCTATCCATAGCA
>PATZ01000052.1 GCA_002712575.1 Methanobacteriota archaeon
AATAAAACACTCAAAGGTTGGATTAAAAACTAAGTTCTGAGTATTCTTAAAAGAATTATAGTCCCATCTTTGAAAGATTTTAATTTACTAGTCCCACCTTTTCTGGCAGACCAATTAACAGGTATTTCAATATGATTTAATTTCGCTATTCTTATTTTACCGACTATTTCTGCTTCCAAATCGAATCCATTGGCTCCTATATCTAATTTTGCAATAGAATGAGATTTGAATCCCCAAAGTCCAGTACATAAATCTGTCAACTTCCTCCTATTCCTTACACTGGAGATGATGGAAAGTAATCTATTGCCAAAATTATGGAGACTGCCCATTCCTTTTGGAATGCCTTTTTTTGATAAAAAACGAGATCCTGAAACAACATCTGCACTTGATTTTAACGCCTCAATTATTTTTGACGCATCATCAAAAGAATATGAGCCATCAGCATCCATAAATAAAACCAAATCTGTCATATTATCATTCCACACTTGTAATGCTTGCCTTATTGCAGCACCTTTTCCATGTGTTTCGTTTTGATCAATTATAAGGTTAGAGAATTTACTTGCTATTTTTTTTGATAAATCACTGGTTCTCCCATCTATTACAAATATGAATGAGATATCTTCATTATTGAATAAAATAGATGTCTTATAATTTCCAAGTAAATATTGCAATCCTACTTCTTCATCCTTTACAGGAATAATGATGGTAACTGACGCCACAAACTAAACGGAAGGTAGGGGGTTTTTCATTCTACTACATAGAAACTACTGTTTTCCGTTTGATTGAAGACCCATGGGCCTTGTTGGCGGCATATGTATGAAGTGGCCGATGCCGTTATCCTTGCTGGAGGACGAGGAACTAGGATGTTACCAGCAAGCACATATGTCCCCAAGGAAATTATGCCGCTAATAGATACTCCATTAATAAATCATTTAATTTGGGAAGCTTGTAAAGCAGGAGTAAAAAGAATTCACATAATAGTCTCACCTAATAAAAAAGAAGTCTTAATAAAAAGTTTGACGGAGAAATCTGATTGGATTAAGACAGTACGGCCAGATTTGCCAAGAATGGCATTAGAACCCATACCAGAAAAAGTGGAATTATTTTTTCATGAACAGTTTGAACCAGGAGGGGTTGGGGATGCAATATCATTGGTCACTGATTTCATTAAGGGTCCTTTTTTGGTATTATTAGGAGACAATTTGCTAATAGAAAACCACATAAGTCCCCAAAAATCTGGTTCTGAATTTGCATCTAATAGTTGTAAGAAATTAGTAGAATATTACCATAATAATGGAATTCCCTGTACTGGGATCTTAGAAGTTCCAGATGAAGAAGTCAATAAATATGGTATTGTAGAATTAGAGAATGGATTGATTAAAAGAATAATAGAAAAGCCAAAAATTATTGATGCGCCTAGTAATTTTATTCTTTGCGGGAGATATCTATTACCTGAAAATACAGGAGAATTACTAAAATTGTATTCTAATTCAAAATATGGAGAACTACAATCAATTGCTTTATTTGAACACCTGATTAGAAATGAGGGTTTTGGAGGAGTGAGTATGAATGAATTCAAATTATACGACAGTGGAGATCCATTNAATTGGCTTANGTCGCAAATAGACCATGCTTTACGCAGAGAAGATATAAATAAAGAGTTTAAAGATTGGATTAATCAAAGAATTTCCGATGAAAATACATGATTTTATTTTACAGAAATTATATTTCCTGTCCATAAAAATATGAGTAATTCGTCAGAAAGTCCTTTACCAAATCCTACAATCATCCCTCCTGCAGCACCTATGTAATCTGANTTCCAAATTCCATTTTCTTCTTTTAGTATCCACATCAAACCTGTGCAAAAATCTCCATATAGATAACCATCTTGAAGAGNTTCTGGACCCCAATCCATCCAATAACCTCCTGTTATTGAACAATTGCCATCTTGATGGCCATAGTAAGTTATTGGATATGTTAAATTTTCATCCATTGAATTTTCATCTGATTCACAGTCTGCATTTTTATCGAATTCCTGATAGGCNTCTTTNGTTGACCACCCCAAATTTCTAGTTTCATTTAAGGGAACTAAATTTACCTCTTCCCAACAATTTTGACCTACATCACCAATCCAAAGCATATTATCAAGACCAAGGGAAAATCTCCATGGATTTCTTAAACCATAATGTAAAACATAAGGATCTTGATTNGTTTCTTCTAAAACTGGTTTTATTTCACCATCAATATAAGAAAATAGATTAATAGAGCCAAGAGGGTTGTTTTTGTCTTGTCCGTGTCCATGTGGATCACTTCCACTACCTCCGTCACCTAAACCTAGTAAATATTGATTATTGCCTATGCTTAATAGTTGTCCTCCATTATGNTTTCGATATGGTTGATCGATAACTCTTAATGATATAATTGTAGATTTGTCAATCAATCCATTTTCTCCAACGTGCACAGATGCTAAAATTAAATCAGACTGGTTATCTCCTTCACAAGGGCCTTTTTCAATATATGATAATAACACTATTCCTGAATTAATGAAATCGTCATCAAAAGCGAATCCAAGAAGTCCTTGTTCCATATGGCACCTTCCTGTAATTGAGCTTAAATCTACAATTTCAGTCAGTGATTCCCCGTCCCATGCTTTAATAAATCCACTCAAGTAGATTATCCATAAGTCACCAGTCTCTGGATTAATTAGAGAATAATGTGGAGATTCTGAACCGGAAATATATACTTCACATTCAAGATTATATTCGACAACTATACTACATTCTTGTTCTGTTGGAGATGGCCATTCAAAACCATCATCAGATCCTAAGCACCCTGTTANACTAGAAAGCAAAAGTAAAACTGAAATAAGNGCGAATTTAGTCATNTTGAACACTTAAGTAAGATATGCTTGAATTCCAGGGACATTAGAAACTGCTGCGCCATAAGTACCAAGATGAGTTGTAGAATTGGTTATTACCATTCCATCGGTATTTAGTAGATCACTGAGGATTTCTTGTCCTTCTGAATCATCATTCAGGCTGACTAAAGCATTCTGAACTTTAACTACTGTTTCATCATCCATTGTATCTGGATTATACAAAGCTGGATGACTAGGGGCTTGACCGAAGGGAGNNAGCATGACGTATTCATCAACTTCTAAGCACCAATCCTCTGCATCATCCCCAGTACAATANGAATTAACAACTGAATCTTTGGCCAAAGTTACATCACCAGTACCATCAGATAGGCATCTTAATGCTCCTTTGTATGATGAATAAGGAGTTCCTCCTTCTGGTATACTTGAATCTTCAGAGAAGAAGGTTGTCACAGTATCTCTCAAAGATTCAATTTCATTAGNATCACCTTGAACTTCGGCATATCCATTAGCAATTAGAAATCCCATTGGAATAAGCATACCAGCACTCTTTAACCATCCTGTATGACAAGATGTTTTGCCTTCCATTAGTGCAAAGGGGTCTGTAGTATCATCATCATCCAAATATGCTAAAGCCATGTCAGAATCTGCCCTAACCCACGCTGTAGCATTATAATAAATACGTCCATCTGACTTTTGTTCAGCTGCAAGAACTTCAAGACCATATATCTCCCATGCAAGCCATGCAGAAGCTCCATCCATAAAAGCGAGATCTGCATTTCCTTTGTCTACAGCTTCTATAGCAGCTATAGAATCGGTAACAGGATATATTTCAACATCCATTCCTGTGAGAGATTTCATCTTATCTGCCAAATGTTGTGGATTTTTATCCCATATCAAGTAAGTATCTTGGACTTCAAAAGCTATTACTAAGCAATTATTTCTATCTTCACACTCCTCGTAGTCTACATCAAAAGCAATNTACAAAGCTGCTGTTAATATTAACAAACTTACCATTCCTATGGCTTTATTTTTTGTAATCCAATTGGCTGCGGTTATTTCGTCCATGTTGTATCGGAAGGTATGGTGAACATAAAATTTAGGGTGCCCTAAATATTTATTTTAGTGNTNAAAAAATAGATGCAGGGAAATTATTTATTAGTCATTAATANCTACAATAAATGTGAGATATGAAAGATTCATTCCTCCGGCAATACTTCTTATTTTAACNATAATAATGAATAGAATTGGGGTTTATATGGTTTTCAGTGATGGTTCTCAAGAAACTACGGCAACTCTTGGACTTACATCAATATTTTTTCAATTATGCTCTGTTGTTCTTTTTTTTGTAACGTTGATCGTATTCGCGTATTCACTGGGTAAAAGTCCTGAAAGGGCAGAAGTAAGAATTAATGAAAAGTCAAAAGAAGCTAATTGGTGGGCAATAGAAAAACCGGAGAATAATATAGATAAAAATGATGGCGATAAAGCTAGAATTGTAGGCTTTAGTTCTATAGCACTTAGTGGCTTTGCTATTCTTCTGATGATTGTTTTTGGATTTATTTCTATTCTTTCTTCCCTTGGGCCAGGACTCGGTTTCTCTGGAGGGACATGTGATAGTTTCTGTGAAAGGACATGGTTAGCCGCACTTTTTAGTGGTAAATTGAGCATATATTTATTTTTTATAGGATTGATATCGCTGGCTAGACCTTGGTCTTGGATACCAGAATCGTGGATTTCCCAAGTATTCTCGGATAAGGAAGAATAAATATATTTTATATTCATTTGCTTACGCCATCTAACTAGAAATTATGAATGAAAACCTGCCTGTTTCTCAGTTTATTGAATTTGATTTGAATGCCNTAGAACTATGGGATTTGATTAGTACGCCAGGTAATCTCAATTATGCTCATCCATATTGTCTTTCTAATGAAATAATTTCCTGGGATAGCAATGGGCATTCTGACCGTATAATCTACTTAAACGGTAGAAACTATGTCAGGAAATTCAATTCATGGGAAGAAAAACAAGGATTCACTTTACAGATAGGAGAAGAAAATGGCCCGCAATCATTTGTAAAATGGGAAATAAGTACTATATCTGCCAATAAAACTGTATTGAAGATTACAGTATATCCCTATATTCTTTCGAAATTCCCCAGGCCGTTCAGAAAAATACTGCATAAATTTTGGGTTCAACCTAGGCTTAAAAAATATCTCAATTCTGTTCTATTAGGTTTCTTGTACTATTCAGAAAATGGTATATCAGTGCCTAAGAATCATTTTGGGAAGCATCCTTGGTTTTCTTGATGTAATTTATATTCGCTACTAGAATAGTTTTTTCTGTATTTTAGATTCTTTTTTTCTAGGTCTTTTCCTACTTCCATGAACCTGCAAAACTCTTTTACTAATTCTGCGAGCATCTTCTCCTGCTCTAGCAGAATAACTTCTTTTTACGCCTTCTTTTCTNCTTTCTACTTCATTTANTAGAGGCAAGGGATATTCTACACCTANCCTGCACATAATATTCTCTTGTAATTCTTTAGGCATTAACCAAGGTTCATGAATATAGCTTGTAGGAACCATAGATAATTCAGGAATCCATTGCCTGATATAATCTCCATTTTTATCATGATCTTTACCTTGTTTTGTCATGGAATAGGCTCTGATGGTATTTATTCCAGTAGTGCCGGACTGCATTCCCACTTGTGTCCAATGTATTCCTGGCTCATAATCTAAAAATTGAGTTGCTAGAAAATTGCCAGTTTCTTTCCAAGGAAGCCAGAGATTATAGGAGGCTGCAGACATAATCATTGCCCTCATTCTGAAATTTATCCATCCAGTCGCATCCAATTGCCTCATACATGCATCCAAAAAAGGCCAACCAGTTGTACCATTTTTCCAGTGGTTGAATTTATCTATATCTAAAATTCTCATCATATTTTTTTCAATAACGGGATTTTGTGCCACTATATCCAGATTAGGTTCTGTTTCTAATTTTTGAATAAAATGGCATCTCCATGCTAAACGTTTTCTAAATGAGCTTAGACTTTTTATCCAAACACTAGAATTTTTTATCTGAGATTTATTTTTTCTGATATATTCTATCCTAGAAGATGTCTCATGAACTACTCTTCTCATGGACAATACTCCTGCAGTGAAATATGGAGATAATCCAGAACCATGTTTTGTTGAAAGAGTCGGACTGGAGATAGATGTACTATATCTCTCTCCAGATTTATTTAGGAATAAATGCAGCTTTTCGAAAGCGGCATCTTCACCAGGAACAGGACGATTTTCTAATTTCTTGGCATTAAGTCCGATATCATCCATTGTTGGGATCATGCCATTATAATTTATATTATTGATAAAAATCGGCGACTCCGACAATGGGATTCGCATTCTCAAATTTCTTTCTTTGGTCCAAAAATCCCTATTTTTTAAGTTCCTTATTACTCCATTATTTGGGCATTCATACCATTCTATTTTCAAAGATTTGCACCATTTTCTGACACCTTTATCTCTTTCGTAAGACCAAGAATTACCAGTCTCTTCATGCGATAATAATCTTGTAATTTCATATTCATCGTTAATTTCATTGAGAACATCGATAATATTTCCAATTTTGAAATGTAAACTTGTACCGGAATTCTCAAGTTTTTTAGATAAATCAATTGCGCAATCCAATTCCCATTCAATATGTATTGGATCGATATCTGGCTGATCGAATCTTTCGGTTTCTAAAACGAATAAACATAAAACATCTTTTCCAGAAAGAGCGGCACTAAGGAGAGGAAGATGATCTCGTGACCTCAAATCACGCTTGAACCATACAACTTCAATTGCCANATTTAGAATCGGAAATCGAGAGTTATTGAAGAGTTGTATTTCTCCTGTGTGGATGACTATTTGAATGGCATAATTGGGGTCAACTGATTATGTCATCAGTATCTCCATCATAATCAAATACTTTTGATAGTANGATCGGCGATAGTTCGATATTTTCGCCATTACGGGAAGTTTGAATNGCCCAATCAATAATTGATTCATAATGTTCTTGAGTACCTAGATTACCAAGCCAAATATTTTCATTTTCAGTTTTNAATAATGAAACATTATGCATACTACAAGGCCCAAGGCATGTAGATATTCTTAGATTTACTTCATTACCAAGTTTGTGTTTTTCCCGAGATTTATTCAAAAAATCAATGGGTACGATATTATGTCCTTTTTTAGTATTCCCACAACAACAACTGTTACAGACAACGACTGTGATTGGCAATCTAATCAATTCCTCATTTATGCTCTTTTGTTCTATCAATCAAATTTTTTCACGCACATAAATATCATCATCAATAGGAACCCATACATTGGTTTTTTCTTCATTTTGAATTTCGACTCGATATGGATTTCCATCATCCCAACATTTGAGAATCTTTCCTTCTTGGAATTCTCCAACATTTGCATAAACTGTATCTCCAACATTGAAGCGTAATTCTTCAGCTTTACACTCCATGAAACCAGCCTGCAAGGATTCATGATCGAGATTGCGCCCAATAAATACGAAGCGGCATTCACGTTTTTCTCCTTCTTTCCAAAGGCCTATTTCTTCACTAAAATTTCCTCCAAAGAGCATATGAACGCCTTGGAATACAAATTTCTTATCTGTACCTTTAACCGCTAAAACTCCCTTATACCGAAATAGATCTTCTGCTTTAGTCTCCATAAGATGTCCGATATAATTTGATAATTTATTGACATTCAATTCGCCTTCAAACTTTGAGCTTGTAGATGTAACATTCTGATCATGTTCATGTTCTGCATCGGTATCGAGGAATTCAGGATCCATTTCTAAAGTTCTTTCCAAATCAAAGGCNCCTATATTGATTAATTTATTTGGTTCAATTAAACTATTTTGAGTGTGGTAGATTGGTGCAAAACCATTTATTGACTTAATTTTATTCTCAACTTCCTTTAGTTCTTCTTCTGAAACTAGGTCTATCTTATTCAAGATAATTCGATCAGCAAATGCAAGTTGTTCTACNGCCTCATTTTCGACATCTTCAGGCTTTTCTTCCTCTAAATGTTGAGTAACATGTTTAGCATCAACTACTGTTATGATACCATCCAACTTGTAACGATTGACTACTCTTTCATCAACAAAGAATGTTTGCGCGACAGGGGCTGGATCAGCTAAACCTGTTGTTTCAATCAAAACTCCATCAAAATCTTTAATTCTATCATACATTTTATCTAGTAACTCAGTAAGATCACCTCGTACAGTACAACATATGCATCCATTCATTACCTCAATGATACTTTCTTCAGAGGTTTCTACCAGAATATTTTCATCGATACCGATATCTCCAAATTCATTCTCAATTATAGCGAATTTCATTTTATGCTCTGTACTNGAGAGAATATGATTCAACAGCGTAGTTTTTCCAGAACCTAAAAAGCCNGTCAATACTGTCACAGGGATTCTTCTTACATCATTTNCATCTTCCATTGTAATACCACTNANTATNAGCGCTANTTAATATCTATTTAATNAAANCTAATAATTGANNNATNGNTTTTTATTAATTATTNAAATTATNNAATTCTTAATTTNATNATATNTNNANTGTATANTAAAGAACATNAAATACATAAGTCTGAATAATAAAACTCAATGGGTTTNNNTNATGANAGAGGGAGTCCTTATTGCNGAAGAAGTATTTTCCTCTTTTGANAGGNAAAAAATNAAAAGAAAATCCAAAATTAAATTACTTACAATTGCCATATTCATTTCATTAGTAATGTTATTGGTTTCTTTACAANCATGGATTGTGGATGACGTAGTNGANGAGATAAAAAANGATTTGGGNATTTATGAAAGAGTNCCTGTATGGGAAAGATCCGAATGGCCATATTCAACTGATCAGAGTTACAGTTTCGTGATGGAGTATGGAGAGTATAGTATCCTGGAAACTGATAACGAATGGAATTCTGCTCATCATTTTGTTGAGTTTGAGCTTCCTCTCAGTGAAGGAGGTTCGGCTCCTAATGGAATAGTAAGTCTAGCTGTATGGCTTCCTGATGTCGAGGAGGGAGTCAAAGTTCCCGTAATTGCTGAATTTGGCCCTTATTTTGATGAGATAAGCGTTGAAACNCCATCTATAGAAGTCCCAGGAACATGGTTAGGGCAGATGATTATTGACCAAATTTTACCCCACGGATATGCATTTGCTCAGGTCTCAGTGATGGGTACAGGGCGTTCGAATCATTGTATGGATTTGATGGGTAATGCAGAACAACTTGGAGTAGATGCTGCAGTAACTTGGCTAGGAACTCAGAATTGGAGTAATGGAGGAGTTTCNATGATTGGGAAATCATATGATGGCTCGACTCCGTGGCAAGCAGCAACATTTGGGAATGAATATTTGAAAACCATAGTTCCTATTTCAGGCCTTATTGGGGTGATGGAATTGATGTGGAAAAATGGTAGTAGTGAAGCAAGAGCGCCAATAATGCANAATGGAGTCTATGGTTCATATGGACTGGATGGTGATGAAGAAGATATAGGAAATTTATGCCCTGATTATATTATTGGTCCTGGAACTGGAGTAGCAGCGTATATGTGGGGAAGTGAGGTTGCTGGGACGTACTGGGAAGAAAGATATTTTCTCGATAGAGTCCTCCAAAATTACCAAGGATCAGTATACCTAATACAAGGAATGCATGATTGGAATGTTGACCCTCATATGGCTATTCCAGTAATTAANCANCTTATTGATGCAGGNATAGANTCNAAGGGNCTTTTTGGNCAATGGGATCATGATTACCCTGATAGNCCAGATTATCATTTTGATAGATCAGGAGAAGGTAGAGGTAGAGAAGCATATCCAGAGATGGTTAGATTTGATTGGATGCAAGATTTACTAGAGTGGTTTGACTGGTATCTTAAGGGAGTGGGAGATAAGCCTGGGCTATTTGTAGAGATTCAATCAAACCAAGGACAATGGAGAATAGAAGATAGATATCCTCCAGAAAATATGGAAACTTTGTCGTTAGATCTGGGAGGAAAAATGAGTAATGTTGCAGGCACTACTACAATACTGCCAAATGGCAACATAGGGCCAATTTATGAAAGTGAGCCATTTATCGAGGATATTTGGATATCTGGCCTACCAAGATTACATGTAGATGTATCAACAGCGACTGTTGGAGGTCAAATTTACGCATTACTAGAAGACTGTGACGAAGCAGGTTATTGTATCCACATAGGTCACTCAATTATGGATCTAAGATATCATGAAGGAGGAAATCAAGAGCAGACATGGTTGCCGTTATTTGATACTATCAATGCAAAAATGGAGTTTTTTGCCATGGATGTTCAAATAGATGCTGGACATTTCATTCGTTTATCACTAGCTAGTACGGGCGAAGATTATCTTCCGGCCTCAACTAGTACGATTGTTGATATTTCTGAAGGGCAGAATTCTAATCTTTTAATTGATATCATTGATTACGATGACAAACTACTTTTCAATCCACCTTCATGTACGCATGAATATTGCCTAAGTTGGTTAAATCAAACTAATGATAATTGAAAAAGATAATTGTTAACAACAACCTTCTTCTCTTAATGGTGCTGAAATGAACGAAATTTTATTCACATTTGGAGTATTCTGAAGTTGTTCAATCACTGCTCGGAAATTTAAAGCCGACCCGATTGCTTGAATTATGTCTACACAAGTATGGCTATGTCTGAGGCAACTGTGGTTAGTTGTGCTAATTTCTATATCATTGGAATGTCTAATTTCCATTAATTTAGATTCAACACTATTATGATGTTGATAGTGGATTATCAAATGCCCCTCGAGAATTACTTCGTCTTTCATATTATTTAATTCCCCTCTTTGTTGGATTTCCGAGAAAAATAAAGAGGCATCTCGGATAAATCGGCTTCTATTTTGATAACCAGATTTTTCGATTAGATTATCAAGATCATTTGCAAAATTTTTATCTGCACTAAAAGTAATAATTTGGCTCATGTTTCTTCGGTAATATGAGTAGTTAATAATAATATCTCAATGAGTATTTAATAATATTTCTTAAATAGTTAACAGCAAGGCCAGCGCTATGGAAAGACAGTGGAACAGAGCGTTAATAGTAACCTTGATTATGATTTTATCAAGTATGGCAGGATGCCTAGATGATAATGATAATAACATAGATGAGCCATTACCAATAGATAATATTGAAGATAGTAATAATACTACTACACCAATACTATTTGGTAATGTTATGGTATCAACATATCACGTAGGAGAATTAGTTTCCGCAGTAGCTGGAGAACATGTGAACATTGAATACATGAGCCAGGATAACATCCCAGTTCACGATTATGAACCGACTGCTCAAGATTTAATCCGTTTGCAAAATAGTGATTTATTCTTTTATCATGGCTTAAATCTTGAGCCTTGGGTAGACTCTACTCTATCCACCCTTGGAGATGATGCCCCTCCTTCTTTCATGACGCATGCAATGTCAACTGGTGAAATAACTCTAGATTATGAGTCATTACTAGTAAGTAACCTCTGTGAAGTAATGAATGAGGGGCCGTTCGAAGCGACTACACTTGGTATGATGCCGGAAGAACATCATGATGATCACAATGAAACTGGTGATCATGATGACCACAATGAAACTGGTGATCATGATGACCACAATGAAACTGGTGATCATGATGACCATGATGATCACGAAGGCCATGAACATGCAGCTGTTGAGAAGACTATTTCCGACCCGGAAGAATGTCCAGCTGATACAAATATCCACGTATTCCACATGGAGGAGGGAGAGCACGTTCTAGAGTTCGAGTGGAAACATGATGAATCCTTCAACATGGTTGCTCTAAAGATGCTAGGAGGGCATGCTCATCATCATCATGATCACGGCCATGGATCTGAAGCCTTCGAGTGGGCAGGTGTATTTGCAATGAACGATGCTACTCATACATGGTCTATGCAGAAAGTTGATGGCGACTATGCTGATGA
>PATZ01000053.1 GCA_002712575.1 Methanobacteriota archaeon
CCGCGGCCGAGGCGGCGCCCGCGGCCGCGCCCGCGGTCGAGGAGGCGCCCGCGGCCGAGGCGGCGCCCGCGGCCGAGGCGGCGCCCGCGGTCGCGCCCGCGGTCGAGGAGGCGCCCGCGCGCGCGGCTCGGGTGTCGCACGCTGCGGAAAACGCCCGTGCGATGGCATCCATTGAGGCGTTGCAGCGTCTTTCGGTGAAAATGATGCAGGCGGGGAACCACAACGACGCAGTCAAGGTTTCGGCGGGTGCAACGTGCGCGCAGGCGCTTCTCGCGCGGCTCGTGCGCTACGAGCGCTAGCGAGCGACAAGCAGCGTTCCATGGGAACGTGGGAAAGAGAGAGAAAGAGAGAGAGAGAGAGAGAGCGCGAGAGAGAGAGGGAACAAAGAACGCACCGGCGTTCAAATATGCACAGACTGTAGCGCGAATACTAAACGAGAGATGCAGAGCATCACGAGCGGGGTCTATTCGCTCCTGGTCGGCGAGGGGGACGCCGGCGGCGCCAACGCGCAGCTGCCGCCTCCCCTCACGCCTGCAAAGCCAAAGCGCGCGCCGCCGCCGGCGACCGCGCCGACGTCGTGCCCGCAGCGGGACGGAACGCCCGCCGCTACGCGCATCATCTTGGGGCCGGGAGACGGCACAATGCGCACAGTCGACGCTCTGGAAAAGATTGCGCGCCCGATGGTCAACGTCGCCAACGGAAACGGCAACCGCGTGACCGTCGTGCTGCTAAAGGCGCCGGAGACCACTCCGATGATGGAGGGGCAGGTTCGGAAAATGTTTGAAACGTCGGTCGCCGAGGTGGTCGCCATGCCCAAAATCGTCATCAACCCAAAGTCTGAGTTTGCAGCGGTGGTGGCGACTGCCGACACCCTCGAGTCGTATGCCATCCCCGATGGCCGCGCCGTGTCCATGAACACGGGGCGTCCTTGTGTTTTGGTTGTGACCGACTGCTACTCGACCTACAGCGCGACTGCGCCCGCGCTCGGCCGGGTCTCCCTGCCCCGGGACGCCGAGGAGGGCTACCGCGCCCTCATGGCAACGCTGGACGGGATCCTCGCGTCGCCGACGTTTGCGGGCCGCGATTTGGCAGGGACGGCGCTCGGTACGTTTGTGCGCAACGACGTGCAGATGCGGCTCATCGGTTGGAACGGCCGCACAGACGGCACGGACGACGTCCAGCCTCTTCTCTACACAGCGGTGTCCGAGGCGTACGCGCAGCGCGCGGGCGGCGTCATGTTTGGCGGCACCCGCCCCCGCCGCGCAACGACAAAGCCGTGGTTTACGATCACCGCCAGCGTATTTCTGGGCGACGCCATTCCGCTGTACGTGCGTGACATGCCCGCGCTCGACCGCGACGCGTGGCACGAGCGCATTGGCGTGCGCGCGTGGCTGGCAGACGTTCAGGGCGAGCAGCTCGACCACGCCGTGCGCGACGACGACAACCTCGTCGGTTTAAGCGTCGGAGTTGCCGAAGACAGGCTGATCTTCCGTTAAAAATAGGTTAAAAGTAGCTTTGAGGTGCCGTACCGAACGGAGCGCGACGCTCCGCTACCGTAGCGCCGCGCGCGCCAGCGGCAGAAAGCACTTTGCGATGCACGCCGTCGTGGCGCGCGACTACCTTGCGTACCCGCTGTCGGAGCTCGACGCAAGTCTGAGCACAAAGAAACTCCACGAGCCGCAGTCGCTGTTGTGGGCGCGGACCATCATCAAGGCCGCTTCGGAGCTTCCGGAGTTTCCGCGATTTCTGGACGCGACTTCCGAAATGTGCTTTGCCGCGCGGCTGCTAAAGGGAGGCGGGACGGCGGCCGCGCGCTTCGAGCTCAGCGCCAGCCTCTTCGACGACGACGCGAAAACCCCACCGCACGTCTCGATGATTCGGCGTCAGGCGTGCTTGCTCACCTCTGCAGAAGCGGACGCGCTTTCGGAGGACGAGCGCAAGATGTGGATTGCCGTGGAGGGCACCGACATGCTCTGCAACCCCGACGTGCAGAGCCGCGCGTTCGGGCCGCCCACGGTGGTTGTCAAGTTTTGCGGCGCGGAAGCAGGCGCCAGTCCCGTTTTGCACTTGTCCGTGGCCGACGCCAACGCCGTTCATCTGGTGTTTTTCGAACGCGACGGTGCCAAGGCAACGACAAAACTGGTGGCGCGACCGATGCGCTCCGATGTGGTGCGGGATCTGGAGCATCGAACCGCCGTGATGAGCACCGAGACGGTGTACGCGCCGCTCTACCGCATGCCAACGGCGCCGAATTCCGTGCCGGACGCGGTCAACTCGCGCCTCGCAAAGATGCTGCAGGAGCACTTGCGTCTCCCGGTGCTCCTCTCCGCCGCGGCGCCGGGCGACGCGACGCGGCCGCTGGCGCTGGATCGCGCCTACGTCCGCAGCGACCGGTTGCTGCACGTGCACCTTCCGCTGCATTCGAGCTCGTGTCGCTGCCTGTGCCCCGCCCACGCCATGCCGCGATTCGACGCGGCGCGGACGACGGTCACGCTGTCGCTGTGCGGCAGCGTCTACGCTCGCGGCAAGCGCTGCCCCCAATGCAAGGACGACGCTGCGAGCGTGCAAAATGTCTGCACACACGGATTTGCGATTGAGATGCGGTGCACGCACCGGGTCGGTGACGCGATGAACACACCGCTGCGCCTGGATCTCCACGGCGGCCTGAGCACGGCGGCGCGCATCGAGTTTCTGCATGTGCTGGCGATTCTTGCGACGTACCTCCAGTCAAAACGGGTCTCTACGCTGCCGAGCGTCGCCGCGCTCGACGACAAATTGTTGCGCGTGCGCGTCGCGCCGAGTTCCGGCGCCAACGACGCGGATGCGCTGAAAGCGCTCTACGACGAAGCGCTCGTCCAAGACAAGCCCGGGGTGCTCAAATCTTCGTGGGGTGGGAAGATGAGCAGCGCCGAGAAGCGCGTTCGCGACACCCACGCCCACCTCTTTCCGCACAAGTTTCCAAAGATGGCTGCGTCGGCGAGCCCGGTGCGGACGCGACCGCCGCCGCCGCCGCCGCCGCCGCCGCCGCCCCCGGCCCCGGTGGCGGCGCCCGCCCCTCTCGCGCTGTCCAACACCATCGACGAGTACATTGATTTGGAAGGCCTCCAGGAAGCGCTGCGCCAGCTGCAAATCCTCCTGGAAACCGTGACGGGCCGGACGCAGCTTCGCGCGCAGTCGTTTGTCCAGTTTCTGAAGCAGCTCGAGGAGGCGTGCGAGTTTGACGGCCAGTTTGAAATGGAGGGGCCGGGCGGCCACATGTGCCACAAGCTTCCGGTCAAGTATGAGCAAAAGCGCGGCTATGGACGGCTCAACACGACCAACGAACGGCGCTTTGAGGATTTTTACAAATCCGAAGTCCGTGTGCTGTGTTTGCAAGGCGCGCCGCGGCTGCTCCGGCCATTCTTGTGCGGGCGGTTTTGCCGTGACTTCGACATGCAGAACGCTCAGCCCACGATCTTGCTCCAGCTCGCCAAGCGGATTCGCAACGGCGTCCACCAGATGCCGATGCTGCAGCAGTGGGTCGACGACCGGCCGGGGTTTATTGCGCACGTGGCGGAGGTTCATGGGATCACCGAGGACGTCAAGGACACGGTCAAAACGTTGGTCATCTCCCTGATCTTTGGCGGCGAGTACGCACACTGGCTTGAGAAGCGGCGGATGCCGGCGGACGTCCAGAGCCCGTGGATTGCACGCCTTGCGCGCGAGCTGGCCGACCTCCGCACCTCGGTGTTCAACCACGATCTCTTCAAGGGACACGTTCAGCGCGAGCGCGAACGCCACGCGAAAGAGGGGAAGAAGGATGCGGCGGCGGCCGATCGCAGCATCTTTGCGGTGCTCGCGCAACACCAGGAAAACGAGATCTTGTCTGTGGTCCGCGACGGCGTGGCCGCGCAGGGTTTTGTCGTCGAGAGCCTGCAGTTTGATGGGTTGTTTTTGCTCGAGCGGGACGACGGAACGCGGTTGGACATGAAGCGGATCGAGCGCGACATCCTGAAGAAGAAGGGCTACGACATCAAGCTCGTCGAAAAGGAGCTCTTCTTCGAAGGACCGTGGCCGACGCTGCAGCTCGACGAGGGGTCGTCCGCCGCGGCGCGCAATGGCAAAGCGAGGGCGACGGCGACGGCGACGGCGACGGCGAAGCCAGGTGGCCTCGGGCCGCTCATGGACCCGGCCGTGCTGGCTGGCGTCGACGCCGCGGACGCCGACGCGGTTCACCGCGCGATTCTCGCGGGCCTCGACGAAAATGTTCTCGCGGGGGGGTTTGTGTTGCTGCAAGACGGTGGGTTTTGGCTCGCTCGCCAGACCATACCAAACGGTCCGCCTGCGCTTGGAGACCTCGGCGGCAAAAAAGACTCGGGCGAGACGCTGTGGCAAGCCGCGGTACGGGAGGTTTTCGAGGAGGGCGGGCTGGATCTTTCGGCGTGCCGCCTCGCGTCCACAGACCAAATCTTCTATAGCTGCAAGCGCACGGGCGAGAGGTCGTACGTCTTCTTCCTTGTGGAGACACAGGAGGTCCCACGGCGGACCGGGGACAAGCGCATCGTCGAGCATTGTCACTTCAAGGCGTTGCCGGAGTGGTCGACGCTGCACCCGCGCATGCGATTTGCAGCGGGCTTACGCTCTCGGTTGCAGCAATGTTTGCAGTGAGCGTGTCAGACAGCGTGCTCGTTTTGTCCTCGCTAAAATAGAGCCAGCTCTTGCCGCACATGGTGGCAGTCCTCGCACGGCCATGCGCGCCACGTCTTGCAGCGTCAGCCGCAGCGTCGAGGAGGCAGCGCTGGACCCGGAGTGGCCCGGCCCGCCAATCTGCAACTACAAGCAGACCACGCTTCAGCTGGTCAAGTGGCCGCCACCCCCTTCTGTGACGCCGCCTCCGAAGACCATTGTAGCGCCAAAGATTGAGAACGCCGCAAACACGGCAGCGACGGCGCGGACGCGTAGCAAGAGAGAGAGTAGAACGCTGTCATAATATTATGTCCGCACTTCTTTAGTGCAGAGGGCGGACGATGGCCGACGCGGCGGCGGAGGCGGCGGCGGCGGCGCCGACCGAGGCGCAGTTGCCACTTTCCGTCTTTGACGGATTTGCGCCGCTCGCGTACCACGCTGGCCCGTTCTGGGTCGGCGTCTGCCTGAAAACCAAGCCTGCAGTGGGCGTGCGCGGCGGCGAGACGTTTGTAGACAAAATCAATGCCAACGAGCACGACTGGATTCTGAGCGTGCGTGTAACCGGCATCGCGCGGCCCGGGGCACGCGAAAAGGCCATCGAAGCCCTCGCGGAGCACTTTCGGATGTACGTGCGCGAGGAGCTTGCCACAGTCGCCACGGACAACTTTGACAGCGTGTTCAAACCCGAGAATCAGCCGAGGATGCTGATTGACAAGGCGTCCGAGGCGCGTCCGCACGACGGCGCCGCCATCTATTCCCTGGTGACGTCGGACGACGAGGGCGCGGCCCACGTTCAAGAGATGCTCGCGCCCACGCAGCCGATGGAGGAGCAGCAGGAGGCTCCGATGGACGTCAAGGAGCAATTGATCCTGCAGTTTGCGGGTGGCTTCCGGAAGCACCTTGAGGCGCACGGCCTGGAAATCAACCGCTGGCCGTTCAACCCCGTCGGCGACGTGACGTACACGACGGACGTCGGAGTCGGGTGGTTTCTCGTCGAGCCGGCGCCCGTCCGCTAAACGTGTGTGCAGCGACCCGTTGCATAAGTTTGTAGTTCTCTCTAGCACACACACACACACATACACACAAATGTGGCTCGTCGCGCTCGCCCTCGGCTACTGCCTCGATCGCAATCCTAGCTGCGCCGCGTGGGCCGCCAACGGCGAGTGCGAAAAAGAGAACAAGGAGAGCTTGAAGACGCTGTGCGCGCACAGCTGCCGCACATGCGAGCTCCAGTGCAAGGACACGGTTCCCGACTGCGTCGAGTGGGCGAAGGCGGGCGAATGCGAGAAGAACAGCGATCACATGCTTTCGGCGTGCCCGACGTCGTGCGGCATCTGCACCCCGGAGTGCAGGGATCAGCATCCTGACTGCCGAGGGTGGCGCGAGTCGGGCGCGTGCGAGCAAAACCCGGAGTACATGAGCACTCAGTGTGCCGTCGCCTGCGGCATTTGTGAGCACGCACCCGTGGACCTCGACGACAGCTGCCCGAATTGGGCCAAGGATGGCGGGTGCCATCAGAATCCCGGGGCGGTTCTGAAGGCGTGCGCCAACAGCTGCGAGCTCGAGACGTGTACCGACAAGAATTCGACGCAGTGCGCGATCTGGGGCGAAGAGCAATGCGCTGCCAACCCGGGCGCCGTGCTCCGCGAGTGCCCGAAGACGTGCGGGGTCTGCCGTTCGATTTGTAAAGACAAGCACGAGTCGTGCTCTGCCTGGGCCGCAGCCGGCGAATGTACGAAGAACGCGGCCAGTATGCGCGTGCTCTGCTCGTCATCGTGCCTCATCTGCGCCAACATGGAGCTGGCGCTCGCCGGCGACGCCGACAAGGACGAGATGTAAAGCCAGCTTTGAGGCGCCGTCGCGCGGCGAGATATGAAAAAAGTACTATCTTAGAGTGAAGGCTGCCTTGAGGCGCCGTAGCAGCACACGAGTGGCACGGCGACGTGCCACAGAAATTGTCGAGCCGACGGAGCGCACCATGTCGACGCGCGACCGCGACCTGCCTCTCGCACAGGCGCGCCAGCACGAAAACCCCCAAGTCCTCGAAGAGAGCGTGCGCCTATACATGNGCNTGNTGCGCAACGCAAACGTCGCNNCGAGCTACATGNCNAAAGGNNNCTACGAGGACCTGTCNGAGTATNCCTANCGGAATACGGCGGTNNNNGGCTANNTCANCGCGACGNTCTTCAANGAGCTGGAGAATCTCCCCGAGACNACCAGCTACGCACAGCCCGGATTGTNTTATCCGAGTGGTTTGCANNTCTTCCCGAAGGATTGCGTGGCCGTCGTGTCGTTCCAGATCGGCAACATCAAAAGAACGCAGAAGACNATTCGCGACAGCACGGTGCGCGTCGAGGAGGACATGNNNACCGGCGCAGTNAAGAANCAGTTCTACGAGCGCCAAGGCNACGGAGTNACCTTCGACCTCCGNCTCAAGATCGAGTTCCGCTCGCCGAACGCGAGCACGCCGAACGTTGTCGGGATGGAGTTTGCGCAGACGGTCGTCATCGAGCCCGACGCCTCTCGCCGCTCGCCGTACTCGGANGAGGCGCTGACGCCGCCNGCGCCNCAGNNNTTTGAGATCGGNGCGGTGTGCAATNTNTTNGGCGTCACGCGGCAAACCACGCACACCGAGCTGTCGCAGATGGTCGCGCTTCCCACGGGCAGCGACTATTTCCCGCGCCGCAACGCCTCGGTCGCNGACATTGAGTTGTCGCTCGCGAATCTGGGTGCCATGNCCGANATGATCGTGAAGTACCTTGCGCAGTGGCCGCCCTTCCGCGCCGCCGCCACGCGCACNTGGNCNATNTCGATGCCNTGGGGACCGGCGCGTCACGAGGTCNNGCCGGCGGAGGGTGGCGGCGACGTGGCGATGGACGGCGGCAACGGCGGCAACCGCTACGCGCTTCCTTACATCGGGGACGTGCGCGGGGCGGCGCTCGANNAGTTCCACCAAACGCAGCTCANCGGTCTTGTCGGTCGGANGGGCGTGATGGGCAACGTGCTGCAGCGCCTGTCTCTGCTCAAGAACTACGCGACGCACCTGAAGGCGTGCTACGCGTCCATCGACCACTTCATGCTGCGNGCNTTCATGGCGGGCATCGGCGACCACAACGCGGATCTCTTTGTGAAGCACGAGCCGCTCGACCCGCTGCTCCACAAGATTGCCGTGTACCGGGCGGGGAACGCCGGCCTGCAGATGCAGAANTCNGANATCGACATTGTCGGCTGCTCCGTCGAGGTCAAGGTCAAGCTGCCGGGCAACGCCTTCTACGAGNCGCTCATGGGCATGCCCTACGTCGACNCGGGCTTTGCAGGCAAGCTGTCCTTCGGCACNGGGTCGAAGCCCATCCCGGTGGNNGGCNANTACACGCGCCAGCTGTTCGTCCTGCCCACCGAGTCGAACGGGGGCGCCGGGACGCGGCCCCAGCTGAAGGTTGTCGCCGAGTCNNAGTATTCNAACCCGCCGGTCGTCGTCGTCATCGGCACGGCCGACGGTGCGACCANNNACGTCAAAACNGTATTTCTGCTTGCAGACGCGCAGTGCATGCAGCTGGCCATCCAGATCGGTGCCATCCCGTCGAAGAAGGTGTTCGCCCAGGCGATGACGATGCTGCCGCCCGAAATGCAAGAGTTCGCCACGGCGATCCGGGCGTGCGACCTTGCCGAGAGCGGCCTCGACCTCCACGTCATCCACCTGCAACCGGTGCTCGCGTCGGCGCTCGGCGTGGACNANAANGACCTGAACGGCGACCCCGAGTGGATGNCGCAGCTGTTGAGCCTCATGCGCGGCGGTGTTTCGCTGCAGTCGATTGCGCAGGTGAACCCTCACGCCGAGGAGGACTACGATACTGCGGAACGGCCCACGTACGANCTCGGTCTGATGAAGNAGGAGACGGCCAAACTCCTGNAGAAGATGCACAAGCNGGGCNNNATCGNCCNCNGGCCGNNGCAGCCGCCGCCNCAGCCCGTGCCGCCGCCGGNGCCGCGGGAGTATGCGCCGGCGTANCGCAGCCTGGGCGCGTCTTCGATGGACTACGAGGAGGCGCCGCGGTACAATTCGATGTCGGCGGGNGTGTACACNCCCGCGCCNGCGCCGGCGCCCGCGCCCGCGCGCCAGCGCGCCGTTGGGCCCGCGCCCGGTGCGTCGGGGGCAACGTCGGAGCGCGGCGGCGGGTCGGTCAAGGAGCTTGAAGAGGGCATGCAACGGCTCGGGACCGAAGACCGCAACTTCATGACGGCGGTCATGGACCGGGCCGCCGAGCTTGGGCACGCGGAGTCGGTCTTCGGCGCCAAGATCATGATTCCCGACTGTGCCACCAACTGCGAGTTTGCCAGGGGCAAGGTGCCGGACGGGGTCAATACGGCGGACTTCGAGGCGGCCACCGACGGTGACTACGGGTTGCTTGGCAATCTCGACGCCTCCGCGAAGGTGCTTCGGCGCATGCTCGGTTCGCACGCCGCGCTTGGCAAGTCGGTGCAGACCACGCGCCTCGTCGTCTTCGGCGCCCTCGTGGAGTGGGAGACCAACCTGCTCACGGGGCTCATGAGCGGGCGCATCGACCCGACGAAGAAGATCCGCGACACGATGACGCAGCTCAACGAGCTTCAGCGTGGGCAGTAGACGGCTGTCGCGCGCGCGGCCAGACGCGCAGCGAGGGACAAGAGACCGTACCCGGAGGGCGGGTGAGGGGTGAGGGAGACGGGGTAGAGGGCGGCCGCAGAAGAAAGACGCTGAATTACAAAAAATGCATTACAAAATCACATTCACTTCTTCTTGCGGCAGCTGCCATCCGAGTACGGCTCCTTGCCCGGCGTGGGCTCGTAGCCGCTCCAGCACCGCCCCTTCTTCTTCTTCTTCTTCGACTTGTCCTTCTTGCTTCCGCCGTCTGTCTCCGAGCCCGACGAGCTGCTGCTGCTGTCCGACTTTTTCTTGTCCTTCGCCTTGGTCTCGGCAAACACCGACCGCTTCCGGATGAGACTCGGCGCCTGCTGGTACCACGTCCCGCGCTCGAGGCTGCGCTGCTGCGCCTTGCGCGCCAAAAACGCGTCCATGTGCGTGTACAAAACCTTACTAGTAGCAGATGAATTGTAAATTATCAAGTCTAGCGCCGCGAGACGAAAAGCGCACGGAAGTTGAGCGAGTCGACGCTGTCCTTTGTGCGTTGCGACTTCCTTGTCGATACCGGCGCCGACGCCGACGCCAACGCCGACGCCTTTGCCTTCCCTTTCCCCTTCCCCCTGGGCGCGGGCTCGGGCGCCGGCTGCGACGACGGGCCGGCCGCCGCCGACACCCAAGGCGGAGGCGGAGCCGACGCAGCGCCGATCTGGTTGGAGAGCTTTGTGTCCTTTGAGATCCCGAGCAGCGTCGAGAAGCGAGTGTTGCGCACGCCGAGGATGCCGAGCGCGTCAAAATTCACCCTCTGTTCCTTCTGCCAGCTCAAAAAGGTTGTCTTGAGAACGTCGAACAGGCGGTTTTGGTAGTCCTCGCCTCCGACCGTCGAAAACATCCTTTCGAGCTCTTGGTATTTCTCCATCCGCTCCCTGTTCGATGCCGACGTCAGCAAGTGAATCTTCCAGTCGCTTCGCGGCAGCCTCTCGACTGTCTTCAGATCCACAAAGCACCGACCTACCATTTGCAGAATGGCGTCGATGCTCGTCTCTTGGGACGCTGCCATCGCCATGTGGCTCGGGAGCCACCAGATCTCGTCTGCGATTTGACCCCGCCCGCGCTTGTAGGTCTTTTTGGTCTTCACCTGGACGGTGAGGCCCGCGGCCAGCTTTTCGTACCCAAGAATTGCAAAGCGGTGGATGCCGTAGCGCGTCGCCTCCGAGGTCGCATCGCCCATGGCAAAGTTCACCGCGTCGCCCATGCTCTCCGCCTTGTAGACGTTGAAGAAGGGCTCGAAATCTGCGACCGCTTTACTCTCGCGGTTCTCCCTGTCCCCCGGGTTGAAAACAAAGCAGAGCGCTGCGTCCTCGCGAGGCTCCGTCTGCGAGTCCGCCGCGCGCGTCAGCGTTTCCAATCCCGCCTCGGAGGTTGTGGCGTCTGCGACTTTGATTCCGGCGTTTTTGATCGCAGTGATTGTTTTCGTGCCGTCCTTCAGGTCGATGCCCATCACGGACGTGAACACGACAAAAATGACACCAAACTGTTTGGCAAGCTCCTCTTTCGGTGCGTTTGTGACGCCCTTTGCGTTCTTGTACCGCGCGTAGAGAAGCCTTCCAAAGGCACGCACCCAGCTGGCGAGGCCAACGCCGACTTGCATGCGGTTGAGCGCGCCGATGTACACGGGCGCAATCCGCTTGTGCTCGTCGTCTTCCAGCGTTTGCCACCGATTGGTCGCCGACGCTTGAAACCAGGCTTCAAAGTGCTTCACGATGTTGTAACGATCGAATTCTCGCGGATCCTGATCGACGCTGGGCCGGGTCTTGAGTGGGGGCTTCAGCGGGTACTTGTTTCCTGGATTGGCGGCTGCGTAGGAGCCCACGTCGGCTTGGAGGTGCTCATCCGACCACGACACGATGTAGTCGACCCCCATGTAGGAGTTTGGCACCACGGGCCGCAGCGCGGGGACGAGCCGCGGCAAGAACTGCGTGCCGAAGCGCGCTTGGATCTTTGTCGGCTCGGCAGCGGGATCGAGGCCAATGCGCTGGTTTTGCGGCGCCGAGCCCAAGAAGCCCCACAGGCCGTCTTCGGTCAGCGTCGGAAAGAGCGTTGCGGTCACCAAGCAGTTGAGACCGAACAGGTTGCCGTAGTAGTGGCGCAGGTAGGCCAGCTCGAGCGGCGGCGGCGCAAACACGTCGGGGGTCGCCGCCTTGGCCATGCTTTCGAACTCGTTCTTGGCAAGGCTTTGTGCTTCGTCGCGGATGTGGAACACAATCGTGGAGGACAGCTTGAGCGCGCCCAGCACGGCCCCCGCGCGCTGCAGGTCGGCGGGGACGTCGCTGGAGTAGATGATCATGTCGTGCTGGCGGATCCTCTCGAGGTTCGGCGCTTCGCCCGCGCGCGTCCACACGCCGGTACGTCCAGAAACGTTCTTGGGGTCGCCCCCAAAGATCTGGTCCGCGCGGTATTTCAGCAGTCGGTCCTCGAGCCCGCCGCCGGTGCCGCCGGCGGCGGCGCCGCGTGTTCCGCTGGCCCTGTTGGTTCTAGCAAGCCATTTCAGATTTTCCATCTTGGTGATGAGCTCGGCCGCGGGCACGCGCTTGTTGGGCGAGACGGAGTACAGCGTCATCATGCCGAGACGCTTCGCCAGTGTGACCGTCATGAGCGCCGTCGCCGACTTGCCGACGCGCGGCGGCGCCGAGATGCGCAGCGGCAGGAAGAGCGGCTGCGACGGGACCAGGGGGTCGGGCATGCGGCCCGCGTCAAGCGCCAGCATCCGCCGCGCGTCGATGCAGAACGACGGCGGGATGAAATCGCGCGCCTGTTCGAGTTCGGTTTGGGCTTGGCGGCGGTGCTCCGGCTTGGCGTCCGTCAGATTGGACCCCATTTTGTTTGCCGCCCGGCGCTGCTTCTCTTCGTCGTTCAGCAGCAGCAGCTTGGTCGCGACCATGGTGCAGCGGTAGCGGAGCATGCTCTCGAAAAACGGGAGGAGCAGATTTACGGAGGTTTCCAAACGGTCGGCGTCGACCTCGAAATAGTCGTCCTCGAGGTCGCCGAGGCACGTCGAGAGCTTCGAGTACGGAAAGTTGGCCTCGACGTCGAACGCGTGCAGGCTGCTCAGGTGCTCGCGCAAAAACGCCTTGGCGTTCTCGCGTACAAAGACCGCGGGCTCCGCAATGTTGACTTTTTCATCGTTGATGACGGCCGCCGCGCCCTCCTCGAGCAATCGCTCCCACTTTTGTTTGCGTTTCCTCGGGATGTCGGAGTCGATGAAGAAGGCCTGCAGCTGGTCGTTTGTCACCGGGACGTCGCAAAGAAACTTGGGGTCGTCTTCCGGCTTGCTGCTGGCCGTGAGCCGGGTAGGTGGCATGGGATCGATCATGCCAGCGGCAACCTTGCCGCTGTCGTACGCATTTTGTGCGGTCTGCCGCTTCTCATCAAAGACGTTGAAGACGGCGGCGAGCCGAACGGTGGTGTCGCCGAGCTTTTGTTGCATGGTCTTGCGCGCCTTCTCGTACTTGGCAAACTCGTCTTGCCGATTGAACAGTGTCTTGTTGCGGTTGAAGGCGTTCCTCCAATCGGCCGCGTTTGCCTGTGCAGCTCGAAGCGCGTTTAGGAGTTGCTGTTTCTCCTCCTCGGAGTTGGCCCTGGCGAGCTTGTCCATCAGGTCCTCGATAAGCTTGGCTTGTTCATCAATCGTAGCCTGCAAAACATCGTTGTCCTCCTTCTTCGGCGTTGCCTCCTTGATGCATAGGTCCAGGTCCTTGATCTTTTTCTCGACGGCGTCTTTGCTGATGCGGTGCTGCGCCAAACGGTGCGCGTTGATCAGATTTGGCAGCGCCCGCTGATCCATCGGAGTCGCAAGACCGGCCTGCCTGGTGCTTTCGCTGTTGATGAAGTTGCTGAGCTTCTTCTTCTGGTCGACCAGGACATCTTTTTGGTCTTCCAGGAGTTGCAGAGTGTTGGGGGCGCTCTCGACGCGCCAATCCAGAAAGTCCTGGTTTTCGGTGAGCGGTCGCCGCGCACGCGCTCGATCCAGCGCCACCTGGACGCTGACCGTATTGGTGTAAAAGTTGTCGTAGGCACGGCACGCGTCTGTGACGTGCTTTTGCAGAACCGCAAGGTCCCCGTTGCGCTCCGCATAGAACGTGTCGATCAGCTCGTCGGTTTGGTGCTTGGCGAAGAGGTTGCAATGGGTTTTGAACCAGGCGGGAGCATCCTCAAACTTAAGACGAGCGCATGGGTCATCCTCTGCTGCCGCCTCCGTCGCCTCCGTCGCCTCCGTCGCCGCCGCCTCTTCCGCCGCCGCCTCTTCCGCCGCCTCCGTCTCCATAGCGTCCAGCGCGTGGCCTTTCCATTGCTCAAACGCCGGGTTGTCCGTCTCGGTCTCCACGATGTTCTCCACCTCCGCGAAGACGCCGTATGCGGGGAGGTCCTTCGACATCTGGGCTGCCTGGTAAAAATACTTCCACGCTCGAATCTCGTCCCCACGTCCAGTTCTGATCGCGGCGTTGCTGGCGAGCGCAAGCGCCAGCATCTCTTGCGAGACGCCCCAGGCTTCAAACTTCCGCAACTGTCGGTCGTTCACTTTCGTAGTGCTGTCCAGAAGTTCCTGCAGCTCGCGAGTAGCACCGTCTGCAAGAACTTCTGCGGCCTTGGCAAGGTCCTCGTCGTCGTCCGCGTTTGCTCGCCCCGTCATGATCGGCGGCGCGTCCGCAACGATGATGACGGTGGACGCGGCGGCGGCGGCGGCCTTTGCGCGCTCCTGCTCGACCACCGCTGCCTTGGCCTCGCGCAGGCTTTCGATCACCTTTGCGAGCTCTGCCAGATTCTTCTTGTCCTTCGCCACCTCCGCGTTCACACGCCGGTTCAGTCGTTTTCGCGCATCGTTCGCGGCGTCTACCAGCTCCTGACCGGCGGTCATCTCTTCCGCTTTTGCGATGAGCTCGGGGTCGTTCACGTCTTGGCGTTTGGCTTCCTTGAGTGCGGCGAGAATGCGCACCGCGGACTTGTCCTCCGATTCGACCTCCTCTTTCAGTTTCGCCTTGGCCCTGCTCTTCTTCTCCCTTGCTTGCACTCGGCGCAAGAGTTCGGGAAACGGCAACTTGGCGGAGCCCTCGTCGTCGCCTTCGTCCAACAGCTCCTCCAGCTTCGCAAGTTCCAGTCGATCTCGGAGTCTCCGGAGCTCCTTTTCCGAAAGCTTTTCTTCCAAGTCCGCCAGCTCGTCGCGCTCCACAAGCTTCAAGTACTCCGCGCCCATGCCAATGTCCGACTTGTCATCCAGACCAAAGAAGTGAAGCAGCGTCTCCTTGGCGGCACCGTCAAGGCTGCGCATCCCCCCAGGCAGCTTCTTCAGCATCGCAATGAGCTGCCAGTACTTGACCTCCGCGTGCAAGAACGGCGCGAGCTCTTTCCTTTCCCATTCAAAAAGGTCGCGCGGGTTGCGCGCTTCCTTCTCCCGAACCTTCTGGAGAAGGTCGAGGAGTGCCCTCTTGTTCTCCTCCTGCTCTTTCTGGTCGACGTTGAGCGCTGCCTCCACCCCGAGCGCTACGTCGAGCATCTTTGGGTCGTCGCCGAGCCACAGCTTGGCATTGTCCATCAACTTCTTGAACCCCGCCTTTTCCACTTTTGAAAACTCGGGCTTGTCCGCAAACTTCCGCACCGCTTGCTGCAGAAACGTTGCAATGCGGCTGCGCACCTCGAAGGCACAGTGCGCAAGCTCCTCCAGCTCCTCGTGCATTGCCTGAAGCGCCTGCAGCGCCTTGGTGATGTTGCTCCACGGCGTGGTAAAGCCGGCTGGGCGCCGAAGGGCCTTGTAGCCCCCCGTCTTCGTGTCCAATTCCGCCGGAAAGCTCGGCAGTGCTGCATCCATTTTCATAATGAGCATGCTCAGAATGAGCTCCTGTGTGTCTCCGTCCTTGGAAGCGGCCGTGAGCCACTGCTCGCTTACATACGACAACACGTTGTACCCCTCGAAATCGAGCTGCTCATTTCGCATTGCGGGGACGGCGGGTACAAAGTTGCCGGCGGCGTCAACCCTTGCGGCTTTGGCGTTTTGAGCGCGTTGCGCCAGGAACTCCGAAATCTCTGACAACCCCTCCGCCGTCAGGTTTCCTGCCAAATCGAGCTCCTTCATCGTCTTCAAGAGGAGCTTCAAAAGATCGTTGCTCTTCTTTTCATACAGTCCATGCTTGGTCTGGATGGCTTTCCAGAGTTCCCCTGTGCTTTTGTAGCCACACTTGAGGTCGTTCGTTTCGACGTTGTACGGCATCGGCGTGGAGCCGCGCTTCTGATCCGAGTCGGTCGTGGCGGTGTCCGACGCAGCCGCATCGTCGTCCTCGCCCTCGCCCTCGCCGTCGTCCATGTCGTCGTCCATGTCAACGTCCATGGCGCCGTCGCTCGGACCCGCCGCGACGGGCGTCCCGGGCGTCCCGGGCGCGCCGGCGCCGTCGCCGTTGCCGTCGCCGTTGCCGTCGTCCATGTCAACGTCCATGGCGCCGTTGCTCGGACCCACCGCGACGGGCGCCCCGGGCGTCTCGGGCGTCCCAGGCGGCCCGGGCGTCCCGGGCGGCCCGGACGGCCCGGACGGCCCGGGCGCGCCGTCGCCTTGTTGCGCGATCGCGCGCATTCGGTCGGTGCCGAAGGGCGCGCCAGGGTCGCCTTCGCGTCCTTCCTGCCATTCTTCTCTCGACCCGTCAGAGGCCGTGTCGACGTCGCGTTTCCTGGAAGGGCGTTCTTCCATCAGCCTGCGCATTCGGTCGGTGCCAAAGTGCGCGCCAGGGTCGCCTTCGCGTCCTTCCTGCCATTCTTCTCTCGACCCGTCGGAAGCCGCATCGAGGTCGCGCTTGTTGTTGGTCTCTGTCTCCGTCCCGGTCGCCTCATTCTCCGCAGCGAGACGCGCCAGGTTTGGTATCGTTAGCCCCAGCAGCTGCGGTGGCGGCGGCGCCACAACGCCCGCGGTCGGCTTTGACGGTCGAATCGACATCGTCGGCGGAGGCGCGTTCGCCGTCACTATTTTTATCGAATGCTGCGCATTATCTTACACACAGTCTCGCCCCACGCCTCCCCTACCCTTTTCGTTTTCCTCTGCACGCGGACGCTTTGCCTCCCTGTCCTCCGGGTCGGCAAGTCGCTTGCCGTGGTGCGACGACCCGATGGGCGGCAACGCCGGTGCGGTGTCCGTCGACGCACTGAAGTACGCCGAGCGCGCCACCGGGGGCGCCGCCGGGGGCGGCGCCGTTGCGCGCGCCGTTGCGCGCGCCGTTGCGCGCGCCGAGGCCAGGGCCACGGCATGCGCCGGTGTCGGCGGGGTGCGAACATACTTTGCGTACGCGATCGCCGCCTCTTTGGCCGTCGGGAAATGACCAATGTAGTGATTGGTACGCCCGTACACCGCCGTGTAGCCGTTGCCGCATTTTTGCACGCCGTGGTAGCCGGAAGCCGCCGACCTGCTGGTGAACAGCTGCACTTCCGAGTCCGTGTTGCGTGGCGGCGGCGGAGGCGGCGGCCGGGGCGCCGATGCCCACGGCCGCACCGAATCGGGCAGGATGCGGCGGCGTGGAGGCGGCGGCGGCGGCGGCGGTCGCGGTCGCGGCGGCGGCGGGGGCGGCGGGCGCGGCGGCCGCTTCCGCAACGCATTGCGAAATTGCTCTCCGCAA
>PATZ01000001.1 GCA_002712575.1 Methanobacteriota archaeon
CATCCGACTATCCTAATGAAAAAGTTAAATCAGGTATTCGATTTTATTTCTTGGGAGGAGCGGAAGAAGTAGGAAATGTAGGCTGTATAATAGAAGATAATACTGGTACAAGACTATTAATTGATTATGGTATGGCGCCAACCAGGCCACCAAGATACCCATCAGAAAGCCCTCCGGTATCCGATGCCATAATTACTCATAGCCATATAGACCATATTGGAATGGCGCCTTGGCTTGTTGGAGCACACGGAACTAAATTACATGGAACAGCTTTGACAGCAAAAGTTTCAGCAATAATGTGGAGAGATACTTACAAAGTTTCTTCGATAGAAAAATATCCTCTTTCTTGGGATAAAAGGGATTTGGACTTAGCCCTAGACTCATGGGAAATACATAAAATTGGCGAATCATTCAAGATAGGGGAATGGGATTGTAAATTCCATTTAGCAGGACATATGCCGGGAGCGGTTATGGTAGAAATAAATACTCCTTCTGCAAGAATACTNTGGACNGGAGATATCGATACACGTAATAGCCCGAATGTAATGGGGGCAAGCCCAATAAATTGTGACATATTATGTTTAGAAGGAACTTATGGAGCCCGAATACATCCTGATAGATCTGATGAAGAACATAGATTCGTCGAGAGAGTAAAAGAAGTTGTTAACAGAGGAGGAGTTGCATTAGTGCCTGCTTTTGCTTCTGGTAGAGGCCAAGATGTTCTTCGTATATTAAAACGAGATGCTCCGCATCTAAACGTCCATTTTGATGGCATGGGGACAAGACTAACCAAAGATTGGTTATTATTCCCTGAATATAATAATAATTTTAAGGAACTNATGAAAACTTGGAAATGGGTAAAAAGAGTTTATGGAAAAAGTGATAGAAAAAAAGCACTTAACGCCGATGTAATTGTTACTACCAGTGGAATGTTAGACGGAGGACCAGCTCTGTGGTATCTTAATCGGTTAAATTCTAACAAATCTAATGCGATTTTACTAACAGGCTATCAGGCAGAAGGATCAGGAGGCAGATTATTACTTGATGAAGGACAACTCTCTATATATGGACAAATGACAAAAATAAATCTAGAAATAGATCAATATGCTCTTTCTAATCATGCAGATGGNCCTTCATTAGTTAAATTNGCAAANGANTGNTCGCCTAAAGAAATAATACTATTNCATGCACCNGNTGAGGGGATTNCCTCTCTTAAAAANNAATTAGATGGTGAATTTANAGTATTTTTACCAGAAAATAATAAACCTCTATTTTTNAANCTNTNACCCTTTAAAATTACATTTTAGTAGGGAAGTTCATATGCCGTCTGCCATAGCAGTTACACTAGGTGAGTCCAGACTCACCAATATATTTGGATTTAGGTGAAATAATGAGTGAATTAGAAAAAATGATGGATGAAAGATTTGGATTAACTGATGCCGGAGTGACGTGGCAAAGTGAAATGAGAGCGGGATTGACTACTTTCATGACTATGGCATATATTCTACTAGTAAATCCNGCTATGCTAAGTGGAACAGGAATGCCTTTTGATGANGTGTTGTTTGCAACAGCAATGGCAGCCTTTATTGGCTGTACAGTNATGGGTCTTTGGGCCAATTTACCATTTGCTTTAGCACCGGGAATGGGTCTTAATGCATATTTTGCATTCACCGTTGTATTGGAAATGGGGATTCCATGGGAAGTAGCCTTAGCAGCCGTATTTGTAGAAGGATTACTTTTCTTAGTAATCTCTCTTCCTCAAGTAGGTTGGAGAACCAAAATGATAAATTCGATACCTCAAGATTTGAAAATAGCAACTGGCGCCGGAATTGGAATGTTCTTAGCTATCATAGGCCTAGAAGAGACTGGAATAATAGTAAATAATGGTGTAACATTAGTAGGATTAGATGATACAGCTTCCTGGACGCACACTTCAGGAGAGCTTTGGGCCCTTGTTGGAATAGTGGCTATAGCAGCAATGATGGCTAAGAAAATCCCAGGATCTATAGTTTGGGGTATTCTTGGTATATCTGTAATTGGTTGGGCTCTAGGAGTTTCAGATCCTTACAACATGCTAGGTAACGCAGATCCAACATATACATTCTATGAAGGGGCCTTGTTTACATCAGCCGTTGACACTACTCCGGTGGAGACAATTGGATTTGCTACATATACTGGCGTAGACTTCACCGTTTTCCATGCACCAGCAGGCTGGGGCAGTCCAGAGGCCACAGCACCAAAGCTTGGCGATATCATCGGTTTTACTGGATTACCTGAAGAGACATTATTCGGATTTATAGATGGTTTTGGTGACCTAGATGCAATAACAGAAACAAATGCAGCTGGAGAACTAGTTGAAACAAGAGCAGCCTATGAATGGGCTCTGGGTGATTTCCTATTAGTCATGATCACTTTCTTGTTCGTAGATATATTTGATACAGCAGGAACTCTATATTCAGTAGGAAGAGCTGCTGGATATGTTGATGATAATGATGAACTACAAAATTCTGATGAAGCATTCATCTCAGATGCTGCAGCAACTTTAGTGGGTGCTATGACTGGAACTAGTACAACAACAACATACATTGAATCTGCAGCAGGTGTAGAAGAAGGNGGAAAAACCGGCTTAGTTGCGCTAACATGTGGAGTATTGTTCCTTTCTGGATTATTCCTTTCTGGATTATTCCAAGCTATCCCAACATATGCAGCCGCATGTGCTTTAATAATCGTAGGATCACTGATGATGCGTCAGGCTGCAGATATTGACTGGTCTGATCTTGAAGTAGCTATTCCAGCATTTATAACAATGATTTTGATGCCTTTTGCTTATTCAATAGCAGCCGGTATTGCATGGGGAATAATAGCATATGTNCTGGTAAAAGTAGTTGCAGGCAAATATGAAGAAGTAAACGCAGTAATGGGAGTTTTATTCGTATTAATGATAATGTTTTATTTAGGGCCAGGAGATCAAACCACGTTTGAATATCTATTCAGCAACCTTTGATTCTNATAATATAAATTGAGTACCACAGTTTATCTAATTTAGACTGTGGTACTCTCTACATTATGGTGTGGTTTTTTTGACAGATAATCTCTTACTAGAATTGNAAAATACAATAAGAACAGTACCAGATTTCCCAATGGAAGGGATTTTATTTAGAGATATTACTCCTGTACTATCTAACAGTTCACTTCTGACAGAATTGATGGAAAGGATTGTAAAAGACATTGAAAATNTAAATTGGACTCCAGATGTTATAGTAGGGCCAGAAGCTAGAGGCTTTATCTTCGGTCCATTATTATCAACTAGGATGAAAAATAGTTTTGTACCTGTTAGAAAACCAGGAAAACTGCCTTTTGAGACTATTAAAATAGATTATACACTNGAGTATGGAACCGACAGCTTAGAAATTCATAAAGACGCAATATCTCCCGGGCAAAAGGTTTTGATTATTGATGATCTTCTGGCTACGGGNGGTACTGTATCTGCATGCATTAAATTATGTCAAAAAATGGGCGCCGATGTTGTAGGTGTAGCTTTCATAATAGAATTAGAAGGCTTAGGTGCAAGAAAACTCTTAGGCGATATTCCAATACACTCGCTTTTGAAATACCCAGCATGAATATTTTATCGGAGACCCGATTTATTCAAAGGTAGCATGCCTTTCCAAGGGGCGTTAAGATGGCAGATAATTCAACACCCCCTCCGCCACCGCCACCACCTTCTCCGCCGAAAGCAAACCCTCCGCCACCNCCACCACCTTCTCCGCCGAAAGCAAACCCTCCGCCACCGCCACCACCTTCTCCGCCGAAANCAAANCCAATGACCAAACCATCTTCTCCGCCGAAAACAAAACCAATGACCAAACCATCTTCTCCGCCGAAAACAAAACCAAAAACAGTCCCAAAAAGGATTAAAAAACCATTACCCAAGAAAAAGGCAGCAGAAAAAAGGCCTAAGAAAAAAAGATCTCGAGGCCCACGATTAAGGTTAAAAATTAGGTCGGCTAAAATTGATTCAGAAGTAGATGAATACCAAGATAGACTTGGATGGGTAACAGCTTCTTCAGATATAATTCCTGTTGAAGAAGAAAAAAAGAAAGAACCGGAAACTATGCTACATCAATGTTCTATGTGTGGTTCAAGAATGACAATTCCAAGGCCAAAGAGAGAACGCTACAAAGTAATATGCTCCTATCCTGAGTGCGGTCATGAGGATATGATAGGCATATAATCCTCATTTTCTTCTGAGGTCGCCTATACATCAATTACAATAATACAAATCATTTCGCATGTTTCATGAGCAGACATGTGTATGTTGTGGGCATTGCTTTAATGTTCACAAGTTTGACTCTTTCTGGTTGTATATTTTCTGATTCAAATAAAACAGAAGATAATAGTTCAGAATTGCAATATCCTTCAATTTATGATAGACAAAATTTAGATTTTCAGGACAACCATACGTTTTCATATGTTTTAGAAAGAGGTTCTTATTCGTCGTTAGAAGTTGAAGAGGCATTCATCGAAGTAGACACTTCTGACATTTGGGAAACAGGTCCTGAAACTTCTACAGTACACCTTTCTTACTGGTTACCCAATAATACACTAAGAGGTGACAAAGTCCCTGTAATAGCCATAATAAGCCCATATTTCTCATATGGCCCCCAGGGAGGTGAATCAACACCAACAAATATTGTTAGTGCTGGAAGGGGCGAATTCATTTTTGAAAATTTTGTCCCTCATGGATACGCATTTGCTCAAGTATCGGTTTTTGGAACCGAACTTTCTAGTGGATGCTTTGACTACCGTGGTGCAGGTGAGGGTTTAGGAATACACCATGCAGTAGAATGGCTCGGAACACAGAACTGGTCGAATGGTAATGTTGGCCTATATGGCAAATCCTATGAAGGCGCTACACAATGGGAAGCAGCAGCTTTAGCAAGCCCTCATCTGAAGACAATAGTTCCTATTTCTGGGACAACTGCTTTACATCCTTTACTTTATAAAAACGGAAGCGCAGAAGCCCGAAGTCAAGTAATGCATATGAATTATTTTTCTAGTACTGTAGATTATGATGAAGATGATTTAGATAATGTATGTCCTGATATAATCGAGGGCCTTTTTGCTGGTCCGATTACATACGGGGCTGGAGAATTAGATCCATATATGTCTAATTATTATGATGAGCGAAGTCATATAGATAAAGCCTTTCAAAACTGGAACGGAAGTGTATATTGGGTACAGGGACTTCAAGATTGGAATGTAGACCCACATCAAGTATTCGGTGGCCCAATAGGATTCAATTGGTATCAAGACTATATTGACGCTGGTTATGAAATACGTGGTATTTTTGGTCAATGGGAACATAACTATCCAGATCAATGGACTAAACACAATGCTCAGGAAAGTGGCTATGGAGGAGAAGCAATAGAAAATATGACAAGATGGGACTGGGCTCAAGACTTATTTGAATGGTATGAATATTATTTAAAGGAAAAAGGTCCAAAGCCAGATTTTTTTGTTCAAGTACAACGAAATGATGGAGAATGGAGAATTGAAGATACTTGGCCACCAAAAGATATTGATTGGATAGACTATCCACTTTCTACATGCTCTTACTCGGGTGTGTTTGTTGGAGGAGGAGCCCCTGTCGTCGGAGGAGGACAGTCAGCCGAACTTACGTGTCCACCATTATCTGAAACAAATAATGTCCTAATTTCCGGACTAATAAGATTGCATTTAGAGGCGATTGCGTCTTTTGATGGAGGTCAGGTTTTTGCCGAACTACAAGATATAGAAACAGGATTAAGACTTGGACATGCTACAATGGATATTCGATACCATGCCGGAGGCAATGATCCACAAACAGTCACTCCAAATCAACAATTGACAATGATGATGGAATTTCAAGCAGTAGATGCAATATTACCTGCTGGACATGGCTTAAAAATAGTATTTACAGATACTGGTGAAGATTATCTGGCCCCAGCATGTGGCGCTGCCTGTATTGTTCATATCCTCCCATCATCTTCAACAATGTATTTCCCCGAAATAGTGCGTAACGGTAGCAATATTCTTCATACATATCAAAATTTAGAAGCAGCAAACAACTAAGACTCCAATCATTGATTAGTAGTATTGATGCGTCATTATCGTTTCGAGGGTGTATGGCACTACCACGCCGTGCAATGGAACAGATGGGTTTTGCAACTTGTTGTCTGATGTGCGATGCTGAAGATATTGTCGGAACAGAACGGTGTAGGAATTGTATCAATAACCACGCTAAAAGTAGAGAAAGACTAAACCAAGGACCGCCCAAAACCAAAGCCGACAGACTAGCTCGCGAATTTATTACAATGCTAACACAACCTTCGAAATATATTGATGACCCTGAACATGGCGAATCTATGATTTATTATGCGTCCTTAATAGACAAACACAATGGAATTTCTCCTGCCAAAACAGCCGAAGAAATTGAGAGAAGATTCAAAGAATTGAAATTAAAAAAGGACAAATCGATAATCAGAGATGTCGCTAATCAGAATAAATGGACTGATAATCCTCCTGACTTCTTTGAGAGAGAAGAATTGTTACAACTTATTACAAAAGATATAACTAAAGAAGACAAAAAATGGAATGAGTTATTATCAGAGGTTGGTAAATTATTAGAAGAAGAAGAGAATTAACGACGGGTTGATAGGAGTCTGAAGGGTGAACAGTATATGCCAGCAGAACGAGACCCTCGGGCTTGGTGGCTTGACGACGATCCTTTTGATAAAAAAAACTCCAAAGAAAGGAACGGCAATACTAGAACGAACAATTCCGCATTCACTCCAGAGCAAAATCCTTTCCAAGATATCTTGAATGATTACTTCGGCACCCAAGAGAGATACACTATTCCAATCCATCAAGGCTCAATATGGCATTTTTCTAAGATCGAAATTCAACATTTAACCCAAGCAACACTTGCATTTACTATTGCCTTAGCATTTCTTGGAAGAGGTATTTTTGGTACTATAAGTAATCCAAGTATTCTTATATATGCAGGAATAACTTATTTTATCGCATTAACTCCTGCATTTTTGTTACATGAAATAGCACATAAAATTGTCGCAAAAAAATACGGTTGTTGGGCTGAATTTAGAGCCAACCCTGCAGGACTAAGATTTGGTGTAATTTTTGCTGCCATTACCGGCCTCGTATTCATGGCACCAGGCGCCGTTATGGTTGCGGGCCGGACAACAAAATCACAGTTTGGACGTATTGCATTGGCAGGACCAGTAACAAACATTATTCTCTGGTGTTTTGGTATTTTTATCGCTCTTTTAGTCGGAGGATTCAATTCACATTTAGATCAAATAATAAAAACATGGTTATGGGGCAATTCTATTTTAGCGGCCTTCAATATGCTACCATTTGGTCCATTGGATGGAAAGAAAATAAAAACATGGTCTGAAAATACATTTTATGTTTGGCTAACAATCTGCATTGCAGCTATTTGGCTAACAATCAATTATGCCTCAATGATTCTATCGATTTAAATTCTAATTTAAAGCATTTAATACAGGACTTTCATCACAATGAAAAAACGTTAGAAGAGACCACCACGTTATCATATCTAAACTATTTACTAAATTTGCGACACCTGTATTCTCATCACCATATCCTTTACCCATTGTATCCATCCACTCTTCCATTTCGTCTAATGTGTCACATGTTTGGTGATAACACCAATAACCATCAACCAAACCTCCGAAACCAACAGTAACAGTTCCCAAATTATCTTGAAAACTTGCATGGTCACTTCTAGCAGTAGTATCTTCATAAACTATAATTTCGGGCCTATCCATATCTAACCAAACATTCGTTTTCCAGGTCTCTGCAGTATAATTTAGGCCAACCAATGTTCCCATTTGTTCCTCCAATCCAAGAGCGTCAGACCCAATCCAGTTTGATAACCCTACCATTTTTGGCTGATCTAATTTATCATGATTTGGGCCCGGCCCAATATAAACTCTCATTGGCCACACCTCCTCATCTTTTGGATAACCATCTTCATCAATTGCAGGATCTGGATCCCCATGAGGAGCACCACCTCCACCAGGCCAATTTACTCCTGCCATGTCTAAATTGATATAATTAGTAACTACTACGTCTGGATTATCTTCTTTTACATAATAGTCTGTCCAATAATCAGACCCTCTTTTTCCTCCCTCTTCTCCAGACCATAGACAGAACACCATAGTTCTTCTACTTTCAAATTCTGTTAAAGCCTTCGCTGTTTCCATAACCATTGCAGTTCCAGCGGAATTATCATATGCGCCAACTCGTGTCCCATATGTACGCTGTCCTGTAATGTGAGGATCTAATAATACAGCATTTGCCGGAGGAGCGACATCAAAATGTGCTCCAAAAACTAACCATTCATTTCTCACTTCTGAACCCCATTTATAGGCACAAACATTGTATGACTCTGGATTTTGATTGCCAAATATATCTGTAAATTCGAAACGATGTGCTATTACTTCTAATCCAAAGGACGTAAACTCATCGATTAGGTACATTGCTGCATCTTCGTAAGCAGGATTTCCTTGTCCTGCCCACCTATCATAATACCCAACCTTACCATCAACAATGTCAAAAGAATCTGTTGGGTCAGTTATTTTGTATAATCGATCATATACATTTTTGCCATGAACTAAACCACTAGAATGAAGACCTCCTTCTGGAACACCAACGCTCATCGATCGCTCAAGTGATATCGATTTAAAAATCACAGGACCTCCAGTAATAAAACTACTATTTACCGAATCATATGAATTATTATTATCCGCAGGCNCCCTTTGAATACCATTNCCTATTCCATTTTCTGCTCCGCCCCTTATTAACCAAGAACTCCAAGACTCATCCTGACTTCTTATTGGCCAATATTNTCTATTTTTTTCTCCAATAAAAAACNTCATTGAATCGGCTCTAGGAGGGAGTAGGATTGATAANTCCATNGAATCTCCTCCTGATAGATCAATTACGGTAGAATTTTGTACATATCCTGTAACTTTATCTTGTATTAGATATGGTATATAGATTGACATAGCAGATTTAGATTGGAACTCAATATTTTGAAAAAAACCACTCTGAACATCTCCACCAGAGCTTACGTTGATTACAAGTTTGTCAGCACTCAATTTTTCATCATCAGGCTCTAAACACCCACTCAAAGGAGCGCAAAGCATTGTTATTACAAGTAGGAAAGNTATACTAGGTTTAGATGATTTCATCGGCGATANCATTCAACCACTTACTCTTTTTTTGATGGTAATGTTACAATTAGAAACGTTAATCACTTCTATCTCTGGATCTGTATTGACGGGTATATATTTATTTTTACTAGCTTCAGCCTCAATTAATTTAATTTCTGCCTCTCTTCTTTTTTTCTTCTTTTTCTTCATTCTAACTCTAATTCTCCAAGCAATGAATAAAAACTGGATTAAAATATAAGGCAATAGCTGTATTAAAATCCATTGCCAACCTATTACTAAATTAAAACTTAAACTATCATCAATTTCCGATGAAGACCTATAGTTGATTATCTGTCTACCGTCGCTGCCAGTACTTATTACTAATTCACTTTGTGTAGAAACAGGATCATCAATATAAATTCCTAAGGGCAATTTTAATGACAAATCAACTGGTATTCCAATGGATTGACCACTAGGGACATTCGTTGACAAATCATTTAGGACCACACCATCTGCCATACTAGCAGCAGCCAAAAGTGCCATTGTTCCAGTTAAACTATCCATTGCACCTATCATTGTAAGCATTATAGGATTAACNAGGGCATTAGACAATCTTGGAGCATCAATATTAATTCGTAAATCTTCTGTGTCTCCTCCATTAATTATTTCAAAAATTTCACCCCAACTATTGCCAATTCCAATAGTGGTTCTGACNTTTGGTATGTTAATTACTAAATTAATAGATTCAGAATCACCAATTGTATTATCNCTATCAACCAATCCAGTTAAAGTTGTATTTATTTCAAAACCATCAAGATTAATATTTCCTATTACTGAATTGGAACTTAGTTTTGATTTGATTAGACTTGTGACGCTTTCACCGAATTTATTAGTAAAAGCAGACAAGCCATCAGTTGAGAATTCAAGTGTTTGGTCTTCTTTACAAATATCTATTGTTGAATCATCACAAATCGAAAAAGAGGTTGAATACGGTGTATCTCCTCTATCGGCAATGTCTAAAATCANTTTTAAAAGATCTACAGGAAGAACTGGTAGTGAAAGTGACGTGTCTTCACTTTGCATAGAATCCAACACAGATGTTGGGACTTCAATCCTGTGAACGGCTAAATCAATATTTAAGCTAAATTCAATGACTATTCCTTTTTGTAATTCTGAAAATGAATATTCAGAAATATCTAAACTCACGTCAGACCTTTGACATGATTTCTCTGTTGATTTACAAAACGCATCTCCACTGTTATCGTCACAAGTAGCTGNTCCNGAATAACAGAGGGCATGATTCCAATCAAAAGAACTTGAACCAGTAAGACCCAATTCACCAACATGCTGACCATTCAATTTGTGTGACAATATTATCGATGACTCTCCATTAGTATTTTGAGCCCACGATGGGAGTATTAATTCTAAATTAATTTCACTATTTTCGATACCTTCAGGCTTCATAGNACTTAGAAAACTAGGGTCGAGAACAGTTTCAAATGACATACCACTATTGACTATTTTTTCTAAATCATCCTGATTTATTCCACTAAGGAATGTCAAATCACCTAATTTGTCGCCAATCAAATCACCCAATCCTAATTGGAACGGCTGACTTACACTTCGTAAAAACACAGGATGAGNATTTCCCATCGCATCTCCGCCATCCATACAATAGTATCCACCTGATTCACCACAATCTGCCATTGTATGTACATAATTCAAACCTCCTTGTCCTAGTCTAGGATCACTAGAACCATCTAAAATCCATTCAAAATTACCCATTTGCACCGTTAATCCAGGTATATTACTAGATAATGAATCTCCAACACTACTTATTGGGAAATTATTAGATATTGTATCTAAATTAACTAGGCCATTATGATGGGCCATTCTAATTCCGTCAGAAGTTACAACGGGCAAAGATCCCTTTCCAGCAGGGATTATATTCAAACCCTCTACTGAATCAGTTTCAATATGATTTATTTGTGCTACCAAATCAATAGTTGCCGCATTTTCATCTGATAAATCCAAAATCACATTGAAATCCATCCCTAAATCATTTTGATTTAAAGTAAAAGAGTCAGTAGTTGCATTATTTCTAAAACCCAAAGTAAATTCCAATTCATCGGAATGACTTGAACCTAAATTTCGATTATCTATTTCCCATTTTCCAGAATTGTAAGGAAAATCGCCACTGTTAGATATTTTTTCACTAATTGCCCCTCCTGTTGATATCACTGTTGCATAATCGAGGGGCTCTACATAATACGTACTTTTATGGCCAGATTCTATCGATATTGGGAACTCCGTTTTCACCGAACCTCCCATGATCAACAAGGCCTTATATGCACTTTCTAGATCCAAATCAGGATTCGAATTTAGATTAAATTTATCTGGAGAGATACTAATATCAACAATAGTCTGAACACATATAGGTGGAGAGTAGGCATTCCCATCATCATCAGATTCCCTATCTGTTTCACAATCTAAAACTCCATCATCATTAGTCACTTGACTAACATAATTTGTTGAAGGTNTAGATGCACTTCCTAATGATCCAAGAAGAGAACTTATGCTACCATTGATACCACTCATTAGTTTACTATATACTGGTTCTGAGCCAGGATTACCGTCCCAAGGCTCATCCCATGAATTACGAATAACATCAGCGGGAATACCATCTCCTGCAAATATACCATCATTTTGAAGTGCAGTATTTGCGGCAGATCCAGAAAAACCTAATGGAGCTCTATCATATTCATAAATTGCCCATGTCGCACTTAATTCCATCGTTCCAGTATTCACCATTGTCAGTGAATACATTCCCTCTATCCAGGATTCTTGGGTAGANTCATCATCAGAATCATCAACCTCGTCACAAAAACCAGCATTTAATTCTGAGCAAATTACTAAATTGTCTGTACTAGATACCACTTCTCCATTTGCAATTGGAAATAACAATTGAATTAAGAATATAATTGTAATAATCAAGGCCAATTTACTCTTTATTTTTTTATGGTTATCACGAGTAGATTTTGATGCTACCCGCACAACCATATCCAATGACTCTAAAGAGTCATTAATCTATCATTCGGTACTAAGANTCATTTATTGATAATTTAGCAAATATTAGTTATCATTTTATCATCTAACGGAGAGACTTCAAGCACCCACACTTCTTCGAGAAGGATATGCCGAGTTGGCTAATATCAAATGCTCCTNAAACATTTGAGGAATTATCTATTCCTANTAACGTGTGTAAGAAACTCAAAGCAGCCAGTCTTTCATTAAATCCCCCACATCTTTTAATCACCGGTCCAGCTGGAGTNGGCAAAACAATTTCTTGGAAATTATANGCTAGACAAATATTNGGNCCAGGATGGAAATCNACNACTCATGTTTTACAATGCAGAGATNTGGTAAGACAAAGGGGCGCAATGGGAAAATTTGAAGAGTTTTTGAAACCAGGAGGAAACTCTTCAGATACATTAGCAGGTATGCTAAGCCTTGATTCCTTTGACAGGGAAATGATAAAAAAATTAGATGGAGACATCCCTCCAGCAGGAAAAGAAATAGAAACNAACCAAAACCCAATTAGTAGACTTATTATTCTTGAAGATGCTGATTATTTGGGGCACATAAGGCAATCATACTTACGTAGAATGATGGAAACAGTTGGTAACGCTTCTAGGTTTATTTTAGTCACTAGAGCACCCTCTAGGATAATAGACGCTTTAAGATCTAGAGCCCAAATGATAAGAATTCCTTCTACTGCAAAAAATACTGTTTTGAAAACGCTAAANAATATCTCAAAAATAAACGCATGTGAAATTGATACAGGAGTGTTAGAAGATATTACATATATTTCAGACGGAAATCTAAGAAAAGCTATTTTTATACTAGAACTTTTAGATATTAGAAAACTAACTAAAAATAGATCCGCAGTTCATAATTTAGTCCAAGNATCAACCCTACAATCAAGTAGACATTTGCTGGAAATGGCTCTTAGGGGGGCAGTCGTTGAATGGAGGTGGGAAAATAGAGGAGGNAAAAAAAAGAAAATCCTTTCAGGCGCAATTTCTGAAATAGATAATCTGATGAATAACCAAGGCCTTGATGCGGATGATATTATAAATCAATTACACGATGTTATTGTAGGACGCCGACTATCTCTGCCTGACACTATCAAATCAGATATGTTAGAAGCACTGGCAAGATGTGATGCCGCAATTCGCAGATCTACTTATGCAAGAATCCATTTTGAAAACTTTTTACACAAAGTTGCTAAATCAGGAAAACGTCACGGACTTGCATTTGGCTAATCTTTATACCCTAAGTTTTGAGTATAAGCACCTTCTGAGATTAAATTATGTATCGCGCCGGAAACCCAGCTCTTACTGATTCAACCTTTGATAAAAATGCGTATAATAATATCAATTGGTGGGAAAACGAATCTTCTAACAAAATGACAATAGAAGGGGTATCTGAAAAGACTGCCATTCTTTTGATAATCACAGCTACTGCTGCAATAGCCACCGCTATGACAATGCCAGAATCATCCATATTATACATTTTAGGATTTGTTTTCTCAATCATTTTAGCCTTAGTAATTGGCTTTAAACAATCAACCAATCCTATTCTAATTTCTACTTATGCAGTTTTTGAAGGGTTTCTTTTAGGAGGATTTACATGGCAATGGGAAAATATGACGGGTGTTCCAGGATTGGGTTTATTAGCTGCACTAATCACATTCCTAATTCTTGGTGTTATGATAACAATATACAGATTAGGCCTAATTCACTGGGATAAAAATATGCAAATTGCAATCACCTCGGCAGTATTTGCAATAATGATGTTATACGTAATCTCGCTTATCGGTTTCTTTGTAGGTTTTGAAGTACCCATAATACATGATTCAACACCTCTTGGAATAGCCTTTTCATTTTTTGTTGTTGGAATAGCAACATTAACTTTGGTAGCAGATTTTGATTTTATTGAAAGAGGAGTCTTGCGAGGCGCTCCTAAACAACTTGAATGGAGAGCAGCCTTTGGCTTACTTGTTTCATTAGCGTGGCTTTATTTTGAAATAGTGAGATTATTGGGAAAAATCATCTTAAGGGATTGAATTGGAATTAAATGTAATCTTCGGGCTAATTATTGCAGGTATTTCACTGGGCATCCTAGAGGGCATAAAGCCCGGGCCACTATTGACAATGGTAATTCGTGAGACCCTTTCCGGAGGGATTAGAGCAGGTGCAAGGACAGCAGCAGCACCTATATTTACCGATGGACCATTGATAATTATCAGCCTCATTGCAGCGAATTGGTTTGCATCAAATCCCATAGTATTAGCCGTAATTTCTATATTCGGTTCTTTCTTTTTGATGAAAATGGGAGTTGAATGTTTTTCTCTCGAGCCTCCAAAAATACAGAACGATAATTATGATTACAACACTTCTTTCAAAAGAGGCATTCTAACTAATTTATTAAATCCTAATGTGTATATATTTTGGTTTTTAATCGGTGGACCATTAATGGCTCAAGCAGCAATAAAAGAGCCATTAGCACCAATTGGTTATGCAATATCTTTTTTGGTTGCACACACAGTTGTTAACATTTTGATTGCATATTTTTTGGATAGAACTAGGGGACAAAATTCTTATTCATATTATAAGATAAGCCTATCTATTTGTGGTTTTGCCATGATTCTATTCTCAGTTGGATTTTTATTTCATGCAATTGATATTTTATTTCAAAATAACATTATAGTGTAGAAAAGCCGCCTTCCGGAAGTGGATTTAATGGAACTGTCGAATCTCTCAAAGTCGGACCTATCATCATGGTCCCATATATTCCTTGATCTACAATATTGTGAGAAAGGCCAAACCAAGGCCTACCATATTGATCCACAAGAATGTCTATGAAATCTCCAAACCCNCCACATCTATTGTATCCACAGTCAATTTCAGTATCAAGCGGATCTCCAAAATTATTCACNTGTACAGTTGTAATAAGTGGAACATCAGAAAACGCATCAGTCATCACCGAGATATACCCATTCCACGTATTTCCTCCAGAATCACCAAGATATGCAAAGGCAACTCTACCAGCATCTCCTGCTGCAACAGCGGGAAAACCCGTTCCATTCAATCCAATCGGAGGAGCAATCATTATTGGATCGCTCCAAGAATCTCCAGTATCAAATGAATAAGAATAATATGGCATATTATCTATGCCCATCCACATTGCATGTAAATTATCAGATTCATCAGGATATACTTGGGCTTCTTCAAAATTCCATGTTGCAGCAGTACCTGTATTTTCAGTAGGTAATCGATGTTCCGACCATGTCAACCCTCCATCTGTGCTACGATATATGGAATAACCTTCTCCATCACAACTTGGGTTTCCTCGATAAAAATTGCCATTATTGGATCCTACCATATGCCCCGTTAATCCTCCGCTGTTACAATTAGCTGGAGCACCAGGAACTTCTGGCCCCCAAGTTAAACCTCCATCATTGCTTGTAGAACACAGTGGTGAAACCCAATTACCATTGACACAGAATACCCATGTAGTTTCATGTAAAAGGGCATTATAGGGAGACGAAGCAATAGTTTGATGNTCCTGTACAGAATATCCTGTAGCAAATGATGCTAATCCTAGAGGACCCCAAGTTTCACCTTCATCATCTGACCACTCAACAGTCATTCCGGCGAGAGCATGCATGTCAAATTTCATTACTCTATCAGTCCAAGGATCTACGTAAACGTAAGGATCATTACTATTAGCAACAGAACCCTGATATGTATTTTCACAAGTGTAATCCAACTCTACCATTTCAATCATATTTGAACACCTTATTATCGCTGTCGAACCGCCAGGCCCATTGCCCCAACTAGTCATGAAAAGATTATCCGCAGAAGTTATTCCTATTGTAGGCTCAAATGTAGATACACCAATTCCATAATATGTCCCCTTTGCACAAATTGGAATATTTTCCCCTATTAGGATGGAGGAAAGTTCTGAATCATCTACTGTAAGTATGTTTGTAGAATTAGGGAAATGATACCATGTATTATTTGCCAACCCCTCAGGACAAATATCATCCAAAATAGACGTTTCTAGCGTATTTTTGGCTTTTTCACTACCCAAACAACCTGTAATTGTTGATGAAACGAATAAAATTACGATTACACTTGCACCAACTTTCACGTTCTGCCGGCAACTGTTTTTATACATCATATGAACTGATGAATGTTCTGTTACATTTTTAGAGTAGAGTTACCGCCTTCTGGGAGAAATGGAAGTTGTACAATCTCTCCATACAGCGCAGGACCAGTCATTACAGTCCCAATTATTGCTTCTTCATTCCCAGCTGCGTTATGTGCTAAAGCGATCCATGGACGCCCATCATCATCAATTTCTACATCTATAAAATCTCCAAAGCCACCACATCTAATGTTACCACAATCAGGCAAAATATCTAGTGGATCAGTAGGTAAATTAACAGCAACACTGGTAATTAAGGGAGATTCACTAAAGGTATCGGTCATAATTGCCATATAACCAGACCAACCGCCCCCTGTCGATTCATTCCAATCATGAGATTCTCCGATATAGCCAATTACTATTCTTCCCGAATCTCCCGCAAAAATAGTTGGAAAACCGCTTTCATTAACTACAGGTGCTGCTACCATCATTGGACTACTCCACGTCTCTCCCTTATCTCTAGAGTATGCGTACCATGGCATCATATCTGTAGATATCCATGTTGCATGAACGTTCCCTCCTTCATCAACAGCAACTGCAACTTCATGTGAATGCCATCCTTGTTGCATGCCTACTTCAGTAGTAATTGTATTTTCACTCCATGTATAGCCCCCATCATGGGATGCATATACTGCCGGTCCTTCGCAGGAGGGATTCCCTCGATAAATAGAACCATCTGAACCTCCAGCTAGATGNCCATGCAAACCAGAACANTGATTTCCAAAACTCTCANTAGGGTANCCTATNTGTTGTANNTCCCAAGTATGNCCNCCATCTAATGATCTNGAGCATTGAGCNCCCAATGCCGGNGATCCAGTATTTATGCAATAAACATACACAATACCTCCTAANANTGCATTNTCNTGAGGAACAGAAGCAATACTTTGATGATCCTGTGGCGCATAATATCCTTCAACAGGGAAAGGAACACTCCATGTTTCGCCCTCATCTTCTGAATACTCTACAAACATAGANGTTAAAGCGTGCATATCAAACTTTACTAACTTATCATTAAATTTATCCACATAAAGATANGGATCATTTGAGTTAGGAGTTTGCCCTGAATCATCATCAATTTGATTAAATGGCCCGACATCTTCCCATGTTTGTCCCTGATCCCTGGATCTAATTATATGTGTACCATCACCAAGGCCGTTATAATTAGTGAAAAAAATTGCACCAGATGAAGTAATTCCTATTGTCGGCTCNAACGTATCCCAGCCGGTTCCATAATAAGTTCCACTCGTATAATATGGAACATTGAAGCCACTTAAATTAACTGTTAGATTGGCATTATTTACTTCTGAAGGACTTGTTGCATCTATGGCATAAGGGGATTCAACGCTTCCAGCAAAATGATACCATGTTGTTATTGGTATTTCTCCCTCTGGAAAGCTGAATATACTATCTTCNACAATATCGATGGGGGATTCAGACGCAAAACATCCCGTTAAAGAAGAGCATAAAATAACACTGACCATCATCAAAGCATTACTACGCATGACTTATCTCAACAACTGTCCATTAAAAAATAGCACTAGTTCACGTTTATTTATCCCATTCATTTTCAATTATATTTGGGATCGTCTCTAGAATGGTAATCTTTGGGTTTCTCCAAGAAATTTGAAAATCTTTAGCGGCAGGTTTTGAATCCCAATAAAGCTTATTTTTTAGATGTGTTTTTGCCCATNCCAATGTTATTTTAGGATGCAGAGCCGCTACTAAGAATGCTAAACGATAAGGTAATACCTTGGTCGCCCATTTTCTTTTAGGAAACTCNTTTTTTAGTAATTTGGACATTTCATCCCACATCATCTCGCCAGCAACAACCAAATAACGTCCTCCGTTTACTCCCATAGATAATGCTTTTACATGAGCTTCAGCAACATCTCTAACATCCACAATACTTATTTGCATAGGCAATAAAATAGGCAACTTTCTTTTAATTAACATCATCAATATCGTTAAAGATCCATGTAAATGCCTCCTTGACAGTGGGGGGCCAAATACCATACANGGGTGAATAGTCAACATTCTTGGGCCAGATTTTAAATTTTTATGCCATTTTCTAACCATCATTTCTGCACTATATTTTGCTAGACCATATGGGTTTGTATCCAATGTTGCATCTTCTGCGAACGTCTCAGTTGTCAAAACTATTCCATTTTCCCACGTTTTAGGCCTTATTGCAGCAGTTGAAGATGTATGTATAAAATTTTTAACCTTTCCATTTTTTTCTATTGCTAGTAATACATTCCTTGTTCCAATGACACTAGGATCTACTATATCTTTCTGAGGATTTTTTGATTTAATAATAACTGCCGCTGCAGTATGTATTACATCTTTACATCCAGAAATTGCCATATTTACACTATTCTCATCCAATAAATTCATTTCAACAATTTCTAATGAACCGTTTTTACCTATTGGCAAGTTACTCAAATGGACTGTTCTTTCAGGATCCGTAGTATCTCTAACAGTGGCTCTTACATTTCTNCCCTTAGATAAGAGGTTTGCGACAATATGGCTTCCTATGTACCCACTTGCTCCGGTAACAACCACAAGATCTCTCGTCATATATCTCCGAAGCATACCCATTGATTGAGTCTTGCCCTAAACTAAATCCTCACTCAAGTAGAATAACAACTCTTCTATTTCCTTATCCTCAGGAAATAATTCAGATGCCTTTTGAGCAGAAAAGAATGCAGAAANATCTTGGTTTAATTCCATTTGAGCNCTTGTTAGATTAATCCATGCCACACTTCTTTTTGAATAATTTTTTGATGCTATAGCCTCTCTAAACCAATTTATTGCATTATGAACCTCGTCCCTTTTCACCAATATCTCTCCAATTTCATTCCATGCTTCACCAAAATGTGGATTTGTTTCAACTGCTTTCCTTTGCCAAGCCAATGAGTCTTCATTATCTACAGAATAAGTCATTCCTAAATAACACGCAGATTCAGCTGAAGGAGAAAGTAGGTAAGATGTCCCATGATGCTCTGCAGCGATTCTAAAAATTCCAATTTTTTGTAAAACATGNCCCATCTTAAACAAATCTTTGGCTATAGAATCCTTTACAGACATATTATTCTTTTCAATTAGTATATCCTTAGAGTCCCACACTTCTTGAATAATTTCTAATAATGATTCAGGGCCAAGCCTATCTCTAGTGGGGTTTTCATTAGCATAAAGCCAAGCATCNCTAATTAAATCTGGACTTTCTTCCAAATTTTCTTTAACTAAATTTTCTTCAAACAAAATACTTCCACAGAGGATATTTTCAGTATATCTTTCAAACATATCAACATCCCATAGTGTAATTTGTTGAGATTTAATCTCTCCAAATATTTCTTTTCTTATTTTTTGTAGAATCGTCACATTATTATTTCTAATCGGTGCCCATATTTCACCATTAATATCAATCCTTTTTAGTAAATTCGCGGGCATAGTATTCAACCCTCCTGTAACTATTATTTTATCCCATAGATTGTCACTTTCTTCGTTTATATACTCCAAACCACACCATTCAATTTCACAATTTAATGCTTTAGCAACAATATCCAATCGCAAATCTTTCCATCTATTTTGCAAAACTTCTCTTCGGCTATTATCTGTTTCTAAAATCATTATTTTTCTTGCGCCAAGATGTAATATAATTTCTGTCCACCAATTNCCTCTTGGACCAATCAATAATACATAATCACCTGGATCAATATTTATCATTTGAAATATATGGCCGGTTTCAAACAATCCAGGTAATAGTGAGTTAGGAGCATCCAAATTTGCCCACCATGGCAATTTTAATGCGCTACTTTCAATATTTTCAACCCTTAATGGGAGTGGAAGTGCATGTACTCCTCTAGGAGTTTTACACAATGTATCTTTTACTGTAGANTCTTCCAATGTTCCCATATATGCNAATCTTTCTACAGCTTCTGATTGAGAACATAATTTTGGCCAAGAAAANACCTCTGGCANCAACTCCAAATCGCAATTTGAAATGTCCCGAACTCGCCAATCCCTTTCCATGATATTCAGTAACATTCGAAGTTATTGAATGCAACCCATAATTATCCGACAAGATTAGTAATATCACACTATCTGGCTAACTCATTCACAGAATTTACAACTAAGTCGGGGATCTGTGAAGATACTTCAATATCTTGCTCATTTGCTTCACCTGAAAGAACCAAAATACCATTTACATTGGCTCTTTTGGCCATTTCTATATCAGTATAAAGACGATCCCCTATCATTGCACACTTTTNTGGTTTTAGNCCCAATTCTTCTATTTTATNCAGAATCATTCCNGGGTTAGGTTTGCCACAAATATGAGTCGGNANNACTCCTGTNGTAGCTTCNAATAGAGCCATGAAAGCNCCATTATCTGGTAATCCACCNAANGGAGATGGACANACCATGTCNGGNTGACTAGCAACCAATTTTACTCCACGNTGGAGATGANAAGANGCNATNGNTAACTTTTCATAATTTATTTCNGTATCATAACCAAGTACTACATATTCTGGATTCTCTGATCNTGTCTNNATATNTACNGANTCNAACATNNCTTGCATNCCNNGNGTNCCAACTAAATATGTTTCAGAAANNTCATTCTTTTTTAGCCAGGTTATCAAATCATGNGTAGATAATATNANATCATTAACTNCNGCAGGAATATTCATTTCATTNAGTTTTNNTAAATATTGATNAACNGATTTACTTGAATTATTTGATAAGAAAAAAAAACGTATATNTTTCATTTTTAATCTATTNAAGAAATCTATNGCTCCTGGNATCAANTCTCCTCCAAGATATATNGTTCCATCTAAATCCAGAAATACACANTCNATTCCTTCAAGTGAATTGTNTAATTTTGAAANCAAANATTCACCTCAAGGTAACAATAGTGACTTTGCNACAAACCACTTGCTNTATACNCCACCAGAGGCTTCTTTCCCTGCAATCATTTCAGTCATCATTTCTCTNATGGCTTCTTTCTTTGATGCCTTTTTCATGAACCAATTCATCAACCATTTTTTCTTAACGACCTTTTGAAGGGAGTAAGAATTAGTTAATTCGGGACCCAGTGTCTCCCACAATTCTTTCATATAAATTTCNGCAGACTCTTCACTAAAGCCAGAAGAATGAACAGAAGGATCAAAGATTTCAGCAGTCATTTTAGCTGAAACGAGAGCATTTCCTATTCCTTCTCCACTAAAAGGATCAACTAAACTAGCAGCATCTCCAACACACATCGCTCCAGCCATCGCACTTCTTCTTGGTTGATGNGAAGGCGCATTTTTTCTCGGTGAGCCAAATGGNAATTGCCATCCTTTTTCAGTGCCNTCAACCAAAGTAGCACCAANAAATCGCTCTTTGAAAATTGGATGATTTTCTATAACATTTTTCTGCATCTTTNTCAAAGACTTCTTTATGCCATGCTGTTTTCNCTGTTCTGAAATAACCATTCCTATGCCTACATTAACAGTACCATCATTTACAGGNAAAATCCAAAAATAACCTGGATTAACTTCATCTATAAAATGTATCTCTATTGATCCTGAATCTCCCTCGCATCCCTTTACATCTGTCCAATATTCTCTGTATGCTCCACAATAATGCTCTATATCTCTCATGGGCTCGTTATGTATGTCTTCTGTAATCGTTTTTGCTACCGGACAATTATATCCTCCTGCGCCAATGGTAACTAAAGATGTAAAACCCAACTCTTCTCCTTCACTAGTTTTACCACTGATACCAACTATCCTTTTCACATCTTCATCTTCATTGATTTTGATATCTTTCACCGAAAAGCCTTGAATAACACTTCCTCCATTTTCTAGAACTATCTCAGTAGCTCTTTTGAACATCATATAGTCAAATTGAATTCTAGGTAAAGAGTAACCTGCCTCTAATTTTTCAAAAGCCTCTTTGGGTAAATCAATTTTTACATTTTTCCCATTAGAAGAACTCATAATTATAGAATCTACACGGAAATGAGGTGTTTTTTCTATCATTACTTTAACACCCAACTCTTTTACATGACGTAATGATTTACCACCTACAGCATCACCACATATTTTATCTCTGGGCCAAACTTCTTTCTCTAAAAGAAGCACTTTTCGACCTTTCATTGCGTTATATGAGGCAGCAGCAGAACCACCNGGCCCTCCTCCAACAACTATTACGTCAAAATGACTATTATTTTCAGGAATTGNCCCAACATCAATCGGTTTAGTCCAGTCCTCCATGCCTTCTCCTCACTCTTCGGATGAGGCACATCCATTCAAAGTCTACCATTGACTTGATTCGTTANCCCCCCTTCAGACNAACATGGATGAAACNATATGGCTAGTACAAACAACACTTCCNGGCGACATGATTGAACCAATAATTGGNGCATGGTCAACATATTTTGTNGACNCNGGATTAACNAAATGNATACAAAGAAGTATNNTAACTTCTATTTATGAATGGGAAAATAGTATTCATAATTCTAAAGAATGGAAAATTCAAATGAAAGTCACAAACAATAATAAAGATAATTTAATCAAACTAATAAGAGACAAAC
>PATZ01000002.1 GCA_002712575.1 Methanobacteriota archaeon
CCTAAAGAAATGATGGTTGGTTTACAAATAGAAGTTACTGGATATAAATCAGAAGAAGGACTTTTAGAATTATTTACAGGTAATGATATTTCTCCGGGTTTTTTCTCTTGGGCAATACCGTCTGGAGATACAACAAGAATTGGAGTTTGGAGTAAACCGAAATTACTAGGAGATAAATCATGTGAGTATTTCTTAGAACAATTGATGAATGATTCACCATGGAAAGAAAGATTTGTAGAATGTAAAGAAGTAGGAAGGTTTTGTGGTCCTGTTCCAAGTGGGATCTTGAAAAAAACAATGAAAGAAAGAATTGCACTATTTGGAGATGCTGCTGGAATTTGTAAACCGACTACTGGAGGAGGTATTGGACCTGGTTTCAAACAGGTAGATATTTTAGTTCCACTACTGAACAAAGCGATTGCAGATAACGATTTGTCAGAAAAGAAAATGGCAAAAATATCACTTAGTCTTAATGAAATGAAAAGGGATCAGCGAAGAAAAAGAGCATTAAGGGATGCTTTCTTGACCGAAGTCAGTGAAGAAGAATTAAATACTATTTTCGATATTTGGTCTAGGCCTGAAGTAATAGAATTAATAAATGAAATAGGAGATATAGAAAATCCAATACCATTAGGAATGAAGATGTTAAAAGATGTCCCAGAATTTAGAAAGTATGCTAAAAAGGCAGCTATGGCAATTTTGTGGGGATAAAAAATGAAACGATATATCCAGAAAATAAGATATCCCCCCTTCGAATATTCGCACATGAATGCAAATAAAGTTCCGCTAGTTGAAGTTATTATCGAAACAGACTGTGATTTAGAAAATGAATTTAAAATAGGTAAAGAAGACTCGTGGTACATTGAATGGAGCAAATATATAGATAATGGAAAAAGGATACCTAAAATAGATTGTGAAGTAAAAAAAGAAGTATTACCATTCCTAATGAGAACTAGAAATGGGTGGTATATTAGTCCCGATCCATTGCATTTAACTTCTAGAAAAATTATTACTCCTACAGTAATTATACTTATATTATCAATATTAATTCATGCAACCGAACCAGGATTATTAGAATTAGGGATTATTTCTAACTCATTTGCAGGTTCATATCGTTTTGGTCCTTTGGATTATCCCAAATTATTATTATTTTCATTTCCTATTTTTTTATTACCATTATTGATTAGAATGATTGCTAATATGAGAGACATTTCTAGACAGAATGAATTTGTAAGAAATCCATTAAAACCACCGGAAATAGAAATTGAGAAAAATGTTAATAGTATTGACATTTTCATTAAAGATGTTCCAAATGGTATTGAATTAAAACAGGCGAGATTGCAGGTAGGAGTTGCTGTACCAGAAAGAGAAAAAATATTACAGGCACTTGGAAGGGGAGAAGGAGGCCAACCAGCACCGGGAATGTCGACAAAGCCACCAGAAAAAAGAATTAGTACTGGTGATGAAATGGGAACTGGCGTTGGAGAGGCAACTCCTATGGTAGTCCCACATAGGAGAACATTGATGCTCGAATCATTGAGAGTTTTAGATTTTGGACAATGGGTTAATATAAATTCAAATCAAGAAAAAATAAAACTTTTTGGACCAAAAGATAATTGGCCTAGTTCAATTTATTCGTCATTAATCACGATTCACTGGGAGTTAATTATTGATGCGATTAAGAAAGACGGAACAAAAATGAAGTGGGTAAGACCAGTAATAATGAAATCTGAGAAAAAAAGTATTATTTTACCAAAATTACCCGTCAGAAGTGGAAGAATAGAAATGACAGATTACTAATTCTGCATTGGAATTAAAGCTGAAATATTATCTTCTGAAATAATTTCAGTTGATAGAGAAACATATTCTGAATCGCGTTTTTGAGGGATGAAGCCTGCACGAGATATTATTCTCTGCAACTCTATTTCGTTTGCATTGGTCTTATCAGTTCCAGAAGCAGAGACCACATTTTCCTCCATCATCGTAGACCCAGCATCATCAGCTCCAGCGAAAAAAGCCATTTGAGCTATTCCAAGCCCCATAGTAGGCCAAGATGCTTGAATATGAGTTATATTATCAAAAAATAATCTAGATACGGCAACGTGACGTAAATATTCCTGAGGTTTCACTTGTAACTGAATTTTATTGTTCCCTTTGTTCCTTTTGCCAAAAACATTATTCTCTAACTGAACAGGCCAAGAGATGAAAGAAGTAAACCCATTATATCCATTTTTAATGGCTTTATCTTGAGATTTACGAATTTTATCCATATGTAAAACTCTATGACTATTGTTTTCACCAAAGCCTATTACATTAGTAGCTGAAGTAACTAAACCTAATGATTGAGCTTCTTCCATTATCCTTAACCAATTTTCTGAACCTCCTTTTTTTGGGGAAATATCCAATCTTACATCATCAACTAACATTTCAGCACCTCCTCCTGGCAATCCATGAAGACCTACATGTTTCATTTCCTCGAGTACTTGTAATGTATCTAAGCCGCAAACATCTGCTATTCCTTCTATTTCAATAGGAGAAAAACAATCTAAATCTATAGTAGGGTGTTTAACTCTAATTGATTTGATTAAATTAAGATACCACTCTAGATCTAGATCAGGGTTTACCCCTCCTTGCATTAAAATCCTAGAACCACCAATTTTTTCTAATTCGGAAATTCGAGAACTAATTTGATCAAATGTTTGAGTGTATGTCTCAGAATGTCCTGGTGGCCTATAAAATGAACAAAATTGACAGTTTATTGTACAAATATTAGTATAATTAATATTCCTATCAACAAGATATGTAATTTTATTCCCCGGCACTTGTTTCCTTCTGCGAAATAACGCTGCATCCATTAAATCATTGATATCAGCTTCATCATAGATTATTATTGCTTCATTGACTGAGAGTCGTGGTGGATTAGAAGAAGTTTGTGTTTGAAGTATTCTTTCCCATTTTTCCATAAAATTACCTCCCTTGAATTATATTTTCTATTTCATCAACAGATTTAGGGCAAGAAGATGTTAAAACTATCGGGCCATTCTCTGTAATAAGAACATCGTCTTCAATTCTAACGCCTATTCCCGCATATTTTGAGGGAACAGTAATGTCAGTACGCCATTCAGCAAAATATAGGCCAGGTTCAACAGTAAGAACCATACCTTCTTCTAATTTTCTTCCATGAGTTTCGTTATTAGGGGAAATTATACCAACGTCATGTACATCTAGTCCTAATGAATGACTAGTCCCATGCATAAAGAAATCTCTAAACGGCCCATCAAAATTATCTCCTAAAGCATCATCTAAACTACAATTAATAATTCCAAGTGCTATTAATCCCTTTGCTAATACTTTAGAAGCTGCATGATGAGAAGCTTTCCAGGGCGCTCCGACTTTACATGCTTTAATTCCTGCTAACTCTGCCTCCAAAACTAATTCATAAATTTCGCGTTGTGCCTCAGAAAAAGTACCATTAATAGGCCATGTTCGTGTTATATCAGATGCATAACCTTCTACTTCGCAGCCTGCATCGATTAAAACTAAGTCACCGTCATTTATCGGAGAATCATTAGAATTATAATGTAAAATCGTTGCATTAGAACCACTTCCCACGATTGAACCATAGCTGCACCTACTTTTATTTGAAATAAAGTGCTCCTCTATTATTGCCTGTATATTCCATTCTCCGTCTCCTAATTTAGATTTTGACATAGCTTTAACATGAGCCTGTGATGCTATATCAGATGCCTGTTGCATTATCTCTATTTCTTTTTCAGATTTAATTAATCTCATCTCATCGATAATATATGAGGGATCTCCAATTATAACTGGGCCTTTGCCCTCTATGTTCCTTTTTCTTGATTTTTCAGTTAAGGAAACATTCACAAGATTATCCAATTTATCATTTAAACCTTGAATAATAAATACATTTTTTGATTTGAGTAATAAGTCTTTTATTTCTTGAATACTATTTTCTATTGAATAAGAATTATCTACAGGCCAATTTTTCATAGCATTATCAACGCCTATTCGGCGTCCTTCCCAAATCTCGGCTAAGTTATCATTCGGCTGAACAAAAATAGAAGTATTCCATGATCCAGAATTATTATCACTGACAAAAATTGCATTCGGATACTTCCATCCACACATGTATAACATGTAAGAATTAGCTCTGTATGGGAAATTTGTATCATTTGATCTCTTAGCAAAGGGGCTACTTGGGATTATTACAATACTATTATCAGGAAGTTGAGAATGAAATTTTTCTTGTCGAGAAAGATATTCTTCTATGCTAAATGGCAACATTGATACATCGACCACAAACATATCTGATATACTCCCATTAATAGGTGTATTCATAAAAAATATATACAAAAATTACCATTTAGGAATTTTCTCATCAATGACATTATATCTTTTATAAAAAGCATAGGAAACAAAAATTATTGATATTAATAAAAAAGTTAGTGAAAAATAAGTCCCTTCCCTGGAGGATTCAGATTTAATATTTATAGATATTTGTGAAATTAAATTATCGTTATCCGTAACTTCTAACGATAGAATAAATTCGTCCTCATAGACCGATTCAGGCCAAGAAAAAGTCCTTTTGCATCCTTCATAAAAAGGCACATTATTGACTTTCCAGATACAACCTAATGATAAAATATCATTTTCAGTATCTGATGATTCTGATGCATCTAAATCTATTTCTTGATCTTGCAGTAATATTAATGAGTCGCCATCAAATTTCTCTACATCATCAATAGATAATTTTGCTACAGGTGCCATATTAGTTATGGAAAAATCTATTGAAGAAGAATTACTAAGGCCGCATTCATCAGTCACAGTAAGAATTAATGAATAATTACCAGCATTAAGACTGTCGATTAAGAATGTTCTTTCATCATCACCTGAAGAGACATTTATCACCTCTAAATGGAACTTATCATCATTTAAGTTTGGAATAAGTTGACTTAAAACCCAAACAAAATTCAGTTTTGAACGACCAAAAAAGGGATCTGAGGATACACTGCCATCAAATAAGATTGGTGAAAATCCCTCTAATAATTTTAAATTTTCTTGAGATTGAATTGTCGATATTGGCTTGTTGTTATCAACTTGTATGAATCTGCAATAAAATTCAGAATTCAATGAATTAGTATTGTAAAGATTATTCGCCCACAAATATAGTGAATAAAATCCATCATCAAAATTAGATATATCCAATTCATTTTCAAATGAAAACTGATTTATGAAAGATGATTCTATTTCCATAGAATTTGTTAATATTTCAGAAGAAGCTAACTTACATGAAGAAGCTTGTGAGTTAGTTTTAACAACATTCCAATAGAGATTTGGTAAAGAATTATCAAATGACCAAGCGTTTCCTGAAAAATATATTTTATCTGAAAATAAATTATTATAATTATCATCAATAATTAAAGCCGGTTCAAGAAATTCATCATCGAGAGAAAAAAATATCGGCTTAATGATTACCTGAGGTGATGGAGAATCCAAAATAACTGTCAAATAACATGTACACGAGTTCGGATAAGATAAAAAATCTAGAAATATCTGCCATTGATAAGTAGGATTTTGAAAATTATTTGATTCAGAATTTAGGATAATTTGGCCAGAATCATAAAGAATATCCGAGTATTCTAATTTCCACGAAATGATGATCGAATTTTGATTTGAACTAGCATACCCATAAACTACAGTAGAGTTATTTACACTAAGAGGAGAATCAGAATTAAAGTTTATACTTTGATATGAAGTATTTTCCTGAGCGTTTGCGTTATTAAGAATAGGAATAAAGGAACTGAGAAATAATAAAATTACCATTAATCTTATGTATTTCATGGTTTTTTGGCAGTTACTCATATTTAATTAAACCAGTGTATTGATGATTATATCATCTCTCGGAAATTTGCATTCTCCATGATAAATCATCAAGCCATAATGAAAGAGAATCCTTGGAAATAAATTCTTTAGAGGCGACAGCCGATAATATACAATCACATGCAGCTGAAGCCAAAGTAACAGATTCAATTAGAGAGAGGCCATTACCCAGAGAAATTGCCAGGGCTGCTGCTGCTGCATCATGAAGTCCTATTTGCTGTTCTGGCGAAGTAGCATTACAAGGGAAGAAGGTATCATCATCTTTGGAATACAAAGTCATGCCCTCTATTCCACCAAGAACAAGAAGAGAGCCCCACCCATAATTGTCGATTAGATGGCGTGCAGTTTCTTTGCTATCTTTAAGATCCAAACGACGTTGAAGTAATGCTAAACCCCTAATCTCAAATAATACTATTGTAGCACCCCTACTTTTCTCGAGACCTGTTAATTTAGGATCTAAAATTATTGGAATATTATTATTTTTTGCTTTTTCGATCAATTTTATAGCGCCTTCAGAAGAAACAACACCTTTATCGTAATCTGAAATAACTAATACACAACTTTCTTCTAGAGATTTCAAAGCTTCAGAAACCAGTTTTGAACTAATATCAGGAGAAAAAGGGTTTAGAGAACCTCTATCAGCTTGTAATAAGATTTGACTATTTTTTAATAGACTTTCACGACTTCCATAAAATCTAATCTTGGTTAGGGTTTTGTGATCATCAATTTTAATAATATTTGATATATCCACTCCGGTATCAGAAAGTTTACTTAATATCGATGATCCTTCTGCGTCTTTACCGACACAAGAAAAAAAGTCTACAGGCATTCCAAGAGAATTCAAACTAAGTGCGATATGAGCGGCAGCGCCTGGAGATTCTTCTGAATCAGTAATTTTTAGGACTGGCACTGGAGCTGTAGATGTAAGATTATTTGCAAAGCCATGATGATATCTGTCTAGCATTATATCGCCAATCAAAGTTACTCGAGAATGGTTAGTATTATCAAGTAAATTACCTAATTTTTTTAGTGTTTTAGATCTTAGATTCTCGTCCGCATCCATCGTTATCAGATGTGCGTTGAAGTCATTACCAAAGATATTTGGGGAAACCGACGGTATGAAATCATGAACATATACCGGAAATCATGAACTCGGATAGCGGAGGGTGGGAATATAGAGGTTCGGCATCTAATCGTTTGTGGCATAAATCTGCTTTAGGTAAGGTAGTTTCTGAAGACTGTTTGCACTTAACTGATGCAGAAGTAATTTTTTGTCATGAACATAGGAATATTGAATTGCCACATGAAGAATGGATGATTCAATGTATGAAAAGAAATCCTGCAATATTAGATGAGTATACAATTCTAGAATCCTTGAGGAAACCAGGCAATAAAATAATGATAACTGTTCACTCCGATGGTTTTAATTTAAACGAAGAAAGAGAAACTTGGGGGCTTAGATGGCCTTCTGATGCTCATCCACGAGATAGTAAACCCATATCTGAGATAAGGTGGTTTCATTCATCAGAAAGGTTAGACATTGAAGAGTTATTGAATTGGGCAACTGGTGTAAGAAATAAAAAAAGAATTGCTGAAGTATTAATAATTGATAATGAATTATCTGTTGTAACATATCATATTGAGATAGTGGAACCTAGAGGCATCTTGGATATTCCAACAAAAGAAGATTACATGAATATTTCCAATATCGAAGGAAAAATTAGACTCAGTAACGGTAATGTATTTATTCCCAATAATGAGGATTGGAAGCATGAAAATATTGGAATTCCACATATTAATGGCAGAATAATTGATGAAGATGTAGAAAAAATGATTGAAAATAAAATAAATGGAAGAGACATAGATATGAGTATCTCTGAAAAGATAGTATTGGATTTACTAGAAAGAGGACTTCATCCAAGACCAGGATTCAAATATGGTTCTAAATGGAGATGTTACGAGACTAGTATAGAAGAAGATCACGCCCCCTGGCTAGTAGTTCATCCTGATAATGGCCCGGAAAATTGGGAAGAAGCATGTTTAATTTCTAGATTAGCATCTGGAGTTAATAAAAAATGGTTATTTCCAATAATGGATGAAAAGTGGCATTATTTATCGATAATTAGGCCACCTACTGATTCAAGGTGGAATAATCCCATCAGAAGATGATTTTAACTTATTTCTACTGGTATTTGTCAATATTGATAATGCCGATAACAAACAAATAATTAGTATTCCATTCGATGGTTGTGATATCCAAGGAAGAAAACCTTCACCTGTAAATGGAGATTCGGCTTGTAGAATAATAGGAATTCTTTCTTCGATTGAATTTGAATCTGTTAATATCAATTCTCCTTTAGCAATCATACCCTGTTTTAATAGTCCATTTGGAGAAATTGCAAGAATTATAGGATCTCCGGGAGAAATTACTCCTTGTGTTACAGGACTTGATATCCTACTAATGGCGCCTGAAACTGAAATCGAATAAGTTCTTGAACCGTTACCTAAGAAATTTGGGTATAAGGAAATTTCAGAATCTTCTTCCCATGAGATGATTTTCCTAAGAGTATTATTTTTTATTTTATGTCCAACTTTAATCCAATCTAAATCGATATCCAGGGAATTATAACCCTTACAACCAATTTGTCCTTTTAGATGACCTTTTAGATTTGAACCTGAAGAAGAATTAATAATTTCGATGTAAGAGGTACCTGAACTAATACCTATTTCCTTTGTAATAGAAACACCTTGATAATTGAAATTGATTAATAATTCGCATGCCTCTACAGCATCTACTTTAGCATAGGATTTTTCACCATCTAAAAGGATAATTGGATCTCTAGGAGTGAGTACCTGTAAATTTTTAATTACCTCATTTTCAAATCTTATTGTTGCATTATTCCATGAATCATCATTATTAATATTGATATCTGAAACGAATGCAGTCCATGTAACTAAGCGTCCTCTATTATCGCGAATTTGGATACCAAGATTACCAAACTTATCATCTAAATTGAATAAATCACCAACTTCTCCAGAATTTCTACCTCTCATAAGAGCATCATCTCCGTCTGCTTCAATGATTTTGACCCAAGCCAATTCAGGATCGATATTAACCAAATTACTGTCTAAATTTCCATTATTTTTATCCTGATGTTCTACTAAAATACCTGAGCCGGGAAGAGCAGAGTCAAAACCACCGGACCTTAATGATATTCGAATAAATTCATTTGGAGCGATTTCTATTACTAATGATTTTCCTCCTAATGATATGGGCGTAATTGTGAAAGAATTACCACCTGGAATGACGTTTAAAGACCTATCAGCTCCTATTAATTGCATTGTTGAGGCACTAGGTAATGCTGGTATTTTTCCATCACCATTCCAATTACCACTGGCCATTATATCCCAATCCCCTAGACCATTCCAGTTAGAACTAGGAGAATCACTATGGACATCATATAAATCTACTGCACCCATTTGATGAAGCATTTCATGCATCAGAGTACCCAATCCGGAAGATAGTGAGACTATCGTATAATGTTCAATTGACCATGTAGAGATTTGTATTGGATCATCTAAGCCAGAAAAATGACTCCAAATTGAAGAAGATTGCCCGTTAGACTCTTGAGCATCACCAGAATGTAAGATAAGTAATCTATCTACAATGCCATCATTATTAAAATCCCATTTTGATAAATCTTTTTCATCTAAAAGAGATTTAACAGCATTTGTAACTAAGTCTTGTACTCCATTTTCTGAGCCTGTATCTCTACCCTCTGATGAGTCTTGCCCCCAAAAAGAATCTGATTTAGGTGAATTCCATGTTTGCTCNATTATNGTCACATTCAAATTGGAATNATTNNTTAATGATTTGATATAATCTTCTGCAGAATATGTATCTTCAAATAATTTTTTAGCTTCATTTGAATCAAAAGGCTTATTCGGAAAAGAAATTTTAAGCACTAACCATTCCTCATTATCTTGTAATTCAATAAGATTATANTTAGAATTATGATTATGACTTCTTTCCAAAGCATTATCGATATATTGGGGATTGCTATATGACAATAATCCTAGTAAAATTAGCAACAAAGCCAAAACTGCTCTAACCTTACTCATATGNCGACGAGACATAATTGGGATTTTAATTAGATGTAAAGATGTATCTTACAAACTATGAGTCTTTTAAAGAATTTAACTTCTTAATATTATAAATAATTTCTTTTACATGAAAAGAACGTAATCACAATGGTGAAGANGGTATAGTTCTCGAAATAATATCAGATAAATAAGTTACCAATAAAGCTGAAATTATACGTAATCCATCGAATTCATTGGGCAATGAAAGAATAATTAAACTACCAGAAATAGCAATAATTTTTAATTTCATATTTGAATTTTGACTATCAAAAACTCCAATTAATCTTGCTAAACCTAATGAAATTGTGGTTAAAGAAAAAATGATTATGATCCATGAAAATCCTAAAGTCAACTTGAAAATGGCTGATGCATCATAACGGTTGTCTATACCTTCCATNGATNCGAATCGATCAAAAGATNAGAGAAGATTTGGCAAAAAGAAAACCCATAGTATGAGTAGTACAGTGGGAATTATAAATATATTAAATATTAATAATGAATAAAACCAATTTTTTTCTTTTGGCAATAATCCGCTACTAGTAAATTTGAGTAGAGAATAAGAAATAAAAGGCATAATAGATATGATTGATAATAGAAATACCATTGACCATTGTATTTCTATCCAATCATACGGCCCATATATAGAGAGATCTAAAGAGTCATTCTCCAANGGAATATTAGATAACCATCTTGATATTAAATCCTCCACGAAAAATGACCAAATAAAAGAANATAATATAAAAAATACNAAATGAAATTTAATTATATTNAGTAATTCAAATAGGTGTGATGAAAGAGGTAAATTGACATCTTTGGAAACTGGAGATGCCATATCACAAAATATCCTTAACTTTAGGTTCTGAATTAGCAGCTAGTATGGTTCTGTATACCCCATATGCGAACCAAGCGCTGATGAAATAAAAGCATCCAATGATGAATACAGTAAGATCTGTTACTTCTGCTTCTGGGCCAACTATCGAAGGAGGAGGGAACTGTATAACAGCATCATTAACTGTCCAACTAAATGCCATATAGAATGAAATGAGACAACCAATTGATCTTCGTATTGCTTGTGGGATAGCTAATTCTCTAGCCAAATATTCTGGCCCTTCNCCATAGCGCCTTTCTAAAATTTCTCTTTGGAAGACTCCTCCGACAATTAATGCGACTAGACTGGTCCAGAAAAATAAATTACCTTGTTTAAACAATCTATGAGATAATTCATCCTGACGTTCTTTCTCTAATTGTTCATCTGTGACTTCTAAAACAAACAGTGAATCATAATCGCCAACAGAAATAGTCCTGGTTTGTAAAGTTGAATCTGACTCTGTAGTAGTNATTGTACCAGGTTCATTAATTGAAAATGATAGAAGATTCCAATAGTCATTTTCGTCAGGTATTCCTGCGCCATCCACGGAATTACCAGCTAACCAAAAATTAACTTGACCNACATTTTCTGATGGGGCAGTCCATCTAAAATCCCATACTCCATCAGAATCAGTTTCTGAATGGGATATGTCATCAGGGCGATCTTCTGCTTGTCTGATATCTTGATCATCTGACCAAGAAAATACTCCTACAGAATCTGAAGATAGTAAAAATCCTGCTTTGACATTNCCATTTCCTCCTGAAAGAGTTAGTGAATCTGCAACTATTACTGTTAGATTATATGTTTCTGATAATTCATACATAATTGGTACGCCTGTTATCATAACAACTGCCCTAGGAGATGTTGCGCCATTATTATGACAATTACAGCCATATTTTACAGTTAATTCTTCATCTGAGTTTAATGCTGAAGGACCACCACTTAGACCAAAGACTGGNACAATAAGCAAACCAAGAACAAATAAAGCAACACCAAATCTAGGTACTATCTTGTTCATGGGNCTCACCTATTTCATTTTCGGAGGTAGTAGTCTCATAACCGTTACCCGTAAGAAGCCCCCAAATTACCCAATATTCAAATTTCTTTTATCGCAGAATTAAGACTATTCATCATAACCTTTCCATCACCAAATAACATCATTGTCTTATCTTCATAAAATAAGTCATTATCAACTCCAGCATATCCTACTGATAAGCTTCTTTTTATTATGACAACGGATCTAGCCTTATCAGCATCTATTATTGGCATCCCTGCCAATGGTCCTTCGCCACTTCTTGCAGCTGGATTGCATGTATCATTAGCACCTATNATTACAGCCATATCACATTCAGAAAATTCTTGATTAATTTCATCCATTTCGATTAATTGATCATATGGGACATTTGCTTCAGCAAGTAATACATTCATATGACCAGGCATTCGTCCTGCTACAGGGTGAATAGCAAACTTTACTTCAGTATCAAATTTTTCCTTTAATAAATCTGAAAACTCTTTGACTTGATGCTGACATTGACTAACTGCCATACCATAACCTGGAACTATGATTACTTTTTGTGCACCATCAACCATCATTGCTACTTCTTCGGCATCTGCACCAACTTTTGTCCTAGTTAGAGTCTCTTTTTCAGTCCCTCCAAATGACTTAAAGAGAACATCGGTGAGTGTTCTGTTCATTGCTTTGCACATAATAAATGTCAAAATCAACCCTGAAGCCCCCACCAAAGAACCAGCTACTATCAAAACACTATTTGATATTATAAATCCTGTAAACGCAGCCGCAATTCCGGAAAGAGAATTCAGTAAAGAAACCACCACAGGCATATCCGCACCACCGATTGGAAGTACAAGTATAAGTCCTAGAATACAAGAAATAATGATTATTGCCCATAATAATGTGACATTAGTAGGATCATTGAGTGAGAGATAAATTAATGACAATACAGATAAAAACAATACTATTTTTACAGAATTTAACCAACTTGGACCCCATGTGGGAGTTCGAAACCATGTACCAAAAAGAGTCACGCCTCCTTTAAGTTTGTACATGGCAAGTATTGAACCAGTTAATGTCATCCAACCTACCAATGCAGACAGTCCGGCTGCTACATAAATTACAGTTAATTCTAGACCAGTAGGAACTTCATTTGATTCATAGATGTATCTCCAACTTTCAGAAAGGGCGACTAAAGCAGAAGCTGCGCCTCCAAAACCATTGAAGAGAGCGACTAATTCAGGCATTCCAGTCATTTCTACTCTTGCAGCCATAATATAACCAATAATTGAGCCAATTAATAGCCCAGATATTATTAGTTCCCAACCTATTATCCCTTGATCGACTAAATTCATTTCAAANATAGTAGTNATAATNGCAACTGCCATACCNGTAGCGCCNAGTTTGTTTCCNCGGGGNGCAGTTTTTGGATGNCCNAGATTCTTNAGNCCAAANATAAATAATGATGCAGAGATAAGNTACCCNAGAGAAATCCAGTCTTCCAACATANTTAATTCCCCTTCTTTTTACCTGCAATCATATTTAACATTCTATTAGTTACAGCAAATCCTCCAATNACATTNATCATTGCTAATATAATTGCGANGAAAGCTAAAATTCCTGANGTTTCTGTATCTAAACCACTAAAAATTACATTAGCACCAATTAATGCCCCAACAACACTGATTCCAGATATTGCATTAGCACCACTCATTAGAGGTGTATGTAACATAGCAGGAACTTTGGTAATTAGTTCAAATCCGAGGAAAATAGCTAAAACGAATAATGTAATTGAGCCGATTAGTAACTCAGGAGTCATGATATTATACCTCCTAATTTAGATTGTTTTGTGTGAATTTGGCCATCTTGACAAATAAGGACTCCTCCCATCCCAGGAATATAGAAATCAGAACCTTCAGGAGCTCCTACTAAAATATCATCTTCTTCAGAAATTACTAGTNCTCCTTCTCTAAAAATAGATNTGATAAAGTTGGTTAAATTATTCGAATAAAGCATACTTGCAGAGTTGGCAAGAGTTCCGGGTAAATTAGGTGTTCCCACAACTATAACGCCATTTTCTGTTGTAACTATCTTTCCTACTTCAGTGACTTCACAATTACCTCCAACATCAGCATTCATGTCTACAACAACAGCACCAGATTTGAATTTTGATATAGCTTCCTCGGGTACGGTTATTGGTGCAGGTCGGCCAAAAATCCTTGCTGTTGTAACAATTATGTCTGCATCGGATGCAACATCGCATACAGTGTCATTTACTTTCTGAATGAATTCTGGAGTGAGTGGTTTTGCATANCCTGATTCGTCCTCAAAATCGTCCATNCCTTCAACTTCNATAAAACGGCCACCNACAGATTCAATTTGTTCAGCGGCCGATTTACGAACATCTGAAGCATAGACAACTGCTCCTAGTCTTTTTGCAGTGGCGATGGCCTGTAGGCCTGCTACNCCACTACCCATAACTACTACTTTAGCTGGCCTTATAGTTCCTGCAGAAGTAGTCATCATAGGTATTCCCTTTGGAACATATGAAGCTCCCAATAAAACCGCTTTGTAACCCGCCAAATTATCTTGACTAGAATTAACATCCATAGATTGNGCGCGAGAAAGTCTACGAGGTATCATATCCATAGAAAAAAGAGTGATTTTNTTCTCTAATGCATCTTTAATTTTCTCTGGATGTCTAAATGGGTCAGCAACACATGCTAAAAACATCCCTGNTCTAAGATCGTCCTTTCCTAACATATTAATNGNNATTAATATATCTGATGACATTGCTTCNGATCTAGAACTNANTNTAGCNCCNGCATCAGAATATTCCTTATCNAGGTAATTCGCTTTTATCCCTGCTCCCTTTTCAAANATNACTTTNAAGCCTANTTTTGTAAGTTTTTTAACAGAATTNGGTACAATNGCTACTCTATTTTCCCCTTCAGGTTCCNATAAAACTCCNATACGCATTTGAAAAAACCTCTCANTAACTANCCACGNTGACTTAGTATANCTNNATCGAAAAGAATTCACTTATTGAAACCGCCGGCGGGTAGTTTTCAAAGAGAAAAAAAATTAGGTAAAAAGTATTTGATAACCTATAGAGAAAACGACGACGTCACATATTGCATGAGATAGCCAACATACTGATATTGAACTATAGCGTAAATATAACCAAGACCAAATAGCAGCAGCTGATAATAGTCCGAAAGATGCAATAATATTTTGCCACCAAATGAATCCGAAGAAATGAAGTGCCAAGGAATGATGTAATGTGAACATTAGAGCAGAAAAAAGTATTGCATAAGAATCCTTACCGAATAATACACTTGCTTTAGTTGTGATAAACCAACGAAAAACATATTCCTCTAATAAACTATTAATGAAAATCCAATAAATCATTCCCATTACATAAAGATTAACATTGGATAGTCCTTTTGAGTTAAGAGTATTAACCATTTCTTCTAGATTAATAGAATTTTCGAAAAAAATCCATGTCAATATAATTATTATCGACATAATCAGGCCAGTTGCAGTACCCATTTCCAATCCCTTTCTAGAAGGTATCTCTATCGAAAATATATTTTTTTCCACATAAAAAAACCAAATAGTAGGGATTGTGAATAACCATAATTTACATAAAACAAAAAATATCTGAGAATGGAATTCATTTTCAATTATTTTAAAACCAAATATAACGGATATAGATGGGACAAAACCAACTAATAGGATTGGAAGAAGGGATTTATGTCGTTCCTCCATAAAATCTGAGATAAATAACTACTAAAAAACATTTTACCGCCATTAATTCTAACTTATGCCTACCAAAGGCTAAGTCCTATGTATGAATCGGGGAGTTGAAACTACCATGGCGAGAGGATCGAGGAAAGTAGCAGTAATTGGTGCAGGGAATGTTGGAGCAACATGTGCTTTCGTACTTGCTGAAAGAAAAATTGGAGAAATAATACTTTTAGACATATTTGAGGGTTTTGCAAAAGGCAAGGCTCTTGATATGAGTCAAGGAGGTAAAGTTCTGAATTATGATGGAAAAATTACTGGAACTAAAGATTATGCAGATATAGCAGACGCTGATGTAGTAGTNGTTACCTCTGGTTTTCCAAGNCAACCNGGNATGANTAGAGAAGACTTNATTGGNAAAAATGCAGAAATAGTNTCANAAGTNGGTAAAGGGATTAAACAATATGCTCCAGAATCAATAATTATCATGGTAACTAATCCNCTTGATTTGATGACTTATCACATGCAGAAAGTAACAGGTTTTNCNGAAAATAGAGTAATAGGTCAGGCNGGAATATTAGATTCGGCAAGNATGACTCATTTTGTTGCTGAAGCAATNGGNTGNAGTAANGANGATGTACAAGCAATGGTNCTTGGCGGACANGGAGANACAATGGTNCCTCTNCCAAGATANACTACTGTAGGAGGNATTCCAATAACACAACTATTGAGTAATGANAAAATTGANGCGATTAGTGCNAGAACTGCAAGTGGNGGAGGAGAGATAGTAAAATTACTAGAGAGGGGGAGTGCTTTCTATGCNCCCGGAAGTGCAGCAGCTATTATGGCAGAGTCCGTTCTTAATGACAGAAGAAGATTGTTGCCTTGTAGTGCATACTTGAATGGAGAATATGGTATGGAAGACATATATATTGGTGTTCCAATTATATTAGGTAAAAATGGAGTTGAAGAGATAATAAAACTTGATTTAGAAGANNATGAGTTAGAAAAATTACAAAAATCAGGTTCTTTTTACAGAGANCANTTAGAGACTATTTTGGGATATTGATATTTAGTGAGAAACATGGAAACAGATTACAAGTATGTTTATCTGGAACATGATGGAAAAATATTGTTAGTAGATCAGAATGGAAATGGCCCAATGCTGCCTAAAATGGGTAGAACTAAGATTCAAGNTGNGGAATTTATACTAAGACTACCTACGTTAAAAGAAATTGAAAAGATGGAAATTAAGTGGACTCTGAAAAGAATAAATNAAATAATATTNGGGNANNAAAAATNCACTATATCNGTNGGNGANCCAAATATTGATTGGCCAGAAAATTGGGCATGGAAAGANANTGTGATTAGTGATAATTCTATAGANCCGATTGTTAGNGAATGTGTNTATCGGACNATACATAGAATAGTTAGTAAAGTAATCATAATTAATGATAATAAGGTATTAATGGCAAAGGTCTCAAGAGGATTCTTCAAAGGCCATTGGACTTTGCCTGGAGGTTTTGTTAATTATGATGAACACCCAAGAACTGGTGCAGAAAGAGAAGTTTTAGAAGAATTAGGAATTAGAATAAAAATACCAGATAGTAAAGGAGAATTAGGAAAAATAAGAAATGGCGATGATGGCCTATTTATCCAGCATGAGATATTTAATGAACAAGGAATCAGTTGGGTTTCCTTCACTTATAAGTGTAATATTAACAAAGAAATTGAAAAATTTAATTTGAAAAAAGATGAGATAGATGAGGTTAAATGGTTCAGTATTGATGAAGCAAAAAGTGTTTCCGTGTCGCCTTTCGATATAAATGCCATAAATGCATTAGTAAAAGAAAAATAGAGTATGGGAACCGAATATCAAGCGGACGAAAACATAACTAAACAATCCACCCGGACATATCCGGCCCCCGGGTTTTTGTCCGGGCAAACAAACGTGACAAAGCATCATCCTTAAGTCCTATCAATAAGACCTGGAGTTATTGATTTACAAAAAGTAAGATTATAATAGATACTATAATTATCCAAATCAATGGTTTGATACTAGTAGCAAAACCGATAAAAAATGAGACCACCGAACTTGTTTTGCCCATAATATCAGAGAGAGGTATTAGACTTGAATACTTTCATAACTAGTGAGTTAAACCGAACCTATACCATTCCTAAACCATACCTAAAACTTGTTAAGCGGTAGACGAGAAAAGTTACAATTTTTATGGAGAAAATAATACACAGAATCCGAAACGGACAGCCTCGTCTACCAATAACTCTGCTTACAAGTGAATAAATAAAGTTGGTGGGCCTGCCTGGATTTGAACCAGAGTCTGTTCGTCCCAAACGAACAAGCATAGACCAGACTAACCCACAGGCCCTGTGAGTAATACG
>PATZ01000003.1 GCA_002712575.1 Methanobacteriota archaeon
TAATTAGAATCAAAACTGAAAGTAAACGAAGAGCTAACTGCATCGCCAATACTAGCGTTGCTTTGCTCAATTATCCCGTCCACTAGCCACTCTATACTCTCAACGCCCCAATTATCAGAAAATAATGCACTAATTAATATTGTTTGATTGTAACCTTTCTGTAAATCTCCATTAACTAAAATAGATGCATTTGGAGGAGTATTATCTTCTATTTGCAAAGCGAGAATAGTACTTACCATTGTTCCATCAGTTGAAAGAACATTTAATTTTAGAGATGCATTATCCGGATTTGGCCACATGTAATCAAGTATTGGGCCAAAAAAATCTGGAATATCGTCTTGATCGACATCCCATGAATATCCAGAATCGGAAATTTGATTAGATCTGTTGGGAGTATCTAATGCAGAAAATGAAATTAATTCACCTACATCGTAAGTTTGTTGAGGATTTAATGTAGATATAACAGGATTGATTATTGGATCAAGAGTTATAGTGACAGTAGTCTTTGCGATTGTTGTACCTGCTCCCCCTCCCCCTGGCCCTGCTCTATTATCAACTATCACATAGAGATTGATGTCCTCATACGATTCTGGAACTAACCATTGCTTGTACATTTCACTCGAGACGAGAAGTAAATCTGCTTCGACTATCCTTGAAGCCGCAGTTCCTCCGTTGGAGTAGAGATTCTTCTGTTCCTCGGTCATAATAAAAATATCAGGATTGCCTTCCATTGTTCTAGCGAATATATTTATTTTAGTTCCTGCATCTACAACAATCGGTCCTTCTGCTACTGAAAAGCTACTTGTGTCAACTCTAATAATTGAGTCAAAAATAGTATATGGTTGTGTCATTATTTCTTGCATATCGAGTGAGACTTGGACTTCTAATTCTCCCTGTGCACCCATCCCATCGTCTCCTGGGTGAGCAAAATTATCTATTATCATATACCATCTGGTTTTCTCTCTATCGTCTGGAACCGTCCAATGCCATTCACCATCTCCATTGAAATTTTCAAATACTGATTCTTGTTGCCAAATCATTTCATTTCTGTATGATTGTTCATTTAGATAAACTTCTAGAGAATTAGCAGGGAAAAGGAGTATGTCTATTGCATTGTTTGAAGAAATTTCAAAATCAAAAGTTTTACTTGGTTCTAATTCACCTAAATCTATTCGTACGCAACTTTGTTGTTCTAGTGTCCAGTTATCGGGCAAGGACGTTGCATTTACATTATTACAGTTGGTTATTGCTTTAGATTCCGCATGAATGTATTGGGCAGAAAGTAATATTATCACAACAGCAAATATGCTCCCGGGTTGTCTCTCCATTGGTCAACCGTTTCGACATACCTTTTGAATCGTATCGCAATTACGTTCGTTGAGTGTCATACTCGTACCATGAGTTTTCGTATTTTCTGAATAATTTTATTCCTCCATTGTTTGATACACGAAATATATCACCATCATTACAGGCAAAACTCCTATTATGATTAATTCTAGATTCCTTTTCAACCGCTTCAAGATCATTTATTCTTGGACTAAAATGTACCATACCGAGAATTTGGGCGTTAATATCAGAGGCAGTTCTTCCTGCTTCTAAAGCAGTTGAATGACCATGTTCTCCAGCTTTTTCTGATAATTCATTAGTGAATGTCGCTTCATGGATTAATATATCCACAGGTTTTTCTAATATTTCTTTTTTGAAGGATGGAACGTTATATTTCGTATCTCCTGATATCAAAATACTCCTATCTGGTTTTTGAATACTTGAAATTAGCCAAGCGACCGAAACAACTGTATGTTTAGTAGGAATTGCAGTCAATTTTATTCCTTTAATTGGTTGAAGTGATATATTATGAGGATTTTGACCATTAATTGGTATAAGAATCCAATTTATTTTAAATATTTTTTTCCTAGAATTATTTATGTGAGTACGCCATTCTTTGAATAAAAAAGCAAAATCTGAGAGGTTTATATCGTAATTATCTGGGATTGCTTCTCCATAGTTTTTTTCCGCCCATTCGATTGCTTGAGGAGTAGAGGGGGCAATTATTGTCAATGGTTGTTGCCGACCGTCTAATTGCATTGTTTTCAATAAAGGTAAAATTCCCCAACAATGGTCTAAATGAGAATGCGTTAGTAATATTACTTTTATTTTCGAAACACGTGCCCTGATACCTATTGGATTATTTTTTAGATCTAATTCATGTTTAATTAGGCGACTTTGGAATCCTTCCCCACAATCAATAATTAAATTGCCTTCAGAAGTAGAGAGATAGTTTCCTGAAACAGATCTTGTGCCCGTTGGACGTGATCCGGAAGTACCCAGTATATGTAAATCAAACATGGTAATCGAATTGAAATAGTGATGTAGAAATCATAAGTCCTCAGGTATTGGTGTTTTTGGAAACCATCTGAGGATGACAACGTCTCCTACCGATCGTATCCAATGCCATGGAATTGAAACATGAACTCTGCCTTCTACTAGTTCACTAGGAGGATTGGCAACGAATATATGGCTGCATTTCCAACCATTGGTTTCCACAACGGCATCATTAACAGTGCCAATTACTCTACCATCAGGAAGAATCACAGGAAGTCCTCGTATTTCTGAGAGGTAGTGGTCAACCATCAACTAGACCGATGGGGTTTGAAACATCAATATGACGGATGATATAATCATTTTCCGCGATTTTTGTTAGCCTTTAAACTCGGACGGAGTTTTTCTGCTCCCTTTCCTTTGTTGTGTAATCCTCGTCCTCTTTTACCAGCACTTGTCTTTCCGCGTTCAGCACGTCCTTTGTGGCTATTTCCAGAAGAAATCCAGTTATACTTTTTATCGGCTTTTATCACTGGGTGATGTGGGTCTAACATTATTATTTCAAAAAATTTATTTTTTCCGTCTTCTCCAACCCAATATGAATTTAAAACTTCAAGATTAGGATATCTTTTACTTGCCCTCTCTTCAGCAATTCTTTGAGTAGATTTTGCCATTGTTATCTTAGTAATACCTGACTTTGAAGGTTTACGCTTCATATGTATTTTACCTTTCCTAAGTCCTCCACGGCGTATTCTAGTTCTAACTAGAACTACTCCTTGTTTAGCTTTGTATCCAACTCTTCGAGCAGCATCTATTCTAGTTGGCTTATCGATTCTCTGAAAGACTGGTTCTCTCCTCCAAGATGCCATTCTGTCTATCCTATAGCGGCTTGGTATGTTTGCTTTAGGTTGCTTCCATACATTCCTAACATATTGATTTAGACTCATTTGTAGGCCTCCTAGCGACTCGCCGACTTTACACTCCTTTATGAGCCTACTTGCATTAGAAGAAGTCATGGCAGCAGAGAGTAGAGTAGTTATTCTCGCTGAACTCAAGGCTTTGAAAGAGCATGAAGAAATAATAGAAAACAATTTGAATATTAGGATAAAAAAAATCAAAAAGAGAGGTTTCTATAAGCCAATAATAGCAGATAATCAGACTAATGTTATTTTAGACGGCCATCATAAATGGAATGCAGCTAAAGAGTTTGGACTCTCCAAAGTACCTACGATATTTGTTGATTACTTCAATGATGCAGGAGTTCAGGTAGATGTATGGCCAGAATGTGGTAAAGATTCCATAACAAAAGAAGAAGTAATAGAAATGGGTTTATCGAAAAATGTTTTTCCACCAAAAACCAGCAAACATTCTTTTGATTTTGAAATACCCAGTCTATCGATACCGCTGGAAAAACTACGTGATGTATAAACTAAAACTTCTACTAGTTAGTTTCAATTTCATGGAAATAATTAGTCTCGTGGTATGTGTTTATTTTTCGACAAAATTATCTGCCCGAAGGTAATGACAAGTGGTCCGAGCTCCCGGACTTGAACCGGGGACCCCCTGATGGCCATTTGGCCAACAACCTAAGTTGTTATTTCCAGTCTACAGTCAGGTGCTCTAGCCAACTGAGCTAAGCTCGGATACTTCAGACGAGGGCCCTTTGCTTTATGTTGCTTTCCGGTGTTATCCGGAAAATAAATAAAAATAATATCTGATTAACTAATAAGTACATTTAATCGGTTAAAAAAATTGAGTCACAAAAACGACCTCTCGCATATTGAATCTCCCTCAACTATTAAGAAGGGAAAGATAACTCTGACGAATTGTAAGGCAGCAATGCCGGGGATGCACGGGGAGAAATATGGTAGAGGCGCCTATGAGATCTATTGATCCAGAAAATCATCAAAAACCTCCTAGAAGGATTCCTACTGCTCTAACAGATAGAGAATTAGAAGATTATGGGCCTGCTGATCCAAGAATACTAGTTTGTGGGTGCGGCGGATCTGGAAATAATACAATGAATAGAATAACTCATATTGGAGTTGAGGGNGCAATTACCGTAGCAATCAATACAGATAAACAACATCTCGATAATACTCGTGCAATGCAGAAATTACTAGTTGGAAGACACATTACAAGAGGCCTTGGTGCAGGTGGAGATCCTGCAATGGGAAGAAGATGTGCCGAAGCAGGAAGAGATGTGATTGGCAATATTGTTGCAGGAGCAGATTTGGTATTTGTTACTGCTGGATTAGGAGGCGGCACAGGAACTGGTATTGCACCAATAGTTGCTGAAGAAGCGAAAAAAGCGGGCGCGTTAGTAGTAGCAGTAGTTACCACTCCATTTTCTGTGGAACGTAAAATGAGAATGAAGAGAGCTTTGGAGGGTTTGAACATGGTACGGGAAACTGCTGATGCTGTACTTGTTTTAGATAATAATAGATTATTGCATTATGTTCCAAATCTACCAATGGAAGAGGCTTTCAGTATTATGGATCAACTAATTGCAGAAATAGTAAAAGGTGTTGTAGAAACAATTACTCTACCTAGTTTGATTAATTTAGATTTTGCAGATGTTAGAACTATTATGAAAGGTGGTGGAGTGACTATGATGCTATATGGAGAAAGCGATAGAGGTCCAGAAGAAGTGGTTCATGAATCACTTAATCATCCCCTATTGGATATAGAAATTGATGGAGCTACAGGAGCTTTAATTCATGTAACTGGAGGTCCATACATGACATTGGAACAAGCAAATCAAGTAGTCGAATTAATGACTGCTAGGCTTTCTCCAAATGCTACCGTAATTTTTGGAGCTAGACAAGATCCAGCCTTTGGAGATACTATTAAAGTGATGTCGATAATTACTGGAGTAATTAGTGAAAGACTGAAGAGTGAGATGTTAGATGCCGATATGCTTGGTGAAGCACTAAATATCGCAAAAAAGGTACAAAATAGGTCAGAAAGTGACTTTCAGAGGTTCGATTGAACGTAAACAAGTGAGGGTAAGTATCAAACGAGAGCAGTTGGGAGTGTTATAACATGGAAGCAGGGCGTGTCGCACTCTCAATTGTTCTCGCAACTATATTATCACTATCGACTTTGGTAGCACCATCAACTGCTCAAATGGTAGATGATCCAAAACAACCCTCTGAAACAAATAACACAATGGTAATTCTTGGAACGCAAGATTTAGCAAATTGCTTCACTCATTTTGATGTAAATGACACATCTGGGTCTGCAGAACAAGGTTATGGTGAAAAAGGATTTTCACAGGGGTCGCAAGTAAATATAATGTATAACTGCCAACTAGAAAAATCATTTTTAGATCATATGTATTTGAAAAACGGATCGATAGTTTTTGACTTTACTGTAAATATTTATTCTGCTGATTGTACAGATAATAGCGATTGTACTAATTTAACTGTAACTGTGTCCAAAGGTCAGCAAGTAGTTAAAATTCAAGAATGGCCGGTTGAGCAAGTTAATTCTGGGAATGATGTTAATTTAGAAATGGAAATCACAGTAGATGAAATGACCAATACATGGAATAAAAGTAGTCAAGAACCTTTTATTGAATTTGAATACTCTGCACCAGGTTTTTCCGGTATTGGTTGTGGGATAGTTTTTGACTGTGATGGTTATTTTAGAATGTACTACTACACTGTTGGAAATAATACTGGAATAATGGAATTCCCCATTGCCAACACGACAGATCCGAACATCCCTGGAAACGGAGATAGTATGACCGGAGGGGCGGGCGATAGTGGCCTTCCAGGGTTTGGATTAATGGCCGGAGTAAGTGCTCTAGCCATGGCAGCAGTGGCTGTTTCTCGTAAAAAAGAAGAATGATTTGATCATAATTCCTCTATTGAAACATCTGTTTCTTCACCTGATTCTAAATCTTTTATTCTAACTTTACCTGATTTCCATTCTTCAGGCATGACCATTACAAGTCTATCTGCACCAATCCTTTCAGCGTGTTTGAATGCCCATTTCAATTTTTTATCTTCCAATACTAAATCAACAGTTCTTCCTGTATCTCTTAATGCAGCGGCAACCATTGCCGATGCACTCCTTAATTCTGGATTTAAGGGAATTACAATGTCCTCAATTCCACTAATTAATTCTGGAATTAAATTCTTTTCTGCTAATAATTCCATAATGACCATATCACCAAAACCAAATCCGGTTGCNGGTAAATCTTTACCTCCTAATGTCGAAAGTAATTTGTCATATCTTCCTCCTCCACAAATCGCTCTAAATTTACCCTCTCGATCATGTGCCTCGAAGACTGCACCTGTATAGTACGCAAGCCCTCTAACAATAGATGCATCAAATTCAACCCATTCTAAAATACCATATGAGTCTATAGAATCGAAAAGTGAATTTAATTCAGATACCGCTGAACTTTCTTTTCCTAATGAATTAGCTAATTCATCGATATTCTTGATGCTCAGTGTTGACTGTATCTTTGATATTGCATCTGAATTATGCCCCAATTCAGTTAGATGTTCTTCTATTACATCTGCAGGTAATTTATCCATTTTATCAACAATGATACACGTCTTTGAAAAAATTTCTTCACTGATTTTCAATGAACCTAAGACTTCTTCGAGAACTTTACGGCTACTGATTTTGATGACTAGATCTTTAGCAGTTAGACCAACACCTTCGAAAAATGTTACTAATATAGATATTAATTCCGCATCTGCAGAAATCTCATTTGTACCCCAAATATCTACATTCCATTGATAATGTTCCCTGCCTCTTCCACGTTGAGTTCTCTCATATCTCCAACATTGAGGAATTGAAAACCATTTGATTGGCATTGGCAATCCTCCTGCACGAGCCATCACCATTCTTGCAAGTGAAGGAGTCATCTCTGGACGGAGTGCGACTTTACGATCTCCTTTATCTTCAAAATTGTATAATTGTTGAGTTATTTCTTCTCCTTGTTTTCTTGTATACAATTCTTCATGCTCAAGAATCGGTGCNTCATACTCATCAAAACCATGTAAAAGTGCTGCATCTGTAAAGTTATCAAATAGCCAATTTCGTAATCTCATATCTTCAGGATAGAAGTCACGAGTTCCGCGAACGCCCTGTGTCACAGGCCTTCCAAGAAATAGGTTAACTTCAAGCCCTACGTTGTTCAAGGAATGCATCTAGCCTTTCTTTACGTGTAACACGACCATCGACAATAGGAAAAGCATACAACCTTAATCCCAAAAAAGTAAGGAATCCAAAGGCCATTGTGTTTATTGCCCATGATATCCATTGATCCATATATAATACTTCAACCATAATTCCAAAAGTTATAGTTGAAACTAACCATAAAACACCATAAACCAACATCATCCTGTAAAAACTGGAGCGAATATTTGAATCAGATTCGAAAGTAAGCCATCTATGGAGGATAAATGCCTGAATAGAGCTAAGTAAAAAAGAAATTGCCCAAGCAATTGTTTCAACATAATCTGTCCATGTATTATAATTTGCAAATATCCAATAAAGAATAAAAAATATTGTAACATTAAAACAACCAACAGCACAATACATCAGATATTCTCGGAATAATTTTGACCAGGGATATTCATCTGAGACAATATTTACCATAATATTCACGCTATTTCAGCTTCCACATTGGAAAGCGTATGAACAACTGTTTCACCATATTCATTTACAAATGTATGAGGAATTGGAGATCCTATTTGTACAATGTAAGGATCTTGTCCGCCGGGTAATTTATCGATTGGTGCTTCAGCACCTTCTGGAACATTCCTGTATAGTGGCCTTGGCTCTAATTCATAATTTCCAGATAAGAAGGTTATTATCCAATAGAATAATGCATAAGGGAAATAAAGTATTTGCATAAATCCAGATGGTTTCCATTCAAGTGAAGTTGTGGGAACAAGTCTGTTAACAAGGACATATTTATTCATCCCGATAAATAATCCTGCAGTTACTCCCCAAAATAATAGAATGATAGATATTCCATTTGGATTAGATGGATTCCATGGATCTTCGACATTCAGTAACATGTCACTAAAGTATGATAATATAAGAATTGAGAACATTATCGGGAATCCAAGATACATTATGTAATCCCACCATCTTCCAATCCACCAATCGTTATCTCCAGTGTTAATGAAATCATCGCGGAATGGAGAAACTCCATGATCTAAATATTCACGGAAATTAAATCCTGATATCTCATTATCATATTGCCATTCACGATACTGATTCCAGCCATACTTCCAAATGGAATATGCTATGAATAGTCCACTAAACATTAGTCCATATCCCCAAATATGATCTTGAACTTCCAAAAATTGAGGAAATGCAACACCTGTATCTTCATCCATTTTTATCCATACTGCAGCACTTGGCAAGCCGAAAAGGAATATTGCAATAGTAGTGAAACCAACAGCTTTCTGTCGTTCGATACCATGATCAACAAAGTTTCTAACGCACAATTCAACAGTTGAAATCATAGATGTTAATGCTGCAAATGAAAGGGCTAAGAAAAACATTGCAACCATTGCCAACTGGATTATTGGACCGCCTGGCGCTTGTGCAAATACTTCTGGAAGGACTAAGAAAGTAATTGCACTACTGCCTCCACTGACAGCACCCAGTGGATCATCAGATACTGAAAAGACTGCCATCATTACAGTTAATCCTGCTATTATTGAAATACTGTTATTTGCAAGACACATGGTTGCAGCATTTAGAGTAGTGTCCTCATCTTTACGCATGTATACTGAATAAGTAATTGCCATACCCATTCCTGCAGAACATGACCATGCTGATTGAGATAACCCATTAATCCATGTCTCCGGTTGACTAAGATAACCGGGTTGTATACTAAACATGTATACAAAGCCATCCAGTGTACCATCTTTTAGATCCATTACGAATGAAAGGAATAATGCTGAGAAGAGTAAAATAAATAGTGAAACCATCAGAGTGACATTGACTTTTTCTATAGCTTTTGCACCTTTCCATATAGCTGCCATTGTTATTACTACAGCCAGGAATTGGAATGCTATCACTTCGGTTCGATCTTGTAGAAAAGAGTTCCATACTTCTGCAGTATCGACTTCAGAACCTAAGCCTCCTCTTATTGCTGTTTGAAAGTAATTTAAACACCATCCTGTCACAACTGCATAGTAAAATCCTATTGCAGTTGATATCCATGCAGTCCAAAGTCCCATCCATGCAAATTTATTTCCAGCAAAGATTCGAAAAGTTCCAACAGTACCTGTTCGACTTCTCTTGCCTAGAGCGAATTCTGCAATAATCAATGGAACTGACCATAGGAATAGGAAAATTAACCAAGGTATGAGAAAAGATCCGCCGCCATTAGCTCCAACCATTCTAGGGAAACGCCAAATATTTCCTGTACCTATTGCAGCCCCTATAGTTGCAAAAATTAAACCTAATCTACCACTAAACTCATCGGATTTGGCTCCTGTGTCAGTGCTCATATTATCATTCTCCAGATTTTAGATTAGGATTTTCTGTGTGGTGATTTACTTATAATCTGAGGTTGTGGTTCACGAGGAAGACCCAGAATTTCTTCATTATCTGAAAACATTGCTCGCAAAGTAAAACCGAGGCCGCCCCAAACAAATGTAGCAATAAAAAGGAACATTAANGTTGCAAGTACTTTTGAACCAAAATCTGCCCTNTAAGCTANTGAAAGAGNGTAATAATCTCCTTNACCNTCTTCAAGAGTNGGATACCGGAAGGGGAATGCNCCNTTTGTAGTACCAAGCATTGCTTTGTAGTGNATTTCTCCNACTACATTGTCAGGGAGAGGTATATCGGCAGATATTAAAGTACCATTCATTCCATCTTTGAGTTGGCACTNTTCNTTTAANTCAGTAAATGGNGACATTTCCCAAGGCATAAAATTCCATTCTGTTGGGCCATAATCATCCTGCAATCTTGTAGGTTCAACAAATCTCCACATCAAATGAGTGCTTGTCATATTAGAAGTGAATGGGAATGTTGGATCTAGGCACATGTTCACAGGAATATCGCCTGAATTTGGTATCACGATATTTTCAGGGCTTTGTAACACTTGATTTGAAGTAGTATTTTCTATTCCTACAATCGCCCTATATCGAGGATCATCAGCAATTTCAGTCATGTAAAAAGGTACACCTAAATTTCTTACTGCTATGTGAGCAATATCTTCTGGGTATTCATGAAATGCATTGCCTATTTCCATTGTGTAACAGTATGAATCATGAACTCCATAGTGCCAATCACAAAAATCACCTGTTGTAGGATATAGATCTGATGATTGCATTGCAGCATATTCAGTCATTTGTCCCATTACTGTACCATGATATACAAGATATTCGTCATCTGGAGAATAACAATTCGTACAATGCCCCCATGGCCATAAAACTAATTCAGAAAATGAATGCCAGGATAATGTGGTCTTGAATTCGGAAGAACCGTCACCATTGTCATCATTCATTTCGGTCATATCTTGGATGAATTTGGTCTCAGGTTCACTATTTCCTCCCAACCAGTCTTCGTCAACTTGTCCGTCCGCATCATCATCTTTTCCATCAACATGATCTTCGTTGATTAGACCATCGCCATCATTATCCTCATAATTTACAGGTCCATTATAGACGTCATTATTTGGGCCAGCATCTCCTGCATAACATGCACCTGGAAAAAGAGGTCCTGTTGCTCCTAATGGTGCACCCCACTCATATTGGAAATTTCGATTCAAATCCACTCCATCACATGCTGGATCAACTTCCTCGTCGATATCTGGAATAGGCGTAACTCCAGTTGCAGTATTATCTCGCAGATTCTTTCTCCAACCCGACTGATAGCAGTTTTCCCATGCAGTTTCTCCACAATATACCTCTCTATCATATCTATTCCCATCTACGTTAACCATAGGAATCAAATATAACTCTCTAGTATCAACCATATCCGTGATAAATTGTTCTGAGAAGTCTTCGTCAACTCCCAAATCGCCCGGCCCACAGGGTATTCCATCACCATTACTATCTTGTGCAGATGAATTTAATCTGGAGCAATCGCCATCATTATCTATTCCATCCCAGCCGTCTTCATCGATTAATCCATCACCATCATTATCTACTCCAGCCATTCCATAATAATATGCTATTGTTTCCAAAAATAACATAGGCACCTCATATGACATCCATTCTCTTGCATGAAAATTTCCAGCTAGCATTATATCTGGTAATTCAGCATAATTTCCACAATCTCCCACAAAGGTGTTACAATCTCCTCCAGTGACTCCTTCTCTAGATTCTCCACCTCCTGTGATTTTAACCCAAGGACTAGGGTGATTGTAATACCAACCTTTGTAATCATCAAGAGACATTTGGTCTCCACGTTGATTTACTCCTCCGACTAATCCTTCATGGAAACTGATAATATCAGGATTACGATCAGCCAAATATTGCATTCTATCTTTCATGGAAAAATAATCATGATACTCTCGAAATTGTACTCTATCATCTCCCCCCCATGGAAAATATTGATTCACATAATCTTCAGACCAAATATCACTTGGCATTACTTCACTGGANTCTTGAGCTTCTGCAGTGGGGGCTATTGCAATTGGGGCGCCGAGAGAAAGAAGAAGAGGCAATATTAATGCGATAACAGGCAATCTTTGACCATGTTTCTTGCTTCCATCTAGTCTAATAGAGTCCATATGTTATGATGGCGAAACACCATTTGGTCTTGAAACCCACGTATTCAAGTGTTAATAGTAGAGTGTGCTTTATGAATGATAAGTTGTCGGATAAATATGGATGAATTAATTGATTTCTTGGCAGGAGAGCCGAAATTTNTAGATTTTTCNCAGAATACTNTGTTAATTGTNTTNCTTTGCNGNATTATTGCTGGTGGATCTGGAATCTTGTCNAGAAGNGTCTTATTTCCTAAGTTGATGGANNTTATAGCAAAAACTGAAAGAATTGATGGTAGAGACTTATTTGCTCCNAANTCCCTNGGTTGGATGATTGGATGTCTAATAATGAGNATNTCATTNAANTGGATTTCTGCNAATGGAGAGCCAGTATGGAATGATGAATGGATNAANATNATNTCAGATATATTCTANGCTGGATTTGTNATTCTAATGTTACTTGCNGCCTTTAGATTGGTTGACTACATTGATGTTTTAATTGTAGTTGAAGGAGATGATATGGCCGCCAGAAGATCTTTGGCTAGTGTAGCAGAATCTATTGGAAGAGTTGTCGTTGTTGTATTGGGATTCTTCGTTATTGCAGGACTAATAGGTGTTGATGCTAATTCATTTGTAGCAGGATTGGGAGTAACTGGTTTGGTAATTGCTTTGGCTGCAAAGGATTCTGTAGCGAATATGTTTGGAGCTATTTCAATACTAATTGATCAACCTTTCAATGTTGGAGATTGGATAATTGTTGATGGAGTAGAAGGAGAAGTAATTTCCATTGGACTAAGAACAACACAAGTTAGATCCTCTGCAGATACAATGATTACAGTACCTAACTCAAATATTACAAATTCTTCTGTAGAGAATTTCAGTCAAAGAAGATTCCGTAGAATAGTACCTACCTTTGATTTTGAAGCGGATAGTGATGAAAGTTCATTAAAGAAATTTTGTGACTCATTGTGTGAACAAGTAATCAATGATCCAAGATCGACAAAAGGTGAAGATTCATGGGTTAGGGTGAAATCCTTTGCTCCTTCAAAGGTAATTGTTGCAACTAATTTCTACTGTATGTCATCTGCTAAGACACAAAGAGAATTTACAGAAGATATACTACTAATGGCCAGAAGTAGAGCAGAAGAAAATGATCTAGTATTCCATGAACCTCGTAAAAGGCAGCATCATCAACAAGTCTGAGGTGTTTGAATATGGCTAAACTTATTCTTATCCGTCATGGGCAATCAATTTGGAATGCAGAAAATAGATTTACTGGATGGACTAATGTCCAATTATCTGAAAAAGGAGAATTAGAAGCTTTGGAAGCAGGAAAGTTACTTTCCAAGATAAATATTGATTCAGTACATACAAGCGATTTGATAAGAGCTCAGAAAACAGCAGAAATAATTATGAAAAATAATGAAGTTTCAAAAGATTTTATCACTTATGAGGACTTTAGGCTGAATGAAAGAAATTATGGAGAGTTACAAGGCCTAAACAAGAAAGAAACCGCGGAAAAGCATGGTTCTGAACAAGTACATATTTGGAGAAGATCTTACGATGTAGCCCCCCCAGGAGGAGAGAGTCTCAAAATGACTGCTGAAAGAACTATTCCTTATTTTATCGAAGAGATATTACCAGAATTAGAGACTGGTAAGAACGTACTTGTATCGGCGCATGGAAATTCATTGAGATCAATTGTTATGCACATAGAAAAATTATCTCCTGAAGAAATAGTAAGTGTTGAAATACCAACAGGGAAACCTCGTTTTTATAATTATAATGATGGGATAATAACTAAAGATCAGTAATTGGCTTCTCTGGAGGAGGAGATAATTTACGATAAAAAGAGTGAGTAAAATAACCTAAAATAATACAAAAAGAAGGTATTATTGTATCTGAAAACGAAGTTGGAGGATTATTAATAACTGTACTTATTCCTAAAAATATAGAAATAAATGATAGGGCGGCTATAGTTCTACTGTTATACATACTCTTTTGAAAAGGGATTACTCTAGAAATAATCTGAACTGCAGGAGAAGGAGGGCCAGATTGATTAGCAGTTGATTCTAAAACATCTAAAAGTGATTGTTCGTATTCCCATATTGCTAAACCTCCTTTATGTGCATAGAAAACATCTGATGAACTCCATGAAGATGGCGCATTATCAATCCAACCTTCAATCAAAGATTTTCTTAAATCAGTGATATCAAGGGGGCTTTTGGTTTTATGGAATAATCGCCCTAAATCTTGGACAAGGCAAGAAAGATCTCTAATGGCTGGAAATTCACATACTGGTTTGTATAATCCATCCGCTAATCTTGGAGGACTTATCCGTAGGAAATACTCTTTACCTTCTGAAATAAGGATATCAGAGAATCGTACATCTCCTAAACTCAGCATACATGTGGCCTTTCGACTAAATGGCGCTCTCCATATGGTATTGGCGCTAAGTTTTTCCTCTAAATCTAGTAATCTTTTATTCCATCTTTTTTGATCCATTGGTGTTTCTCTAAAAGACTCTACAGAAGAATGATAGAATCCCAAGGATTTGCCAGAATTATATAAAATATCAATTGCTAATTCTTTATCTCCCTCACTCAAAGCTTGTATCAAATCATCATTTGAATTACTTTGATAATTCTTTATTTTCCTTAAGATTATGATATCTTGTTCTTTCCACCGATATCCTCCACATGGCTTATCTACAGATAGTTGTGAATTGACTACTCTAGATTCTATTCTATTATCAGAACCCCAAGGAAGAAATTCTGCGAGCCATTCTATTTCAGAAGATTTGATTTTTACTAATAACCCCCTTTCATTGCTTAATTGAGAGATTATTTCCAAAAAATTAGGATCTGGAACATTACCCCAAAAATCTAAATCAACTATCACACTATTCCAATCTTCTTGAGAGTTAATTGATATTGGTTCTAAGATATCCATACTCATCCTATTGCCAACCAATCTGATGGAACTGAATCCAGATGGCGAATCTCCCTTTGTCTCGGAGACTTGCATCGCAGAAGGTCGCCAAAGATTCTCTTCCACCGCCATGTCCAACAATCATATTCACGATAAGGTATCATTATTGATGCAATCGGTCGAAGAAGACTTGAATGTGTAGACCGCAGCCGGAACATATGGACGATGGTGACTCTGACATTCCACTTGCTGTTGATATGGATGGTACACTCATTTTATCGGATATGAGTTGGATCAGTATTTACAAAGTCATATTTAGAAAACCTTGGTTAATACCTAGTTTATTATTTAAAGAAATAACAGGTAAAAGGGCTAAATGGAAACGAGACTTAGCAGAGAAATTAAATTTTGATCCAGCTGATTTGGCTTATCATGAAAATTTCCTAGAATGGCTTACNGGAGAATACGCAAGAGGAAGGACATTGATTCTTGCCACTGCTTCCGACAGAATTGTTGCAGAACAGGTAGCAGCACATGTTGGATTATTTTCAGATGTNATGGCTTCNGATGGTGACTATAATTTAAGAGGNCANCAAAAAGCAGATTCATTGGTTGCTAGATATGGTGATAAAAAATTTGGTTATGCAGGAAATAGTCATCATGATATCGATGTTTGGAAGCATTCTGGGCAAGTTATTGTAGTTAATCCAGAAAAGAGATTGTTAGAAAAGATTGGAGATTCGGCTGATGTTATTTTCGAATAAAATATAGATTAAATTATTAGGTGATGAAATGGGACGTAGTATTATTGGCAATACAATAGACAGTATTGCAAAATGGCTATTAAAATTTAGAATAATTTCCAAACCTGCGAAATTTTTATCGAATTCTAAATTGGCATGGAGTATTGTCTCAAGAACTGATCGAATACGGACAAAAAGGCTCGGGACGAGAATAAAAAATGAAAAATTACCAGAACATATTTCGATAATTATGGATGGAAATAGAAGATTTGCCTGGAGTCATAGCCTTGAGAGAGAGATAGGACATCTAAGAGGTAAAGAAAAATTAAAGCAAGTAATGGAATGGATTCTAAATTTAAAAATAAAATATTTGACCGTATATGCTCTTTCAACTGAAAATATTAATGCAAGAGAACCTGAAGAATTAGATTCTCTATATGATTTATACGAAATTGGGTTAAATGAAATTGCAGAAGATCCTTTAATTCATTCAAATAATGTTAAAGTTCAGGCTGTTGGAAGAATTGAAGAACTACCTCAAAGAGTGAAAATAGCCATAAAAAATGCAGAAAAGAAAACTGCTTCATACACAGATTATATTTTCACAGTTTGTCTCGCATATGGCGGAAGAGAGGAAATTGTAGATGCAGTTAAAGAAATTGCTGGNGATCATGCAGATGGGAAAATAAAATTAGAAAATATAAATTCATTGGAAATTTCAAAACGACTATATTCAGCAGATATACCAGATCCTGATTTAGTCATTAGAACAAGTGGAGAAGAGAGAATTTCGAATTTTTTATTGTGGCAAATAGCTTATTCAGAACTTTATTTTACGGATGTTCATTGGCCATCTTTTTCAAAAAATGATCTTTATGAAGCAATAGAGTCCTATCAATACAGGAGAAGGAAATATGGCAAATAATCTATGTGAAGTTTGTGGCAGAGATGATTATAGAAATCCTGCAGTCACTGTGGATGCAGTGGTTCTTCGTCAAGGACTTAATGGAGAAGAGGTGTTGTTAATTAAACGTGGACCTTGGCCAATTGAGTGGAAAGGTAAATGGGCATTTCCTGGAGGATTTGTTGATTATGGAGAGAGTCCGGAAGTTGCAGTAATAAGAGAATTAAAGGAAGAGACTGGGGCGATAGGAAAGAATCCTGTCTCATTAGCAATTCTTGGAGAACCAGGAAGAGACCCTAGAAAACATTGTATTGGACTATTCTACATTGTTGATGTTGATCCTGAATATGAACCAGTTGCAGGAGATGATGCTATAGATGCTGCGTGGATTAATATAGAGAGTATTAATTCAGAAAATATTGCTGGAGATCATATAGAAATTATTGAAATGATAAAAGATATGGTGAATGAATAATTCTAACAGTAAGTACTACTTCGTAGGGTTATGGAACGTAAGATTAAAGTTGATACTGGTGGAAAAACATGGGCTCCTTATAGTCCGGGAATATCAGTAAAAGATCACATATGGTTATCCGGACAAATAGGAGTAGATTCTGGAGATACTATTGAATTACAAATGAAAGGCGTGTTAAAGAAAATTGATAATTTATTAGAAGCGGCCAATAGTTCGAAGAAAGATTTAGTTAAAGTAACAATTTTAATGACAGATATTAAAAACTACAATACAATAAATGATATTTATGGAGAATGGTTAGAAGAAATTATTCCTCCTTCACGCGCTGCTTATGAGGTTCCAAATCTACCTATGGGTGCATTAGTAGAAGTTGTTTGTGAGGCATTTAGAGATTTGGAAAATTAATAGATTTCTAATAATCATTTTTGTATCTGATTATGTAGCCAAAGAAGTCTTGTATTAGTCTACTCACGGCCAGTCATGACAGTCTTCAAGGCGTACGATATTAGAGGTATTGCTGGAATCGAATTAAGTGCTCAATTTTCCGAAAGATTAGGAAGGGCAATTGCGACTCATTTGGATGCTAAAGCGGTTTCAGTAGTCAGAGATATTAGAGAATCGGGGCCAGAATATCATGCGGCTTTTGTCAAAGGTTTATTGTCTGCTGGTGCGGATGTTATTGACCTAGGAGTAACTACAACTGGAGTGTTGTATCGTTCAACAGTTGATTTACCAGTGGATGTTGCGGTAGCAATTACTGCTAGTCATAATCCTCCGGAATATAATGGATTCAAAATTTGTGAAGGAACCATGCCACTGGGAGGAAAAGAACTACAAGATATTAGAGCTACCTTNGAAAAGGGAGAATTTAGAGAAGGAGAAGGAACATATAAACTTGAAGAAGAATATGAAGAAGAATATATACAAAGAATAATTGAAAATGTTGGGATACTCAAAAGAAAAATCAAAATCGTACTTGACTGCGGAAATGCTGTTCCTGGTCCTTTATCTGTGAAAACATTAGAAAGGCTTGGAGCGGAAGTGATTCCGCTATATTGTGAATGGGATAATTCTTTTCCAAATCATCCTCCAGATCCAACAAGGCAAAACAATATGATAGATTTGGGAAAAGCTGTTATTGAGCATGGAGCTGAATTTGGCATTGGCATGGATGGAGATGGAGATAGATTAGGAGTNGTAGATGAAAATGGAAATTTTATTCATCCAGACAGGNTAATAGGAATTTTTGCAAANGATGTATTNTCAAAAATATCTGAAGATACTTCNGATGACGGTAGAACAATATTATTTGATGTAAAATGTAGTATGGCTGTTGAAGAAGCGATTNATGATTTAGGAGGAATTGCACGTATGGTTAGAACTGGNCATACTTTCATGAAAACTGANTTAAGAGAACATCCAGANATTCCATTTGCTGGAGAAATGTCAGGACATTTTTTCATGAATGATGATTGGTACGGTTTTGATGATTCAATATATAGTGCTGCTCGTCTACTAAAAATAGTAGGAGATGAAAGATCACCCAATGAAGGTGGTCAACAATTTTCAGAGAGATTTCATTTTATGCCCGAATATCCGACGACTGATGAAGGAAAAGTACCTCTAACAGGAGAACGTGAGGCAACAATGTCAGCAGTTTTAGCCGCTTTCGAAGACATGGAGAAATCAACTGTTGATGGTATTCGAGTTAGATATGAAGATGGATGGTATTTGTGTAGGCCCAGTAATACAGAGCCGATACTAGTAATGCGTGCTGAGGGTCGAAATAAAGAAGCATTAGAAGGCATTCTTTCCGATGTAAATAAACGTATAGGGCATATTGTAGATCTTGAGAAATTAAAATAATTACTCTAAATCTTGAGGGCTAATCATTAATGGAATTACTAATAACATTGCACAACAAGAATTACAGAATAATGTAAATATTACACCAATGCCGCCAAAAATTTGACCCAATTCTGAAGAACCTGAAAGAGTTTCTTGAAGTTGACTTTGCACATATGAAGCCATAAGTCCAGAGGCGGTATTGATTGCAACCGCACCTAAACCAATAAATATTGATTGTTTTTTATAATTATAAAGTTGCAAACCTGCATAACCGAAAACAATTGAAGCAATTATTCCAATAATTGGCTCAAGCCATGACCAAACCACAAATAGAGTACTATTTTCTCCTACTTCTCTAGCAAGATCTATTTCCGCTTGGGTAGTTAAAAGACCTAACAAATTGATTAAAACGCCTGCTACGGACAATATTACAGCCAATATTCCAAAAACTTGTGGCATTGGACTTTTTTGTCTTCCTTGGACTTCTGGAGCAACAAAACCAGAAATTGGACTTGGAGTGCCTGATAATTCAGTATTAGTAGTTAATTCTGTAGTAGGAGGTTCATCAAACGGACTTGCCCCTGTCTCTTCCATGATAAAGGAGAAGAGATTAGGGTCTTAAAATAATATGATAATCAAGATATATGTTAATCATTAGAAAATTTAAGAGCAGAACTGATTAAAGACTCTATTACAGGCATTTTTTCACCTGATAATAAACACATTGTAGATCCTCCTCCTGTACTATTATGTGTTACTTTGTCAGATACTCCTCTACTACTTACTAAGGCACTAGTATGTCCTCCTCCAATTATTGTTAATGCATCAGTTTCGATACACATATTCAGAATTTCAATAGTACCAAAAGCAAATCCTGTTCTTTCAAAGAATGAAGCAGGTCCATTCCATAGTATGCACTTTGAATTTAGAATAATTGGTCGTAAGTCCATCAAAGATTGAATGCCAACATCATAAATTGGGTATTCTGTAGGCAATTCATCTAACTTCATTGGAACTCTCTCTTCATTTATTTCAACGGCTAAATCAGATGGTAAAATCAACAAATCAAGATGTTGGTCAATTAATAATTGTGCTATTTTCCAAGTCTTATCAAATGAATTGCCTAATGAATTGGTAATGAAATCTTTATTTCTAGCACCTATATCATATCCTTTTGCCCAAATCATCAAATTACCTACTACTCCAACGAATGCTATTTTGTCAATGACATTGCGGTGTATTAGGTTAAGTGCTACCTTGAGGGAATCATCGGCCTTGGCGCCACCAAGAATTGCTAAATATGGACGAGGTGGGTCATCTATTGCAATTTTTAAATTCGATAATTCAGCCATCATAAGATTGCCGGGAATACATGGTAATTTATTTGTAAAGCCCGTAAGCGTAGGAGAGCTGCGATGTGCAGCAGCAAATGCATCTGTGACATATAAATCGGCGACAGAAGAAAGTTTGGAAACGATTTCAGAATTTTCAGTATCTTGCCAGTTGGCATATTTCTTACCATATTCTTCATCATGTATTCTCATGTTATCTAAAAATAATATGTCCCCATTTGTCATTTCTCTAATTTTACTTATCGTAGAATCGCTACAAATATCTGGAATGAAAGTTATGGCGCGGTTTATTATTTGTGATAACCTATCACTATGTTGTGACATATCTGAAAAATCATCTTTACCCGGTCGTGATTGGTGTGCTAAGATAACAACTTTAGAATTGGAAAGTAACTCTAAAGTTGATTTTATTGTTCTCAATCTAGAGTCGTCTAAAAGTGTTTTATCAACCGGATTAAGAGGAGAGTTGACATCCACTCTATACAAAACAGTTTGTCCTTCTAAGTCATAGGCATCCAGCGAAAGAACGCCTTGCACATGTGAAGCCACTTGAGTCTTACATTTGGCCGTTGTGGAAGATAAGTATACTCAAATAAACAAAAATGCTTTTTGCTTAGGATAATCGAGAATGAGTATGGATTGGGACGTGGCACATTTGTAGGGCCCCGGAAATCAAGATTGGCGAGTACCAGTTTCAGAACTTGAACATAGACAAAATCTGTTTTCTTCAAGATTATCTGCGGAAGGTATTGAATCAGCTTGGATTGATGATCCTGTTGAATTATATTGGTTGACTGGAGGTAGACAAAATTCTATTATGCTGATAGGTGCTAAGGACTCTGGAATTGAAAATCGGCATTGGGTTAGACAATCTGTAGAAAGAGCTAGGTTTGAAGCGGGCGAAGATGATGCTCCTCATGTTATAGAGAAACATCCCCGTATGAATGAGTTAGAAAAATCTCTACAAAAATTAGGATGCAAAAAACGTCCCAGTTTATTATTATCGAAGATACCTTACGAAAGATGGAATTTTATTAATAATAAATTTGGAAATCTTGCTGGAGAAGCTGAAGATTGTACAAATTTGATTTATAATTTAAGAGAAACGAAATCTGATTGGGAAATTACCATGCATAAAGAAAGTGGTAAAATAAATCAGAAAATGTTTGAGACGATTAGAGAAAGGTGTGGTGAAGGAGATAGTGAAATAGGAATTGCAGCAATTGCGGATGAAGTGAGTAGGTCTGCAGGTTTTGGAGGAAG
>PATZ01000004.1 GCA_002712575.1 Methanobacteriota archaeon
AACATAATTAATCAATTTCGTGAATTACGCCAGAATATTTCTCCAGAAAAGCGTACACAAATGATCATTCCAGGAGGTAGGATTCAACATTCCGTTATTATACAAGCTTCACAGGCAACTACGCAAGAATCTTTACTAGATATACTTAGGAGAAGTATTTATTTCGATGATGAAGGCTTTGATGAAGCATTAATTGAATCTAAAAATACTCAATCATTAGATCCAATTGCTTCTTTGCTTACTCATAAAAGGCATGCTATTTTGAAACGATTTGCTTATCTTAATCCTGTTTCTCCTTTCCCAGTAATATACTACATCGAAAGAAAAGTATTGGAAATACAAAATCTTCGTCTTCTAGTGCGTGGGAAGACGATTGGACTTACATCCGAGGTTTTAGAAGCGCATATGGATTTTTGAGGTGAATTATGTGGAAATAGCAGTTGTTGGATCTCTTGACTTCACCCTTGGATTCCAGTTGGCGGGAGTTTTGAGATTATATAATCCAAAAGATACCGAAGAGACGATTTCAATAATGAAGGATCTCTTAAATAAAAAAGAAATAGGAGTAATTGTCATTGACAACTCCGATTTATTAGAACTCCCTGAAAGATTACGAATACAACTTTCAGAGAGCATTACTCCCACAGTATTGGGAATAGGTACAGAAGAGGATAATACCCTCAGAGAGTCGATCAAATCGGCACTAGGAGTCGATTTGTGGAAATAAATCCTAGAAAAAAAATAAATGGAAGTGAATTAAAAATGAGTAAAGAAAAAGGAGTAATTTATCGTATTTCTGGTCCAGTAGTAACAGCAATAGGAATATCGCCAAGGATGTATGAGGTTGTACGAGTAGGAGATGAAGGTTTGATGGGAGAAGTAATTGAGTTGCATGGCGACCAATCAGTAATTCAAGTATATGAAGAAACTTCAGGAGTTAGGCCAGGGGAGCCTGTAATAAGGACAGGACAGACATTATCTGTTCAATTAGGACCAGGTCTATTGACAAAAATATATGATGGAATACAAAGGCCACTCCCGGAACTTGAGAAAACAATGGGTGTTTTTATCACTAGGGGAGTAGATGCCGACGGTCTTGATTTGGAGAAAAATTGGCAGTTTAAACCCACTTTAAAAAATGGAGATAGCGTTTCTTCAGGCGATATAATAGGAACAGTACAAGAAACTTCTACTATTGAACATAGGGTTATGATACCTCCGGGCATTTCAGGGAAAATAAAGGAAATCAAATCCGGTGAATTCAATGTTACTCAAACGATTTGTACATTAGATGATGGAAATGAAATACAAATGATGCAAAAATGGCCAGTAAGAACTCCTCGACCATTCACAAAAAAGCATGCCCCAGAAGTTCCTCTACAAACAGGTCAAAGGATTCTTGATTTCCTTTTCCCATTGGCAAAAGGAGGTACCGCTGGTATCCCAGGTCCTTTTGGCTCAGGAAAAACAGTTACTCAACAACAATTAGCCAAGTGGTCTGATGCCGATATTGTGGTGTATATTGGATGTGGAGAGAGAGGTAATGAGATGACTGAAGTTCTTGATGAATTCCCTCATCTCATGGATCCAAAAACTGGAGAGGCTCTGATGAATCGAACTACAATGATTGCTAATACTTCTAATATGCCAGTTGCAGCTAGAGAAGCCTCTGTATATACAGGAATAACTATTGCAGAATATTTCCGAGATATGGGCTATGATGTTGCTCTTATGGCAGACTCCACTAGTCGTTGGGCAGAAGCAATGAGGGAAATCTCATCCAGACTTGAAGAAATGCCTGGAGAGGAAGGATATCCTGCATACTTATCTAGTCGTTTAGCCGAGTTCTATGAAAGAGCCGGCCGTGTGGAGACACTTTCAGGCGGAGATGGATCAGTTTCTGTTATTGGTGCAGTTTCCCCTCCTGGTGGAGATATTTCTGAACCAGTCAGTCAAGGAACTCTAAGAATTGTAAAAGTATTCTGGGGTCTAGATGCAGGTCTTGCTCGGCAACGTCATTTCCCTGCAATAAATTGGCTTAGTTCATATTCATTATATCCTCCATCATTAGATCAGTGGTATAGAGATAATATAAAGACTGATTTCCCTGAAGTAAGGACACAAATAAGCTCACTTTTACAAGTAGAAGCAGAGTTACAAGAAATCGTTCAATTAGTTGGTTCTGATGCGCTTCCAGTAGACCAACAACTAACTCTGGAAGTTGCTCGTATGATTAGAGAATTTTTCTTACAGCAAAATGCATTCCATGATGTAGATACTTACAGTGATCTAAAATTGCAATATACAATGGCTAAAGCTATTCTTTCATTCCAGGAAGAATCTAAGAAAGCACTCGCAGGAGGGTCAGCATTAGAAGATGTAGTGAATGTCCCTGCAAGGACGGATTTAATGAGAGGTAGATTTGAATCTGGTTATGAAGATCGAATAGAACAAATGCTAGAAGAAATGACTAAACAAATTTCTAATACTATGGAGGCCAACTGAGGAGTGATAAAAATGACTGGAAAAGAATATAGAACAATTACTGATGTAAAAGGACCCTTAGTGTTCTTGAATAAGACTGAACCCGTTGCATTTGGAGAAATCGTTGAACTACGGCTCTCCGATGGTACTTTGAAAAATGGACAGGTTCTAGATACTTCTGATGATCAAGTTATTGTACAGGTTTTCGAAGGGACTGCTTCAATAGATAAACAAACAGGTATTAAATTTCTTGGAGATGTATTCAAATTACCTGTCAGTAAGGATATGATCGGCAGAATTCTGGATGGTGCAGGAAGGCCTAGAGATGGTGGGCCATCTATAGTTGCTGACGATATGGCAGATATCATTGGTGCTGCCATAAATCCCTACTCAAGACAAAGCCCATCTTCTTTTATCCAAACAGGGATATCGGCTATAGATGCTTGTACTTCACTGGTTAGGGGACAAAAATTGCCTATATTCAGTGCATCGGGATTGCCGCATAATGATATTGCACTACAAATTGCTAGACAGGCAAAATTAGTGGATAGCGATGATGATTTCGTAGTAGTATTCTGTGCAATGGGAATTACAGCAGAAGAATACAATTTCTTCGTCCATGATTTAGAAAGAACAGGGGCTCTTGAAAATGCATGTTTGTTCGTCAATCTTGCAGATGATCCTGCTGTTGAGAGATTAATCACTCCTAGGTTGGCATTAACTGCTGCAGAATATCTAGCATTTGAGCATGATTATCATGTTCTAGTCATATACACAGACATGACAAACTATTGTGAATCACTACGTCAAATTGGTGCAGCACGTGAAGAAGTTCCGGGAAGACGAGGATATCCTGGTTATATGTATACGGATCTAGCAATGCTATATGAGCGTGCAGGATTAGTTAAGGGGAAGAAAGGATCAATTACTCAATTCCCTATATTGACAATGCCGGGAGATGATATTACTCATCCAATACCAGATCTTTCAGGATATATTACTGAAGGGCAAATAGTAATTTCTCGTGAATTACATCAGAAAGGAATTTACCCTCCGATAAATGTTCTCCCATCCCTATCTAGGTTGATGAATGCAGGTATTGGAGATGGAAAGACACGTGAAGACCATAAATCAGTTTCTGACCAATTATATGCAGCATATGCCCAAGGGAGGGAATTAAGAGGTTTGGTTGCAATTGTAGGTGAAGACGCCTTGAATGAAAGAGATCTGCAATTACTCAAGTTTGCTGATATTTTTGAAAATCAATTCCTCAGACAAAGTAGAGATGAAGATCGATCTATAGGAGAAGGTACGCTTGATTATGCATGGGAGTTACTTTCCAATATAGATACCAAATATCTCGTCCGTCTAGATCAAAAATGGATCGATAAATATCATCCAAATGAGAAGAAAAAATAATTTTTTAAGAAATTTCGGAGTTGAGATAGATGGCATTAGATATTAAGCCCACAAGATCAGAATTAATCAATTTGAAACGTAGGATTAAACAAACCTCCAGTGGATATAATCTTCTAAAAATGAAAAGAGATGGTTTATTTTTTGAATTCAGGACTTTACTTGCTGAAATGATTGCTGCAAGGGAAGAACTAGTAGAAACTTATAGAGACGCACTAAAGTCAATTGCACTGGCATCTTCAATCGAAGGAGGTTTAGCCGTAAAAAGTGCTGCAATAGCTGCAACAACTGGGCCAGAGGTAATGGTATCTAGGAGAAATATAATGGGCGTTGTAGTCCCGAAGGTAGAAGGGACTAATCTCACTACTACTGTTGAAACAAGGCCTACTGGAATAATTGGGGGTTCTCCATATATTGATGAGTCAGCAGATTCTTATTCCATTTTAATATCGAAAATTGTCAAAGCCGCAGAAATGGAAGCCACACTAAAGAGACTATTAGAAGAGATTGAAGCAACAAAGAGAAGAGTCAACGCTCTTGAATTTGTAGTAATCCCTGAGATGAAAGAAGCTCAGACCTTCATACAATTAAGATTAGAAGAAATGGAAAGGGAAGAAACATTCAGACTAAAACGCTTTAAGAATAAGTGATTTTAATTGAAATAGTGATTATTCTAGTGAGAGGTATCTTATCAGTCAACATTGGCGGAGGATATAAGGAGGTATCTCATAATGAAAGCTCAACAATCTATACATCTCGATACTGAGACATGGAGTAATCAGGAATTCACTGAGGTCATTGCTTCAAGGTATTTTATATTGGGCCAGGAAACTAATCAACAATCTTCATGGGAAGTTAGAAGCCCAAAAGATATGGAAATTGATGAATGTTTAATTCTTCTCAATAATCATTTAGAGTCATTAGGGCTAATAGGCATATTAAGTGGCGAGGGAATGCCTGTACTGAGTATAATTAATTTACCAGTTTCTCCGAATTTTTCAAGTTCATTCCAGCAATTTCTAATTTGGATTCTCATGTCAATTTTTCTGACTATAGTTGGTGCTGAATGGCTTGGGTTGTATAATGTGGGCGATAGCATTCTCGATGGCAATACTATCCGACAATCATTATTTTATTTCACATTTCCAATAATCTTTTCTTTGTTGTTATGCAGTAATTTAAGATACTGGATGGCTAAAAATTATGACATTGATAGTGGCCATATAATTCCTATAATATTCCCAATTCTATACCCAACATGGCCTTTTGGTTTAACTGGTGTTTTATCTCAAAAAAGAATAGATAAGATACCATTTCCNAATCGTAAAAAACTAGCCATTATTGAGTCTATACTACCAATATCTATATTTTTCTTGGGTGCTATTTTTACTATGATAGGACTCAAGATAACTTCGAATGAGCCACCAGATTTAGAAAACTCTCCTATAATATTTGATTTAAATCCATTTACCCAAACCTTTGCTTCTTTAATGTTTGAAAATTATGAATTAAAATTACAATGGTTACACCCTATTGGAATAGCAGGAATAGGACTTTCAATGATTGGTTGGATTCTTTTATTACCTATTCCCGGTTTTCCTGGTGATAGATTATTATATTCTATTTTCGGACCTTCTGAAATGTCTAAAGGAAACCTACAAACTTCTCTATTTATTATGTCTCTTGTAATTATGATGTTCACTTTTGCCTTTGTTAATTATTTACCTTGGCTATTCTTGATTGCTTTTTCTACCTGGCAGCGTTTTAGTCCCGAGAATAGTATTATTCCATTTATAGTAAATCAGAGTACTGAACTAAGTAATAATTTTAAATCAAAAATCACTATTATGCTAGTTTCTGTAATGATTATTGGATTTCCAGGCCTCGCTCCTATTACAACTTTAGAAGAATACGATTCTGGATTATCAACAAGCAATTGGGAAACAGATTTGGAAATTCCTCAATTCGGAGAGGGAAATATAACTTTGGACCTCCGTCCAAAGGGAATTTTNCCTGTTTCTGGATTTTTACAATTTAGTATTGAAGGAAGTCAGTCAGAGAATTGGGCAATAAACTCCACTTGTGAATGGTCCAATTTGTGTCATTTCAGTAATATAACTCAAAATAATAACCAATTAATAACAATAACGATACATGCGCCAGATTATTCCTTTGAAGAAAAATTTTATCTAAGAATAATTATTGATGTTAATGGTTATGAAGAAGAACATATGATTTTTTTGTACAATAACTTATATTCAGGCCCAGCAGATGTTTTCTGGGAAATTTCTGAGAATACTAATAATCCTAAAATTTGCACAAAATTAAATATCATCTCAGGCGATCAAGGCAATTTGTCTTTGACAAATCCCTTTTGGAACTTCGTAAACCTTTCAATTGTTAATGAAGAATTCAGTGAGTTATGTTTAATCGGTCATGAAGGGGCTTTATTCTCTTCAAATGATGTTGATCAACAATTCCGTCGGTATGGTCCGACGATTCAATTTATCAGAGAAAATAATACTACGCTTGAGTGGTTAATGCCAATAGAAAATACTGAACCTATTGTATATGTTTCTGGTACTGAGTGGACAATTCCTTCTTGGCTAAATTCAGAAAATAAACAACACTCTATTATTTATGGCTCTAAAAACCCATCTTTTTGTAAGTCTAGTAATATAGTAACAGAGGTAGGCTCAAACTGGACTTTACCTTTGGAAGAATATGCTCCAATAAAATTCTCAAAAGGTGAAATAGTAAATGGAACAATAATTATTCCTTCTTCTGGTTGGATAATGATATGTGATGGTATTATTCCAATTCATAAGTATATCATTGAAGAAGGATTGGACNTTGTAATCAATCCAGGCTCAATTAATAATAGAATAACCAATAAATCGTTTACAGTATATAATAGAGAAAATTTCTCAATCCCAGTCTCGGTAGAATTGTATGGCGACTCAGTTAATGTTGGTGNTTGGGAAGAATACTATGTACCAAATAATATTGATTCTTTTGGTGAAATAGAGATTATATTGGATGAAGAATTTAATAATTCTTTGTTCTATGTATCGTGGATTTCTATTGATAATAATAATTTGATAATNCACAATTCAGTAAGGTGTCCAGTAAACGGGTGTTAATATTGAGGATTGCAATTTTAGGCATTGGTTCCATTGGTGGAATGTTGCTTGGAGCTCTCGCTGATTCAGATGCCGAATTAATAGCGGTATCTAGAGGCTATATGGCATCACAAATTTCAGAAAGAGGATTAACATTAAACACTCCAGAAGGGACAGTTGAGCATTTTCCTTCTGAATTATTTACAGTAATTGATAGCGCATCTGTCCCGATACCTATTCATTTGGCCAATTCTTGCGATTTCACATTAATTTGTGGAAAAAGCCACTCTACTCCCATACTCGCCCAACTAGCATCTGAATTATTATCCAAAGAAGGAATTGCCATAAGCCTGCAAAATGGTCTCGGCCATTCTGAATATCTTTCAAAAAAAATTGGGCGAGGTAACGTATTGGGTTGTACTATAACTCATGGTGCTTGGAGAGATATTAATTCTGTACATTGGGCAGGAAGGGGAAATATAATTCTTGGATCATTGGAAGGTAAATCTCCATCTCCTAAAATTAATGATTTTATTTCGTTGTTAGAATCCTCCAATCTCTCTCCAATGTGGAGTGAAGATATCCATAAAGAAATTTGGATTAAGTTATTAATAAACATAGCAATAAATCCAATTTGTGCTGTAACGAGTTTAAGAAACGGAGAAATTTTACTTCGAAATAATATTTGGAATCAGTCTTGCTCAACTATGTTAGAAGCATCAATAATTGCCAACTCATTGGGAATTGATATAGATAGTGAGGATTTAATTTCTAAGCTAAAATCAGTTATTAAATCGACTAGTAAAAATCGTTGTTCAATGTTACAAGATATAATGAATGGTAAAAAAACAGAAATCGATTCACTGTGTGGAGAAATAGTTTCCAAGGGAGAATCTTTAGGAATCCCCACTCCTTTGAATGCAATGCTATATACGTTGATAAAGGGAATTGAGGATAACTCAAAAGTCTAATAGATTAATTTTATCATTTTTGACATTTTGGACAGAAAAATGTTGATCTATTTGACTGAATAATTCTTTTTATTATTCCATTACATGATTCCTTGAGACAGTCTTCTCCTTCTCTACCATATACTACAAATGAATTAGGAAAATAGCCCAATGCATCATCCCCGTCAACTCCTCTAAAATCTTGCAGCGTTGAACCTCCTGCATCTATCGCTTCTATCATAACTGAATGAATTTCAAAAACCAATTTCTTTATTCTTTTATCAATCCCGTTTTTCCTAACTAATGTTTCAGCTTTTCTTTTCGGCGATATTCCTGCCCGGTTAAGTATCTCACAAACGTAAATATTTCCTAAACCTGCGATTATCTTCTGATCAAGTAATGCATTTTTTATGGGTATTTTTCTTTTTAATTTATCAGCAAGAATTTCAGGAGTCAATGAATCAGGCATAGGCTCAGGGCCAATATTTTTCAATAATTTATGCTCATTTTGTTTTTTAGTATCAAAAATATCCATAATCCCAAATCTTCTATGATCTGAATAAACTCCCTTTCCCCCATCATCAAGATGAATCACTACCCAATCATGAGGGCCTTCTCCACTACCTATTTCTCCTCCGTAATTAAACCTTCCAGGAACTCCTTCTTTGCCATCTCCAAGTAGAGTCCATCTTCCACTCATTCCTAAGTGACATAGCCAAGTTTTTCCTCCTGAAAGCCTAATCAACAAATATTTTGCTCTTCTTTCAATTTTCAATATCTTCTTTCCTTTCATCATNTCATCAAATCTATTGGGGAAAGGAAAACGTAAATCTTTTCTTCTTAACTCTACGTCAACTATGACTCTATCTTTCAAATGATTTTCAAGCCCTTTTCGCACAGTTTCGACTTCTGGCAACTCTGGCATATTTTGCCGTAATAGTACTACTCAATGATTATAACTGTTAATCAACTCATTTCATTTTACAATAAAATAACACATGTTGTTCTTCTAGACCTTTCAAATCAATTTTTTCGATAACATCTAGATTAGATTTCATTAGTATTTCTTCAGCCTTTTCAAATTTTATTTCCAGACTCCCATCTGCCGCTCTTTCACTGGCTCCTTTAAGGCTAAGAAGACCAATACCATTATTTTTTAGAAAAATTTCGGCTATTTTTACAAATGTTTTTGCTTGATCGGATATACTTAAGTCCTGATGTATCCAATCCACTTTTTTATTTATGAAAGGTGATATTTGTGTGATATCTCTTGCATCTGCAAGGACGGGGACTATGCCAGGTCTTGTTTCGGATAATTTCACCAGTTCTCTCATCATTCTTGAAGAGATGTCAATGGCTATTATTTGCCCTTTATGATGATTCCCAGATCCACATACGCAATCATGAATATGACTAACAGTTCCGCCCGTTGAAGATCCTAGATAGAGACAATCGTTACCGGGCTGTGGAAGAATTTTTGTAGGATCCGATTTTGTTCTAAGTAAAGAAGCAGCAATTTTTGATTTAGTAGGATCCCATATACGCCATTCATTCTTGCCATCTCTCTTTCGACGTTCCTTTCGTACCGAAATTCCTTTCACAGCATTTCTAGTCCATATATTCCTCCCCTCTTTTCTCACACCCCATCCTAAAGAGATAATTTTTCGCTTCATAATTTCATTTCCTTATGGGCGGTTTTGGAAATTTACTAATTATTTTTTCAATATCACTGTTAATCTTGGAGATTTCTTTGTCCTCCCATGGGATTCCTCCAAAATGGTCAATTCTAGCAGCAATACTTGCCTTTCCAGCAATAAATCTGGCTATCTTTCCTCTTACCCATCTTGGAGATTTTCCCACTTGAGGTAAAGAAAATAATATTGATCCATGTTTAGGTGGAGATGCTCCCTTTCTATGCGCTGCCATCGCAGCATGCGCACCTAGTACCTGCAACGAACCCGATGGCATCCTAGCTAATCTCTCCCTACTTCCAGCCAAAACTAGCAACTTCGATGCACTCAAGGGTCCTATTAAAGATGAAAGAGTTGGCATATAATCTAGAGTAAGTATTCTGATTGCATCTTCATGTTGTTTCATTCTTTGTGTCAAATCAACCACCGATTCACAATGTTTTTTTAATGACTCCCATTCAACTTCTGAGGGCGAAAATAATGGCTGAGTTGTTTCCAAAAGTTTTGCAGCCGAAGAAATAGATTCCGATTTAATAATGGAGTTGATAATTTCTTTCCGATTAGTATCCAAATTTATCTCTGTCAAGAATAATCCAATCCATTCGATACATCGGGATTCACTCGTAGTCCAAGTAGATCTAATTTCATTTGCCGATGAAACCAACATGTCTAATCTTTTATCCAAATCTTCTGAAGATTCAGCAATCTTTAATTTTGTCATTTTGATGGTTGCTTCATCAAACATTTTTCGTTGATTTTCATNATATGGAGGCCAATTAATATCATCTAAATGACCTTCTGGACAGACTTCAACATTATCAAATCTTTCATATAAAATTCTTGCCTCTGGACTCATTCTACCTTTTTGTAACAACAATAATCGTCTTATCAAATTTGGAATTGTTAAATCTGATGTCCAATATATTTCATCAATAACTATTCCCTCATCATTAATTAGACGAGATAATCTCCAATCATAACTGATTCGCACATACCTCCGAGGAGTTATGTCGCTTGAACAGTACGGAAGAATTATGTTAATAGAAGTAATGAATAATGAATACCAGTTAGGCCAATTATGGATATTAAACTTGTTGGGATTGTAGCATGCGGTGGAGCAATAGGGGCTGTANTGAGATATTCACTTCCTTCCTTATTTCCAGGACATTATGGAATTTCGAATACTATCATAATCAATTTAATTGGTTCTTTATTTCTAGGTATCCTATTCGGTGCAATTTCAGCCGGTTTGGACATTAGTGAAGAAACAATACTTCTGATTGGAACTGGATTTTTAGGGGCTTTCACGACAATGTCGACCTTTGCTCTTGAAAGCATAGAGTTGATACAAGAAAATCAATTCATGGCTATTATGTATATCTTTATTTCTGTTTTCGGGAGTATATTTCTCGCATGGGGAGGATATTCTGTAATCATTAATATTATGCAATAGACTACCAAAAATGGTACTTCTAATAGAATCATTGAATAATAATCATATTGACCGCTACATGGCCTTGGTAATATAAAGGAGTTAAGATTTAGATGTTTTGTCCGATGTGTGGTGCGCTTTCATTTCCCGATTCAAAGAATAATATCAAATGCCCGGACTATAAATGTGGATATGAAGGCCCGTTATCTGGNCCAGATGGTAAGGGAGGTAAATTCATTGATCCAATGTCGGGGGAAGAAATTGACTTAACAAATGCAACTGCAAAAAATGCAACTAAATCACTCAAACATTTGACTGAAGTAGTTGAAGAAGAAGTAGCAAGGGGAACTCTGAGAATAGGGGATTATATATGCCCTAACCCCAAATGTCAGAAAAATAGAGTATATGTATGGATGCAACAAACGAGATCCTCGGATGAGCCTGAAACTAAAATGTGTACCTGTGAAAGCTGTGGTAAAAAATGGCGTGAATATCAGTGACTTTTTTATTAAAATATTACGAACCATCAATAACCTCCTACTACGACGTCATAAAGTAAGGTGCTATCATGCTAAGAGTAACTGCTAAACAACAACTAATGAGAGAGATCATAGAACTTCTCTCAGTTTTGACCGAAGAAGCAAAGCTATTATGGAACGAGAAAGGATTACATGTAACTGTAGTGGACGGTTCTCACGTTGCTCTTCTTTCTGCTACAATAGCTGATGAATGTTTTGAAACATACGAGGTTGAGAAAGTAGAAATAGGATTAGAATTAGGTAAAATGCGTGATTTATTAACTCTAGCTGGCCCCAATGATTTGATAGAATTAGATTATGATGAATCAGTAGGGGCAATAAACGTCAGAGTAGGAGAGGTACATAGAATACTCAGAGGAATAGATCCCGTGACTATGAATAATCCCAACATTCCCAATTTAGAATTCAATCACAAAGCTACTGTCGGCTCGGATAGACTTTCAAGATCATTGAGGGCTGCTAAGTTTGTTGGAGAGATAGTAGATTTAAGTCTAGAAAAAACCCACATGACAGTCTCAATAACTGTGGAAGCTGGAGAAGGTGTAAATGTTCGCTTCGAGTCTGGAGAATTAAGTGAATTAGTATGCCCTTCTCCTACTCAATCTTCATATTCTTTACAGTTTTTAGACCCGCTTACAAGGAAATTAGCCAGTGGCCTAACCGAGAATATATCTTTGGAATTTCAAGAAAAATATCCACTTAGGCTGACATGGAATAGTAATCAAGGCGGTGCAAGTTGGACGTATTTCTTGGCTCCTAGAGTTACTAATGACCCGTGAACTCATGAATGATAACGCTGTGCCAGTCAAAGATGGATTACACTACCTGTGTCATTATTCCTAGCGTTAGTAATCATGAGGAATTAGACATTGTACTTAAATGCCTGAAAAAACAGACATATGAGGGACAAATAGAAACAGTAGTTGTTGGCCCAGCAAATGACCCTGGAAAAGCTGTCTGTATAGAGAATAATATAAGATTCATTGATGACGAAGGTTCGAGAACTAGAGCAGATGCATGTAACATAGCAATCAAATCTACAAGTTCAGATCTGATATTATTCACTGATGATGATGTTATTGTCCCAAAAGATTGGGTTAAGAAATTAGTCTCATGGTTCGAAAACGAAGAAGTGAGTGGAGTAGGAGGTCCTAATTTTGCCCCGGTTGAAGAATCAACAATGTGGCAACAAGTAATTGATGTCGCTTTCTGTAGTACAATATTTACTGCTGGAACTAATTACGGTAAAGTTGGTAAGAAAGAACTAGATGAAGTTAACCAACTCCCTGGAGTTAATTGCGCATACAGGCGCTCAGTTCTAGAAGAAGTGGGAGGTTTTGATGAAGGCGCCATCGGAGCAGAAGATGTAATGCTTGATTACAGAATAAGGTTAACTGGAAAGAAATTGTGGACTGATAGAACTGCTATAATGTGGCATCGAAGAAGAGACCTATCAAGAGTTAAGAAACAAATTAGGAATTATGGGCTAGTGAGAACTTTNGCTAGTCACCAATANCCTGAANTAAGAGCACCTACNCATACAGCAGTTGCATTTTTTCCTCCAATAGTTATGGCGGCATTTGGATTTTTTTTCTGGGGTCTAGTAAATGGAGGAATAGCGTGGCCTGATTTTTGGGATATTCGATTGTCAACAGTACCTATGGGGCTTCCGAGGTTAGGAGTTCATACACTACCAACACTTATTCTATTGTACAATCTATTAGCTTGGTATGGATCTTGGAAGGGAAACTCCCCAAGTAAAACAAAGAAAACTATCTTTTTGTCTTCAATAGCAACTTACACATTACATTGGAACTATGGAATGGGAGTATTAACCGGCTGGATTAGAATCTTAAGAGGGAAATCAGGCCTTCAGATAGATGATAGGTCACGTTAAATTATTTTCATCTTACCACAATTATTTCCAACTCTCCAAGATTTAGTCCTTGGCCTCCAGAATATAGCAGTAAATACTCCGATAAATAATCCGCCGAATACTAAATTCAGCCAGCCTTCTGAAATATACCCTGTACTTGCATTAAAATATGCCCAAACAAATGATGGAATGACGCCAATAACTATTGAAATTAATAACTCCTCAAATAACAACTTAGATTTATCAGGTGAAGAAGGTAACTTTGGAGATGAAGAATCATTATGATTTGTCTTTGGCCTTTTGACCAAGCGTAAATATTCACATTTCTCATCTTTACGAATTGAACTGATTGAAGGTTTTCCAGAATTCCAAGACCGTGAAACTTTCATTAGCCAATCATTTTCTATAAATGGCCTCCCATCACAATATTTCGACCAATAAGAACTACGAATTCTATCAGATAATTCTTCAACTTCATTTTTTCCAGAAATCAGTTTCTTTTGCACTGCGAGAGCCCATTCGGATTCTGAGGCAACATAACAACCTTCACCTTGTAAAGCCACATTTGCAATTTCATAATTGACCGGTAAATAAGATATTTCAAAGTTATAATCAATTTTAACTTCGTGCCTAGGCCCAATCCCTCCAAAAAGAACTGAGCGATTATCTGAACCGATGAACACTCTACCTGGTTCTACATCTATCCATTGAATTTCCAATCTCACACCACCTAAGATTCAATTTCTCCAGTTTGTATTGACCACTGAGAAGCATATACACTTTCGTTTTCCAGTAATTCTCCATGCTTTCCTCTCTCTACAATTGAACCATCAACCATTGATATTATTTCATCGGCATTTCTAATGGTAGCGAGTCTATGAGCTACTGCAATGGTAATTCTATTCTTCTTGCCGTTGGAACCGTCAAAAAGAGACTGTTGTATCCTCTTTTCTGTTTCAGCATCTAATGCCGCACTTGCTTCATCTAAAATTAGAAGATCAGGGTCATTCAATAGAGCCCTTGCCAGACTAATTCTTGCCCTTTGGCCGCCCGATAACATCACTCCTCTATCGCCAACCATTGATTCTAATCCATTTGTTAACTGAGAAATAAATTCTGATGCTCCTGCCATATCTAGTGCATTCTTTATCTCTTCATCTGTAGATTCTCTCGCGTAGGAAACATTTTCTTTAATTGTCCCGTAAAAAAGAAATGGGTCCTGAGACACAAAACCGATCTTAGATCTGACTGATTTCATAGAAAAATTATTGATATCTACGCCATTAATTAGAACTTGTCCATTCTGTGGTTGATAGAACTTCTCTATTAACTTCAATATTGTACTCTTTCCAGCTCCAGTATGGCCCATAACTCCTAAAAATTCTCCTGAAGAAATATCTAGATTGATGTCGTTGAGGGCATTAGATTCTGAAGAGGGATAAGAAAAAAATACATTTTTGAATGATAGACTGGTAATTGGCTCTTCAAGAGGTAATGCGTCCACCTTATCGTAAATTGAAGGTTCAAGGTCTATGACTGCAAAAACCCGACGTGAAGCAGCCTCTCCTTTCTGTAGTTGATTAAGTAACATCCCTAGAATCCACAATGGCATAGTCATTCGAGTAGATATCAGTAAGAATGTAACAAACTGTCCAACACTTATTTGCCCAGAATTCATTAACCAACCTCCGGCTGAAACTAAGAGGCCAAATGAGATCCCAGCTACTATATGGAATCCAGGAATAAAGCGATTTCTGATAAAGGCCGCTTGTATAGCTTGATCTCTATAATTGCCACTCTGTCTTTCAATTCTACTCCTCTCAAAATCGCTGGCATTGTATGCTTGAACTACNGTTATNCCNGATAANACATTTTCCAATATNGCTACTATTCCGCCNGTACTTTCTCTTTGTTGACGGTACTTTCTTTGTACTCTAGTGGAAAACCAGATNACCATAGGNACAATCATGAATAATGGNCCGAANAGAATCATACAAAGNGTNGGTGACATCCAGAAAAGAATACAAAAGGCAGCACTAAGAGTNGTGANNATCCTAATTATACTAGTAGTAGAATCTGAAATTATATCNTCTAATTGTGCGACGTCNGCNGATAAAACAGACATCAAGTTACCAGTCTGCCTAGTTTCAAAGTATGATGCCTCCATCTCCATCAAAGATTTTGTAGCATCCATTCGGATATCATGCTGAGCCTTGTAAGCTATTGATTGCCAAAGTTGATTGCTTAATCCTTGAGTTATTGCAAGACAGACGAATGATGAGAAAATAAGTAAGCCAAAGCCAAGTTCTGTGGAATCAATTGGCCCTATATTTGGTATTATATCAAGTGTAACAAAACTCTCAACTCTTGAGTCGGTGAATTGAGATTTATCAGGATTATAATAATCAGCAGCCATCCCTATGGCAATCAAGGGAACAAGATCAAATATTCTGGCACCAATATTCGCTAGTAGGCCACCTATTGCTCTTTCCCAATATCTAGTCACGTAAGGTAAAATTCTCCATATTTGCCTACCAACTATTTGTCTATCTTCACCAAGATCAGATGCATCTTTACTTATCGATGATACTATAATATCCTTGGCTAAGTCTGGAGAAGTACCCTTCGACATATTCTTTCGGAAGGACAGAAGCGTTTCAATATGTGGTAGTGAAATCCTGCTAATATTGGTGCGCCCGCTGGGATTTGAACCCAGGACATGAGGTTGGAAACCTCAGGTGATAACCCCTTCACCACAGGCGCGATATCGNACCGAAGACATGACCTTACAAAATCAATTCGGTCACATTTATTCAAATGCTAGTGTCATCTCGCAGCACCNATGATGATTAGGCAAAGATTGGGAATTTTATTAATGGTAATTTTTCTCCCNATTAATGGGCCTCTAATTAGGATGATTTTGCATGNATTNAANATCTCAATGCCNTTTGGAGATTTTTATTTCTTTGCTCTTTGCATACTAATTTTTGTGATNGGNGGATTCATGACTTTTACTCCAAAATTAAAATTTGAATCTATTAATAAATCTCTTTAGGCCATTTTGAATGAATATTTTTCATCAGACCAATTATTTCATTATCTGAATAATCTAATTCCCACATTTTCTTGCATAATTGTTGAGTTCTTTTTGGTACAGTTTTAGGACCGAGAACTGCACCAGGTCTATTCATATCATCCAAAAAATCAGTTTCCATACCCCAAATAGAATCTGATTTTTTTAATGTNTCAATTATTTTCTCAATACTTCCTTTACCTACACTAATTGTTGAACTAATTCCATTTGTNAAATCTGAGTCTATATTAGGAGGAGCAAAATGCCTAATCACTTTCNTTTTCGCCATTTTTGATTTTTTACACAATTCTGATATTTCNGAATAGGTTTTTTTACCATTACTTTCAACGTGTAATTGAATACTTACTCTTTCATTCGCAGATTTTTCCATAATCTGTAATAATAATTCATTTGACTTATTCCAAGTTTCATNACTTACTGGATAATGAGGTCTTCCAACTTCACCAAGACAAACTGCATCTCCATCAGAAATATATTCTAACGCCAAATCAACTGCTCCCAGATGTAAATCAGTAGATTTTTCATATCCCATGGATTTAATTTGTCTTTCCCAAGAAACAGGGTGGGGNCCTAAAGTTACTACAACATCTATGTCAAATGTATTTCTTACCTCATTCGACATCTCTATCGTATTTAGATAGGCTATTTTATAATCCTCAATTTTTCTTGGAAGATTATTAAAATCAGGTTTATGAACTAGGTTAATTGCTGTACCGCCGACTTTTACAAATTCATTAATCGCATCCAGGTAACGGTTTTTTCTGTCTAAATGTATGTGTTGGTCCATTATTTCTCCATGCCACAAACCATCTTCTAACATCTTTCTCAAGCCAATGTTCCTTCTCTTTCAAGTAAATCTTTCCAATAACTTATCGCTAACTCAACTACTCTCTTTGATTTCTGTCCTAGGACAATTCCTTTACCATTATTGAATAATATTATCCGACATTCATGCCTCTTAGCATCTATTCTTAACGCATTAATATTATTGTCTAGGCTAATATCGTTAAATCTATCATTCGCCAATTCAAGTAAAACCGCCTTNCCCAGTGAAAATTCTACTAATAACTCTCCAGATTCGGATTTTAGTCCTTCATCAGACATACCAATACTGAGAAGAAATCTCTGTGTCACTAATTTAGCAACCTCATGTCTNGAAATATTGTGAACAATTATTGATCCATGCTTATCGACAATTAAAGTTGATTTTGGATTTTCATTAACAATTAATGAGTATTCTCCATCCTTAATTCNTCNTGCCAAATTTACTACATCTTCATGCTTNACAGNTTCAGAAGGCGTAAATCTGAAGGTTTGNGTTTGTATCTTTAANAAGTTAGATTCTCCTTCCATATTATCATCCTCTCTCTATTTTTTCTACTTTATCACTTCTATTCAATGAATTATATAATTGTTCAAGGTATGCCTGATGGACGGGTACTAATAGTGTAACGTCGGAAACATTACTTTCATCAAGTCTTCTATTTCTTAAATCAAACAGTGCACCCTTTATTCTCGCTGCAAATCTTTCATCACGTTCTTTAATTAAGTCTTCAGTAAGGACTCTCTGTTCTTCAATCCACCATGATGCACAAGCAGCTGCAGCAGCACCTAATTCAGAATNCACTTTTTCCGAAATCTCTACATTCTTTGACGCNTTTAAACGATTTTTTGTNTATCTTCTGGATTTATTTATTGTCTTCAAGAGATTAATCAATTTTACTTGATTGTCTGCACATTTAGAATACCATTCTTCCCAATNATTATCNGTTATTTCGGGTATTATTGTATAAACCGGTTTTCCTCCTGTATTTTCAGCATGCTTCAGTAATCTAATCGGTTCTGGATCTGGAATACTTGGTCCATTGACATCCAGACTTTGGATATCTCTTAATAGTAAACTCATAGTTCCTCCTGAGGANAATACAGCTTCCACATTAATCCCGGGACTTTTAATTTCATCTTTATCTTCTTCNTTTAATATTGCCACATCATCTTTAGAATATAATAGTGCCAAACCATCCCATTTCTTATATCTTAGAGAATTAGGCATAACAACACACGGAAGNTGAGGCCAAATCACTATCTTTCCTCCTTCTGGGTCTTCATAAATGAGAGATTCCCACTTTAGACGAGGCACTTCCATGACTCTGCGAAGGGCCATCACGATACAACTATACCTATCAAAACATCCATAATTGATATATTTAGATGTAGCATTCAAGCATGATGACTTATCATNGAGGTTCGATAGAACATGGAGATGCCCTACTCTCTCGAACCCGTCGTACTCTTGAATGAAGTTTTTCCAGGNCATACTAATGCACTAAATACATTNTTNGGNGGNCATTTAATGAGTATCATGGANACTAGTGCTGGAATGGTNGCNTCGAAATTTGCACACCGTGAATTTGTAACTATTTCCGTAGATGCACTNAAATTCCGTAAACCNGCNTTNCAAGGCGATATTATTAGGACNACNGCCAANGTTGTTTGGACTTCNCCNCGTACTGCAGGAATACATGTTACTTCTTGTCGAATGTCTAGGTCAGAATGGGAAGGTGATGAAATTTGTTCTGGATTCTTTTTTATGGTTGCTATTGATGAATCTATGAATGCAATAAAAATACCTCAATTCGAACCAAAAACAATTGAAGAGAAAGAATTATGGAATCAAGCCCAATCTGCTAGAGATGCTATGCAATAGAGTCATAATGACCATTCATTTCAACAACTGAATCATTGTCGGATTCTTATGCCTGTTCTCAATGTTGCATTTATAGGCTCTGAAAATTTCGCAAGAAATTTAGCAAAGAAAAGTGATTCAAGAGACATAGAATCTTACGTTTTCAAAGAAGGATCGGGTAATGATGCACGAATCTTATCTTT
>PATZ01000005.1 GCA_002712575.1 Methanobacteriota archaeon
GCGCCTGCTGCACCCCGTAGGGTCTGGATTCGTGTCTCAGAATCCATCTCCGGGCTATGTCTCCCAACACCCGTACGCGTAGATGGCTAGAGGGTACTTTACACCCCCTACGACCTGATACGCCGCAGGCCCATCCTATGCCGCCTGAGCTTTTATCCACTCACCGTTCCAGGCGTAGTGGACTATGGGGCATTATACTCAGTTTCCCGAGGTTATTCCCCTGCATAGGTTAGGTTACCCACGTGTTACTGAGCGGTACGCCGAGCTCCGAAAGCTCTGGACTCGCATGGCTTAATCGAACTCCAATAGCGGTAGCCTCCGGCAGGATCAACCGGATTTCGCGTGAGCAAAATCACTAATCCTTTCGGAAGTTTGTGTTATTTAATGATCACAAAATTGTCACTTATTGGTTATTGGCGCAGAATCACCATCATTTTGAATTGAATGAAAATAATCTGCTTTGTCTTGCACCCCTATTTCAAGGGTCAAGTCATAATTATGGTTAACCTCCTAAACCACGAACCAAGTTCGTGGCCGCACTTCCTCGGCCACGTTAAACCTGAATGAAGAAATCATAGTACTAGGTACTCAATCTTCAACGCCAGTGTAACGCAGCGGCCGGACGACCGGACTTTAGTTTATCAATATGACTAGTTGGCATAAATGATTATTTAGTAAGAAATACCATTAAATGAATGATATAGATAAGATTGCTAAATGAGATTAATAAAAATCAATCGGCGCCAAAGAATTCTCTCAATACTGGATGCATTTCCATTGCTTGTTCTTTTTGGATTTGCTCATATGTCCTTAGAATAATTCCTACTGCCAATAGAAGTCCAGTACCAGTAGCATTACCAACAGTACCTAAAAGATCAGCACCAGCTGCCAAAAGCCCAACAAACGCACCAGAAAATAATGTTACTGGAGGAATGTATCTCTCTAATATTCTTTCTAGAACTACCGGATTCTTACGGAATCCAGGGATTTGCATGCCTGTTCTTTCAATTTGTTTTGCGACATCTTTTGCGCCCATGTTTGTTGTTTCTATCCAAAACTTAGCAAAAACCATTGATCCTGCAGTCATAAAGAATAGATACGTTAAGACGTGAATCATAATTTGAGTTAAACTATGGCCATAGACATCTCCAGTTTGATTTAGCAATGGTAACAACCAGTCGCCGACACCATTTACCATGGAAGCATACCAAGCGAATCCGTCATGTGGAGTTGTGGCTCCTGGTTTGTATGCTCCAAACCATTCTGCCCTACTGCCCCAACCATTCCTACCAATTATCGGAGTTGTAGATAGTACTGGATGACTCCAAAATAATAATGTAAACATATTCAAGTTAGCCAATAGAGCAGCCATCAAAATAACAGGAATATTACTAGCATAAACTAAACGTATTGGATATTGACCCCTATGGCCTCTAACTTTACCATGAGTCAGTGGTAATTCTAATTTACTTGATTCAGCATAACCAACGACCACGAAAACAATAATTGAAGAAATTAATGCAGCAATAGGATTAGCATGATTAAGTAGCATAAGTTCGAAGCCGTTGTCAGAAACTAAATCTTGGTTAGAGGCAGTTCTTAGTACATAAAATATCATAGGAAGTGTACCCGAAGGGGGATTTTCTATGGAAAGGGCTGTTCCTTCGACAGTTGGTAGAGGAGATAAAGTACCTACGAATGTAGATTGAGCAACTCCAGCAGCAATGAATAGAGAAATTCCACTTCCAATACCCCATTTACTTACAAGTTCATCTAGAAGGAAGACGAGTAAAGAACCAATGAACAATTGAGAAACTATTAATGTATTAGCCCAACCTACACCATAATCTAATATCACCGTTTCAGATGGATCTAAGAAACCATAAACTTGGGGAATTGATTCAATGGGAATCATAATTAAAACTAAAATCTTCTGAACTCCTTGATATAATTGTTTATCAGCAGAATCTTGTAAGTCTAACTGGATTATCTTTGCACCAGAAAACAGTTGCATGATAATAGAACCTGTGACTATTGGACCTATTCCGAGATGCATTATCGAACCTGATGCTCCAGCCATAATTGATCTAAAAGAGGAGAATATATCTAATGTTGAATCAGATAGTCCATAAATCATTACGTTAGTCATTGCGAAATAAATTATTAAAACTAAGGTAGTAGTCCAAAGCTTTTGATTAAATCTGACATGCCCTTCTGGTTTTGTTATGCTTGGATACACATCTACTAATCTTTTTAGGCCGTATAATCTACTTCCGCCTTCTCCTGTATAAAGAAAACAAGCTAAGGATAATCCGACTGGTAGACCAAGTAAAGCTATTCCAACAAAAAGAATACCAACAAGACTAGGATCTATCCAAGCCCATACTGCAAAAGAGATTAGAATTATTAACCAAATTTCTGCTTTGAAGTACTTCCCTATGTAAGGAATATTTGCTATAGATTCAGGCAAATCTGTCATTGCACCCCACATAACAAATGCAACATAAGGAATTGATAATGANAATAAGATTANAGCATCTATTTGAACATCTCTGATATCAGAATGTAAATCGGCTCTNAGCCAATAATANAGTGCNCCCCAATATAATGCAGATAGTATTACTAGACCTATGACATTTGGNCTACGATTTACCATATGATTCCTCCNTTTTACTCTTATTTTTATNANTCTTCTATTGTAACAGTTCCNCCTGCNGCCTCAACTTTTGAAACGGCACGAGCACTAGCTTTTGCAACAATAATATTCATCCCACGATTCATTTTTCCTTTACCTAAAAGTTTGTCATAACCCATTTCGCCTAGATTTACATTATCTCCTTCTACCATATCTTGTAATTCTTGTAAATTTATAGAAATATTTACTTTCCTAAGACTTGGATGTCTATTAAATCCATGCATACCCCAATGTCTTGGCATATATTTCAATCTTGTAAGTAGACGATGCTTGTTAATACCAGCATTTCCTCTACCTCCTCTTTTTCCTGCACCACGGCCAGATTTTTTACCTCTGCCATGATATCTACTTCCACGAAATTTATTTGTTCTCGATACCATAATAACACCTCATATCATTCTAGAGACTAAATCTCCAATAGCTTCACCACGAAATCCTAATGCTCCACCAACATTGTAGCTTCTCTTTATTCCTCCCCAACCTTTTGATCCTCTAGGTGGATGTAAGCGTAGGACTGGTTTTAGATTATTGACATCTTTCAATGTTGCTTCACCTGATGAAAGAGCTTCGGCAAATTTTTCTACAGAAGAATATTGACTATTTTCCTTGATTGATTTATCAGTAACAGGTTTATCACCAATCATTCTGCCTCTTTCCTTAAGCAAGTTAACTATTAACTCAGAATCGACTTCGCCCCATGTAATGTAATCTTTGGCTTTATTCAACATTCCAACATATGAAGGAGCATTGGGAAGAATAGTAGCATGATTAACTCTGGTTAAATTCAACATTGCCATAGTATCTCTTATTTTAACGGTAACTCCACGATCACTGCGTGCCCTAATAACTAAAAAAACCATCAAAGTTCCCTCCCTGACTTCATGTGTAAACGATCACGATCGGAATCATGGATACGTGTTTTGTTTAGTTCTACTAAAGCATTAAAAGTAGCCTTCGCGAAATTGATAGTAGAGCGTGTTTGACCCTTAGAGCGAGACCAAACATCGGTTATTCCTGCAAGAGTTAGTACACGTCTCCCATAATCTCCTATGACTAAACCTTTTCCAGAAGGAGCAGGCAATAGCGTAATTCTAGTAGATCCTGACCTACCTGTAACTTTGAATGGAACACTGTTTCCTGGTCCTTCAGATGATTCCCACGAACCATTGCCTCTCATAACAGGTATTAGATTTAATTTTGCACTATCTATTGCTTTCTTGATGGTACTAGAAACTTCTTTTCCTTTACAAACGGCTAATCCGACATATCCATCTCCATTGCCAACAACGCATAATACGTTGAATCTAACACGGCGTCCAGAGTCTGTCATTCTCTGTATCATGTTTACACCCAAGACATCATCGGTGAGATCCGGAAGTAAGGCATCAACTACCTCTACTTCTCTAATTGGATAACCCGTCTCCAATGCTTCTTCATAAGTCAGTATCTTTCCTTCTCTAACCATCCTTCCAAGTCTAGTTCTAGGCTCCCACATCCTTAGTCCAGCCAATGGGTCTGGCCCTCTACGTCTTACAGGTTCTTCTGATTCTGAGGGATATAAGGCCATAGACAAACCTGGTGCTAATGTTACTTTTTCTTCCTCGGGAACTTCATTTTCTTCACTCATTTCTTTGCCCCCTCTATTGCTTTCTTTGTAGTCGCTACTGATTTAGCAATGTCATCATTTATGTGGACTCCATTTATCCTATCGTCACTGGGAAGTACTGATTCGCCATGTGGTAGTTCTAATCCAGCATCAATCATACCTTTTAATGCTGCAAATACTCTATTTCCTGTAGATGAAGCAGCGAGTCCGATATCTAATATTGCTTCCTTATGTCCAGCATCTACTGCTCTCTTTCCGAGCGAAAAGCCCACTAAATATGAAGCAGGAATAGATTTTCTAGAGACGTCACTGGGCCATTTATAATTATCAACGAGAGTTTGACCAGAAACTGAATATAGAATTTTGTCACCTTCCATACCGAATTCAACTAATTGACAAATTACTTGGGTATTAGATACTCTAACTACAGCTCTTAGGTTACCTCCTCGAAGTAATTTCATTCTTCTTCTATAATCTGTTTGACCATTGCGGCGTCTCTTAAATCGTAGTCTTTGATTCTTACCATGTGCCATTAATTTTCACCTCCAAATGAAATCCCATCTATTTCCATATTTCTTTTCATATCAGCNACAGAGCGATAAGAACCACCTTTTGCCTTACGATAATAATATCTATATTTTGAGGGCGTTAATGTTTCGTCGTTTCTAAATTCCTTCAGTATCTTTCTTTGAGATCTAATAATTCTCATCCAACGCTCCTTTTTAGGGGCTCTTGCGTTGAATGTCCCTTTTCTAGAACCGTGTCCCTTACGACGTCCTTTAGATTTCTGTATAGCTGCTTTTCGTGCTCTAGAACGACTAATTCCAATAATTGGTTTTGCTTTAATTATTCCTTCATCAATTAGTTGCCGGACATCATCTTTTTGCACTGCACTAGTAACTTCTTCCAAATAATCGGGATGAACCCAAACTCTGTGAATTCCAACTTCTCTGCCTTCTTTCTTTGAGAGAATTTGTGCAGCCATTCTCTTCTGATTAGTTATCATCATTGTAAGTCCCCCTTACGATCAATTCTACGACGATTAAGTACTCTTAGTCCTAAATCATCAGCACGATCGTGGATTGATAAACGCTTTCTATTCCCTACCGAAGAACCTATTCTTATGGCTTGTTTCTCTGGATTTAGTGATTCTAAATCCTCAATTTTGTGTATTAAAACTTCTTCAAATCCGGAAGAGTGAAGTCCTCTTACTGCAGATATCTTACCAAACCCTATTCTTGCCATAGGAGTGCGATATTTCATGTTCAGTCTTTGTTTAGATTGGTAACCTTTTGGTTTTCTCCAACCAGAATGAGATAATCGTTTGTACCTAAACCATTCTTGTCTACGGAATGCTGGTTGTTTCTTTCTCTGTGCAGCTCTAAACTTTAACATAGTTTTTGTTTCCTCATCCAGGATTGGTTTCTGCCTAGCGGTATGGATCCCTCCAAAGTCATCATAAAAATCATCATCCTCTTCAAAAAAGTCTTCGGAAAAAGATTCTTCTTCAATAGANCCTGCTTCTGTGTCAATAATTTCTTCCTCAGATAATTCTTCTTTTGGGGTTTCTTTTTCAGAAGAAATTGAAGATAAACGTTCAACTAATTCTGATTTTTTTCCTGAAACCGGTAAATCATTTTCACGGAGTAAATCTTTTAATTGTGCAACAGTCATTTTATCGTATTCCATCCATATTCCCCCTTTATACACCCTTCGAAGTTATATATATTCCATCTTGGAAAACTCTTCTATCTCTATTTCTTATTCTGCATGAGCGTTCTATGTTTGCTGCTGTTTGGCCAACTTTTTCTTTATCTATGCCTTTTACAATGACATCAGTTTTATTCATTACCTTAACTTCAACCTCAGTAGGCGTCCAAGGTAATTTTGCTACTCTAGGGACTTTTTCTCCAAACAAATTAGTAACTGTCATTTGATTTCCTTGGACTTTTAGAGTCATAGGAAAATGGCTGTATACAGCTTTTAAATGATATTCGAAACCTGTATCAACACCGAAAATCATGTTAGAAATATGTGCAGCCCAAGTACCGGCTAATGCCTTCTCAACTCTACGAGGTAAGTTACAAAATACTGTTATTTTATCATCAAAATTTCTAACTTCTATTTTGGGATGAGTAAAATCTCTTTCTATTGAATTACTGCCTTTTGTTACTTTCAAAATCGTTCCTGAAACTGTTGCTGTAACTCCTTCTGGGAGTACTAAATCATGTGCTATGTGATCTACTTTTACCATACTTAATCCCCCTAGAAAATATATGCGAGCAACCGACCGCCTACTCTCTCCTTCTTTGCATCATAATGATTCATTATTCCTTGGTTAGTTGTCAAAATTAAAAGACCGAAATCACGGGCAGGAAGATATCTAGACTCCCACTTATCATAGTCAAGTCTTTGAACCGAATATCTTGGCTTAATAACTCCACACCTGTTTATTGCACCTATTAATTCTATTCTAAAACCGCCTCCTCGGCCATTATCTATTTTTTCATATTCTCCGATATATCCAGATGTTTGCATAATGGACAGCATGCTACCTAGAAGTTTACTTGCTGGTTTGACAGACACTTCATAGTGTCCTGCTTGCTCAGCATTATATATACGTGTAAAAGCGTCACTTAGGGGGTCAAATTGCATCTTTTTATCACCTCATGAATATTTCTTAAATCCTATATCTGTAGCTACATCTCGAAAACATTGTCGACAGAGATGTAGGCCATGTCTTCGTATCAGTCCCCTTCTACGGCCACATCTACGGCAACCAGTCGTTCTACCTATTTCTTCTCCGTGATCTCTTGCCATATCAATCACTCCTCCACTATATTTATTCCAAAACGTTCTTGAAACCATAATTTTGATTCCTCTCGATAAACTCGATGTTTTGTTGAAACCTTTGAACTACGCCTACGGCGGTGTTTAATACGATGACCAGGTCTTTCCAATAGTACATTTATGTCCATTCCAAAAATACCGATTTCTGGATCGTATTTTTGATTAGGAAAGTCAGTATAATCAGATATTCCAAATGATAAATTACCTTGATTATCAAAATTATACGATGGTAGGGTATTTTCTCTGACCCAAAAAGCATCTTTCAAAAATGAGTCTATTTTTTGTTCACCTCTTATNGTTACCTTACAACCAATAGGTGCCCCTTCACGTGTACCTAGATCTCTGTTAGTTTGAGTAGAAAGAGTCCTGACAGGTTTGAGGCCAGTAAGGATTTCCAAAACTTGTTCAGCCAGTTGTAACCTTTGTCCGGCTTCTCCTACGCCTATATTTACTGTAACCTTGGTTGCACGAGGTTTTTGCATTGGATTTGTAGATTGAGTCATTTTTCATCCTCCAATGGTAGGTCTTTTTCTTTTCCTATAATGAAAACATATTCAGAAACTGTGCCAAAATCATCAAAAATTGTCTCGTTTGCCTTAGAAGAACGTTTTACAATTGTTTCACGAACTTGTGCTGTTTCTCCGATGTGGCTTCCTCCGGTTAGATATGCTAAAGCACCTTCTTTGATTGGTAGGTGACTTTTAATTTTCTGATCCGGAAGAGAAATCACTATTGAGTCGCCAGTCTTGTAAACAGAGCCAGCATCTAATAATATATTCCGNCCATCATGTAAATGCAATTGAGTTATTCCTCCTTTTATAGTACTCTTACCTGTTACTCTACATATTTTTGAATCCGCAGATTTTTTACTTATTGGCCTATATCGGAGTTTACCATTTGTATCTAAAATACATCGGAAATTGTCATCCCCTATGGTTAATACATCCATCAATCCTACTCCTCTACCAGGATCTGTTTCTATTTTACCGTCGACCATAATTTTCCTTGAATGTAATATTCTTTTTGCTTCTCTTTTTGTATGGGCAAGACCCATGATATCACGAAGAATAAGAGTCATAGGCATGCAGTTCTCTAAACTGTGGCCGCATGGATTTGGTTTTTGCACCCATACACTTGTTTTTCTTGGCAAAGGCCAACTTCTGGGCATCATTAGTCTCTTTATGTGACTACTACTCATTCTACTGAACCTCCTAAGGATGATCTTTCTGTGATTCTTTTAATTCTTAATGGGTCACCTTCATACAATTTTGTGACTATTATATTAGAAGGGCGTATTGGTACTGCTTCTTCTTTACCGTCTGCGGTATTTTGAGTGAGCCCTTCAATGAAAACTCGGTCATTTTTCGAATCTATTCCTACTACTTTAGACTTGACGCCTGCTCTACCTCTAGCTTGTCCGAGTCTTTTGCCTCTTGATTCACTTTTTACGCTATTTGGGTGACTGAAATCTCCCCTTAAAACTTCTACTTCATCACCTACACGGACGGTTACGGTACGGATATACATGAGGTCTGGATCATCTGAAACTAACCTAGCCCTCATTCTTTTCCGCTTTATGTGGAGTGGAGATTTTCTCTGCTCTTGGCGTTGTTTTCCGGGTTTTTTACTTACCATATATTTACACCTCATACAATTTGCTTTGCAGTTGCGGCTATTCTTGGCCATCTTTCAGCTGCTTCACGACTTACGGGTCCCTTGATATCTGAACCTTGGATGTCGCCTCTTTCGTTAGTTAATACGCATGCATTATCTTCAAAGCGCACCCATGTACCATCAACTCTTCTAAATGGCCTTGTCTGTCTAATAACAACCGCTGTAAATATTTGCCTTCGTGTCTCGGGAGTCCCTCTACGAACGGTAACACGTATCATATCACCAACGCCTGCTGCAGGATATCTTCTTGCTACGCCACCCTTTTTTGGAACGTTAATTACCTGAACGATTTTGGCTCCAGTATTATCTGCACAATCTAGTTTAGCTTGTGTTGGCAAACCAGCAGTTACATTTCCTGCTATTCCTTTCATTTACTCTCCTCCGACTCAATAACACAGAATTTGATAGTTTTTGATAATGGTCTGCACTCCATTATACGTACTTTATCACCAGGATTCAAATCTCCGATGCATGAAGGAAGATGAGCTGAATAACGACGTGTACGTTTTTCATATCTTTCATACTTTTTCATATATCTCTCCATCCTCCTCTCAACAACAATTGCATCGGTCATAGAAGAAGTAGAAACTATACCTTCGATTATTTGACCCCTTACCCTTAAATTTCCATAGAACGGGCAATTCATATTTCCATCCCATTCCCCCGGAGGAGGCCTTACATCTACTCCAATATCTCTAATTCCTGACATATCAATTCCTCCTATATTTCTTATTAATTCTATCCTCGGGACGTTGGGATACTAATTTACCATCGATCTCATAACCATCATCATCAAGAGTGAAATGGATTGTATTTTTAGCCAATAACAAATCTTTTCCTTTAGATTCTATCAATATTGTCTTTTTTGTCTCATTCAATATCAATCCACTCACTCCTTCTAGAGTTGGGTCTGATGAATTAGTTATGTGTAAAGTACGAGAAATCCAAGGCAAATTAATAATATTCATCATTTATCGTACCTCCACTCTGTAACCATTTTTCTCAAGAACTTTAGAGGCTCTTTTTTTGTGATCTCCTTGTAATTCAATTATACGATCTTTAACTGTTCCGCCACTTGCACAAGCACTCTTCAGTATCTTGGCGAGCTGATTGATATCGATAGCAGTATCATCTATTCCCTCTATCATAGTAACCATTTTTCCATACCTCCTCTTAACTACTGATATTATTGCTTTCTGTTGTTCTTTTGCTATTTCTTGACATATACATAATTCATCGGGCAATCCACATAGATTACATATACCTGCCATTTATTTCTACTCCTTTTGCCCTTGATTCATTTTTGTTATTAGGCGGGCTATAGACCTACGAGTTTGTTTGTAAGCACCTGAATCTGCTGAAGATCCTCCAAGGGCTTGCTGCGAGCGTAATTGTAACAATTCTTCTTTGAGTTCAACAAGACGGCGTTCGCGCTGTTCCAGATTCATAGAATCTATATCTCTAGATCTAACATGTGACATCTTCACTCTTCCTCCTTATAATCATCATTTTCTGATAAATCTGAATCTTTTTCAGGTTTTATCATTGCTACTTGTTCCAGAGCAGGCAAACCGGCCTCATGACGTTCTAGCAATGTAACTTCATGTGGGAGTTTGATTCCTTTTCTCATTATCTTAACAGTACAACCTATTGTTCCGAGTTTCTTTACTGCTGTTGAAAAACCAGTATCCATGAACTCTAAGGCTGTTTCACCACAGAATTTGATATGTCCTTGTTGAAATTTCTCAACCCTGTGTCTAGCTCCAGTGATTTTACCACTGAGAATTACTAAGCACCCCCTTGCACCAGCGTCCATAATATTCTGAGCAGTACTATGTCCTGCACGACGGAAAAACCAACCTCTTTCCAGAGAACTGGCTAGTCGGCTAGCCATGACTTGTGCATTTAATCTTGATTCTTCTATCTCATCAACCTCTAATTGAGGTTCGTGTAGATTAAAATCTTCTTGTAGTCGTCTTTGTAATTCATGAATCACTTTTCCTCTGCGGCCTATAACCCTACCAACTTGCTCAGCTTTTAGAGTAACTTTTGTTCCTTCAGGAGTACGATTAAATGTTAAACCACCAAAACCAGCCTTTTCAGTTTCTTTTAGTAGATATTCACGAACTAATTGGCGTTCAACGTTTCTATTGAGTAATGCCCTAATCGTATTTTGTCCCATAAATTTCACCTCAGAATTCATCCTCTTCTTCTTCATCACCAAAATATTCCAAGAATATTTCTAGATTCACTTGATAGTGATTACTTGGCGTTGCTCTTCCTTGAGCCCTTGGACGCCAATTAGTAGCGACTTGCCCTCTATGTGCAGCAATGTGAGTTATTATCATGTCATCTGGATCTACAGTATCATATCTCTGACGAGCATTGTCCATTGCACTTGAAATTAATTTTGAAAATTCTTTTGAAGCTTTGTTAGGGTATTTGCCTGGTCCTATCTTGCCCTTTCTATGGCCAGCCATGGTATTTCCGCCTCTTCCTTTTCTTGAACGGCGAGTATATGGAATAGCTTTTTTCTTGTTAATCACATCGTCCAAATAAAGAAGTGCATTGGATGCGTTCATTCCTCTTAGTGCCTTGGCTATGTGATAGCAGTGTTTATGGTGGCAATTGATATTAACTGCTCTTGCAGTTGCCAAATATGATCCATCTAAAAGTTGAGTATATCCTGACTGGGGTTTACCTACTTCTCTACTCATATAATTAACCTCACTTTAACGAAACGTGCTGTGATGAACGGGTAGCACCTACGCCCGGTCCTGTGTGTGTGACTGAATTTCTTGTCCTAGCAAATTCTCCTAATGCGTGCCCAATCATCTCAGGTATTATTTCCACATTGACAAACATATGGCCATTGTGAATTCCGATGGTAGTACCAACCATCTCTGGCAGTACATACATGCCCCTGCAGTGTGTCCTAATTGTTTTTTGAGCTTTATTTTCTCTCACCTTTAAAAGAAGTTTTTCACATTCTGGGCTAAGTCCTCTGGCTAAAGAACGCTTAGCACGAGAAGGCATAAGAGTTGCAATACTGTCAGAATCTGGACTATCAATAGGAGGATATAAAGGAAGATTCAATAATTCCTCAAGTGTATAACCTCTCCACAGAAATTCTTTTTTCCTGCGTTCACTAATCTTTGATCGTCTTTTTCTTGCTTGACGCCTTGCAAGTTTCGGCGAACGGAACATTTTCTTGGATTTACGTGCCATCTATAATCTACTCCTTTCTTCTTCCTCTACCTGTCCTGCTAGGCGCTATATTACCTACTTTTTGTCCAGGCGGTGCGTTGCGGCTTACAGAGTTAGGTCCGTGAACTGCCTGATGATTACCTCCGCCATGAGGGTGATCAACTGGATTCATAGCAACTCCACTAACTGACGGATATAATTTTCCTCTTGCTTTGGCTCTGTGGTGAGCTGCGCCTGCTTTCATCAATGGTTTGTCAGTCCTTCCATGACCTCCTAAGACTCCAATAGTAGCACGGCATTTAGAAGGTAATTCCTTCAGACTACCACTTGGAAGGCGAACCCTTACAGTTTCATCCATACGAGTCTCTAGAATAGCTGAATTACCACCAGACCTAGCAAATTTACCACCATCTCCGGGCCTCGATTCTACATTACAAACAGGCGTTCCTTCAGGTATTCTATCTAAGGTTGTTACGTTTCCTGGCCTTAATGATACGTTTTCACCAAAGGCGATATTTTGACCAACTGAAACTCCTTCTGGAGCGGCAAAATGACTTACAGTGCCATCTTCGAACTTGATTTTTGCAAGAGGAGCCGTATGTGCTGGACTATGAATTAAATCCACAATTTCACCGATTTCGTCAAATTTGCGAGGAAGTTTGTTATTTGCAGGGAAACGATGAGAACTTACTCTATTTTTTGGACTTGAGCCCTGACGTTGTGAACGTGTTCTTTTACCCATAATATCACCTAACTAAAATGCTCCTAATTTGAGCGCAGCCTCTTCTGCGTCATAGCCTTCTGCTAAACGTATACTAGCATGTTTTCCTGAACGAGTTATTTTTGTATTCACCTTAGATACCTTAACATCAAGAAGTTTTTCAACTGCTTCACGTATTTGTGGTTTTGTGGCTTCACGCCTTACAATAAACTCTATTCGATTATTATTTTCTTTGTATGGTCCGTCAAAGTCTGCCACTCTTCGTGCCTCTAGAGTTTTTTCAGTTATCCATGGCATCAATATTATACTGTACGGGTCAACCATTAAAATCACTCCAACTCCTCTATCGCGGACTTAGTCCAAACTGTAAGTCTTCCAATATCTCCACCAGGAGCCAAATCTTCAGCGCATAAATCTTTAGTTGCTATTACATCCACTCCTGGGACATTTTTGGCGGCTTTATGCAGCCCTTCTTTCTTTGAAACAACGAGTAGTATGCTCTTTGGGGTTCTATATTTACGACCTCGCATTGTAGCCTTACCAGCCCTAATTTTACGTCCTTCTTTTGCACGGACAAGATCGTCGCCTAAGCCCAAACCTTCCATCATAGCAACAAATTTTCGAGTAGAATATTGCAAAGGTATACTTTCCAAATCATATTTCTCATCTGTGCCATTTCGTGATTCCATATAATCTCCTATGATTATAGGAAATCTGACTTCATCACTAAATTTATGTCCTCTAGCAGAAACAATTGATTTATCCACAGAAGCACTAATTGCAGAATTCCTAGCCATAATTTTTTGTTTGGAATTTAACTTTTGAGACCAGTTTTTCGCTACCATTGGCCCATGAGCTCTTCGTCCCCCTCTTGTATGTGGATTTTGAGCTGCAGTCCTTTGACCGGTTTTCCTCATTATACGTGAAACACCTCTCCCTTTGCCCCACCATTCGACAGAATGCTTCATTCCAGGTTGTGGAGATCTCTTACCATCATGTTCACGATGGCCATATGGTTGCCTTCTATTTGCTCTAGAAGCATGGACTGCAGATTTGACTAAGTCGTGGCGAATTTCTGTATTGAAAACATCAGGGAGAGTGATGTTCTTGCCATCTTTTACTGACACTTCGTATGATTCGGCCAATAATCCTGCGTCTAATTCTTCTTGAATTACAGAGTTAACCAAATTGTATGCTTTAATCTTCATAATAATCACACACCTTGTTTACTTGAAGTACTGAGATATGTAATCTCTATCTCAGGTTGATCTGATTTTGGACGAATTGAGTCTCTGAATCTTAGCATTCTTTTTGCTGGGCCGGGTAAACTACCTTGAAATATCACATACGGGTTATTTACTTCTCCATAATGTAAAAATCCGCCAGCTGGTGTAATCTCCGATTCTTCAGGGTTGGAAATCCTAAGAATTCTCTTGTTCAGTTCTGTTCTTTTATGATATCCTACCTGACCAGCTTGTCTAATTGTTTTTCGTACGTAAGCTGTACCGAAATCTCCCATGTTTCCGCCTTGTCTTCGGCGTTTACTATTTTTGTGACTGAGAAGTTTTATGCCCCATCTTTTGATTGAGCCTTGCCAGCCTTTGCCTTTTGTGACTCCGACGACATCAATGGCTTTTCCTACCTCGAAAACATCTTCAACACTAATGAGACCTCCAAGCCTTTCTTTTGCCCAATCTAATTTATCGTCAATATCTCCTCCAACAAGGCCAACCTCCATAATTTCAGGAGTTTTGCTTGGAATACTCTTAACCAAAGCTGGTTGAGTAGCAACGATTAGTCTAATTTCACAGAGATTACTAGACTTGCCTTTCAATGCATTGAAGGATTGTTCTAAATTATCGCCATTTCTTAAAGGGATGCGACCAGCTCTTTTTTCTGGTTTTCTTCCTTCATCAATATCTCTCCTACCACGGGTATCATTTGCTAATCTTGGCATTAATCCATCAGGCCTCGACTCTGGGGCATTTGACCAAACCTCTCCAGCTGTTTGTATACCATAAGGAGTATTACGGTAACCACGTACTGCGAGAACTTTCATTGGAGGAGTTTCTACTACAGTTACAGCTTTCCTTATTTCTTGTCCTGAGGACGTTGAGTTAGGATTATTATCTCTCATCAAGATATGAGTCATACCAGCTTTCCAACCAGCGAAGCCTTGAACCTTAATTTCAGATGATTCAGAATTTGGCCATGAAGATATACGAGGAAATTGCCTAACAGCACGTTTCCTAGGGCTGTAACCCATACTACCTCTGCGAGGTTTACTCTTGTCTGCCATAATGCATTTCTCCTTTTTTAACCAATTTATCTCACTAGGAGGCAAATGGGCTCAATACGTAATGGAGAGACCGTGACACTTTTCTCAGTTTTACGAGCGTAAAACTGACAATTGGGATGTTTTACAGAGCCCAAGGTGTCTGGTATCTCACGTTGTGAGCGGCCTTCCGACTAACATACCCTATTTGAATAAATCGGGAGTTAAACATTATAGTAATGTGATGATTTTAACATTTTACGAGTGCAAATATTTTGAACTATGTCTCTTAACATGGCAACTCATGCACTCCACGATACAGCATGTTAACTTGGTATCGGATGTAATTGAGGCTCGTGCTTATCAATTAGATGCTGTAAATGAATCGTTGGCTGGATCAATGTTATTAGTTCTCCCAACTGCTGCTGGGAAGACTGCAGTAGCATGGATGTTAATAGCAGAAAAATTGATTGAGAAAGAAGGAAAAATTCTACTAATTGCCCCTACTGTTGCACTAGTGAATCAACAATTAAAGGGGATAAATAAAATTCTAGCATTGAAGGAAATTGAACCCATATCAATAACAGGACANAATATGGNAAATAAAAGAGAGGAGNTGTGGNTATCNTCTAGAATAGNGATAGCNACTCCTCAAGTAGTAAGAAATGATATAATTANTGGGATTCTTAGAATTGAAGAATATTCATTGGTTATTTTAGATGAAGCCCANCATTGNACAGGAGAGCATGCTATGGCTCANGTTGGAAGATTNTATAATTCAAAATCTNAAAATCCATTGATACTTGGNATGACAGCTAGTCCNGGATCAAATATTTCGCAAGTTGAAGAAATATGTNAAAATCTAAATTTNGAAAGAATACATCTNAGNACNCCTGANGANCCAATGATATCTGNATATTTATCAAATTTAGAAGTTCAAGAAATAAAAGTCAATGTTCCTGAAGAAATACTGTTACTTACTAATCCATTGATACTATGGCAAAAAGGAATTGTTGATCGGGAAAGAAGGTTAGGAATATACATAATGCCCGGAGAAATTAATCACATAGGACTCTCTAACGCAATGGATAGGGCAAAAAGGGCAATCAACAAAGGGAAAAAAAGTGCATATTCTTCAATATCTCAGATTGGAATTGCAATGAGATTGCATCATCTAATCAATCATATGCTTTGTCAAGGAACTGCTGCTTCAAGAGAATTTCTAAATAGGTTAGAAAAAGAGAATAGCAATAAATCTGTTAGAAATTTCATGCGAGATATTAGGATTCAAAATCTTCTTTTAGAAATTAAGAAGAAGAATGAAATTCACTCAAAAGTAGGTGCAGTGAGAAGATTGGTTAGAGAGAGATTGAGAAGAAATCTAGATAGTAAAATAATAATTTTTGCAAGTTTTAGAGATACAATTACTGTATTGGATGAAGCAATGAGAGATTTAAAAGATGTTCGAGCAATACAATTCATAGGCCAAACCAATAGATCTAGTGGCGATGGTTTGAAACCCAAAGAGCAAATAAAAAGGTTAGAAGAGTTTAGGAATGGTTCTGCGAATGTTCTTATTTCTACATCAGTAGGGGAAGAAGGGTTAGATATTCCAACAGCAGATTTGGTGATATTTTATGAACCGGTTTCTAGTGAAACAAGAACTATCCAAAGAAGAGGTAGAACTGGGAGACAGAGAGAGGGAGAGATTATCGTATTGATTGCTGAAGGAACTAGAGATGAGAATGCTAGATCTGCAGCACTAAAGAGAGAAAGGAATATGCATAAAGCTGTTCAAAGAATCAAGAGGAAATTGTCTCTATCGAATCATATTGGCGATAATAAATTAAAGAATTTTAAAATCAATAGAGAAGGTAAGATAATGGATGCATTAGAATTTCTCCAGAGAGAAAAAGAATCACACAGCCCTACGGTAGTTAAATTTGATGAAAATAAGGTGAAGATGAAAAAAGAGACAATTAATAGAATTAAGTTAGAAAAATTTCGTTCTTTAGGTCAAAGAGGTTTAGACGAGTTCGATTAAATTAATTGCCAATTACTGCAATCCTAGTCTTTAACTGAGCAAGTCTGGTATTGTGATGTCCAAAGGCAAAATCTAGCATTTCTGTCATATGGATAATGGGCATATTAATTGGATAATTAACTTGTCTAGATGCCTTGCCTTGATAGACATCAAGTACTGTATGAGAAAGGTTACATGCACTGACAATAATGTCTGCCCCTTCATCTTTAGCATCCATAATAACATTAGCAGATTGCTTCAGTACCGTAGGTTCTTCAGAGAGTAAACCGGGAGCTCCAACACTTTGAGTTCGACTATCCCAATCTACAGGTCTACCTCCTACTGATTTGATTAATTTTTCAAGATATGAGGGATCATATGGATTATCTCCACCACACATGCCTAATTGTTGCATGTTAGGTCCATAATAACCTGCAATATTGAAATTTATAGGATTTTTAACCAATGAAGATACTTTTTCTAAACCCACTTCATCAACTAAGACATGTAGTAAATGATGGACTTGAATAGAGCCATTGAATTTTAAACCACAAGTTTTGTCCAATATCTTATTTACTTCTGCAAGTAATATTGGATTGTCATTTAGAGTTTTTAAATCTTCATTTAAGTTCCCAGATGTAGTAGCGCAAGGAGTGATTATATCCAAACCAAGATTCTCGGCCATTGCGAATGTACGTGCATTCAAAGTTAACTGTAGTCTTTTGTTTGCCTGACGCATTATTCCTGCTCCACAACTAGTTGCACCATCTAATGATACTAATTCAATATTCAAGGATCTGGCTATTGGAAACATAGTATCTCTAACTTCTGGTGCACTGCTATGTGAGACATTACCAGGATGATATGCATATTTCAAGGGCACTAAAATCTACCATCCAATTCATTAAATATTGCTACCACTTCATGGTGATTCCCTACAGAAGAATTGAATTGTCTAGGCATTTTTCCTATTCCTGCAGGAGGTAGTACCATTCCTAAGCCGTCATTTATCATGTTTCCACCTGTTCTTGTAAAGCCAAGTAACATTCTAGCCGTGACTCCAGAAAATAAATTACTAAGTAATCCCAAAGGACCTAAGACTTGTCTAAAAATAACTGTATCATTTACTTTACCACTACTTTTGACTGACCAAGTATACCACCAAACATGTTTTCCATGTCTTCCATTAAATGAATCCCTATTCAGAGAAGAGGTCTTGGCATCTAATAATGCATCAGAGATAGAATCAAAAATAGCGCTTTGGCGTCGTATAGTAGATAAATCGGTTTCAGCCTTGATACCATTTGAAGAGGATAAATAAGTATCAATTTCCGACTTTTTATTAATCGAGGTACGAGGATCATTTCTTCTGGCCCATGCACTTACAACCAAAGATGGTCCAATATAATTTTCTGAAAAGGGAGTGGCATCAGAACATGCATGCAAAAGAGGGAAGCTTGAGAAGTTCTTAATTGAATGTAAATGTAACGCTGTAGATTTTGCCATAATACCAATAGGCCCTTGAGAAGTATCTTTACCTTCTCTAGTAGCAGCAACCATCCATGGTTTACTGGATTCGCGCTTTCTTTCTAGACTCCAAGTATCAACAAGTAAATCTCTAACTACGTCAAAACAAGGTAAAGGAGCTAGTCTCAATCTTATCGTTCCATCAGCATTTAATGGAAGTGTATCTAAACGTAATGTACCCGGTAAAACTAATCTTCCGTTTATTGAAATAGCCGTATTTGGATCTTCACAATGTCCATCTCTAAATGTCAATCTTCCATCATGTGAAGATTTTAGAGTTCTAAGAATTTCCAATACAGACATATGCCCCGGTAAAGAGCAAAGCCATGTGTCTTTACCTCTGGACTTAGATTCAGGATCATATCTGAAAATTGAAATTTCTACTTGTAAATGATCTGAAATTAAAGAAGGGATATTGAAACCGTCGTCCCCGGTTGCTCCAACGGCATCAGAGCCATCGACATAATTACGTATCAAATCTATTTTATCTTCTTGGAAATTACCAGTTCCATCTACTGCAGACATATGGATTAATGACTCTATAGTCCATTGAGTTGCTAAAGAGTCATAATCTACATCACAATCTACTCTTGTAACAAGTCTATTGCCTCCTAACTCTTCAAATCTCCGATCCCAATCCTTTCCTGATTGACAAAATAATTCATAACTAGAATCCCCGAGGGAAAGAACAGAAAAATTTACTCCTTTCAGTATAGGTTTTTCTTCTGAATTAGCTTTTTTCCAAAGCTCTTCAGCGTTATCTGGCATTTCTCCTTCCCCCCATGTTGAACATACTATTAGCACTCTTTTATGATTTGAGAGAGAGTTAAAATCAAAACCATCCATATCGTAAACTGTTCCCAAGAGTCCATATTTAGATGATTCTTTGACAATTTTTGCTGCTAATTCTTCTGAATTTCCTGACTGGGATCCAAATAATACAGATAGACTTCGATCTCCAGACTCTAAGAAGGAATCTAATGCCAAATCAGAACTGTTGTCCGTAATCTCTTCATTAGAACTGATTGGTATCTCATCAAGTTTTGACTCAGATTCTAAAGAAGAATCGGTGGCAATTATTTCAACTAAACTACTTTCCACAGAAGCCATAAGTGGTAGAGTAGAATCAATCCAAATTTTCGCTGGTTCTTCGTAATCCACATCACAGTCAACGCGCTGATAAATCCTTTTTGCCCCTCTGGATTCAAAGAAATTATCCCATTCTTTCCCAGATTCACAGAATAAATCATATGAAGTATCGCCCAAGGCCAGTACAGAATAACTTACTCCTTCCAAAGAAAGATTTTCGTCAGCATTAACTGCTTCCCATAATTCTTCGGCATTATCTGGTTGTTCCCCATCGCCCCAAGTACTACAGCAAATCAAAACTCTGTTACTAGTGGAAATTTCTGTAACTGAGGTTTCATCCATCCCTTTTACAGTTGCAGCCAAACCATGCGAAGCGGCTGCTTTACCTGCTTGAACTGCTATCTCTTCAGAATTACCGGATTGTGAACCATACAAAATTAGAAGCGGTAGAGAGTCGGACATCGTAACACCTGATAGTTATACAACCTATTCCACTAGTAGTCGATTATTATAAGTCTCGTTTTTTAAATTTCAAATGTAATGTAAAAAGTAGGTTAACTACATCCCCATTCCATCAAATTCGCCGCCTTCCATCGGGCCAGTACTCTTACTAGAGATAACATCGTCAATCCTAAGAATCATGACAGCGGTTTCGGAGGCGCTTTGTATCGCCTGTTCAACTACCCTACTAGGCTCAAAAACCATTGCCTTATCCATATCTGCAACGCCTCCTTCATATACATTAACCCCGAAAGTAGATTTGCCCTCAGAATGTGCTTTTCGTAAATCTATGATAGTATTGACCGGATCTAGTCCAGCATTTTCGGCAAGAGTACGCGGTATTACTTCAAGTGCTCCAGAAAATGCTTCGATAGCCATCTGCTCCCTTCCTCCGATACCCTCAGCATAAGATCGTAAGTCTCTGCTTATTGCTGCTAAAACAGAACCGCCACCTGTTAATACAGCACCATCTTCGTGTGCAACTGCGACAACTCCAATGGAGTCATCAAAAGCCCTTCGAATTTCATCCACCACGTGTTCAGTACCTCCTCTGAGTAAAACAGAAACGCTCTTTGCTTCAGGACATCCTGTAATGAAAACCATATCAGAATCTCCTATTTTCTTTTCTTCTACTTTCGCAGCAACTCCTAAGTCATTGACGGATAAATCGTCAACATTAGTGATTATATTTCCTCCAGTCGCCTTCGATAATGCTTCCATATCACTCTTCTTAGCTCTTCTTATGGCGAAAATACCTGACTTAGCCATATGATGTTGTGCTAAGTCATCTATCCCTTTTTGACAAATGATTACATTTGCACCAACTGAAGATATTTTATCAACTAATGATTTTAGATAATTTTCTTCTTCGGCCATGAATTTCGATAACATATTAGGATCTGTAATTTGTATTTTTGCATCAACTTCTGTCTTCTTTACTTCTATCGCAGAATTGATTAAGGCTATTTTCGCTTTCGATACTATTCTAGGCATTCCGGAATGAACTCTCTCTTTATCTAAAATAATGCCATCTATAAGAGAACTATCTCTTATCGAACCTCCTTGTTTCTTTTCGACCTTAACATCATCCAAATCTACGATTGTTATTTCATCAACCTCTTGTGAAACAGCTAAAACTGCACGTACACTTATATCTGCCAAAAATTCTTTTACAGCACCCGCACTTTTTCCTGTTAATGCTGTTTTTGCTACTTCTTCTAATGTTTTAGGCGATACTTCAATAGCATGATTCTCTATTAATTCGGCCGCTTTATCAGATGCCAACCTAAAGCCTTCACAAATTACTGTTGGGTGAACATTTTGCTCAACAAGATCTTCGCTTCTTTTCAATAACTCTCCGGCTATTACTACGGCACTTGTAGTTCCATCATAACAATGTTGTTCCTGAGTTTTTGCTATTTCTATAATCATTTTTGCTGCTGGGTGTTCAATGTCCATTTCTTTTAGAATTGTGGCACCATCATTTGTGATTACAACGTCACCCATGCTGTCTACTAGCATTTTATCCATCCCTTTTGGACCGAGAGTAGAGCGTACGGCATCTGCTACGGCCTTTGCAGCGGCTATATTGTTACTCTGGGCAGTACGGCCACTAGTCCTTTGTGTTCCTTCTTTCATGATAAAAATTGGTTGTTGTCCGTTATACATTGAAGCACTTCCGTTATACTCTTACCACTGGCACTGTATTGTTAGTCATAAGCCCTCGCACAATATATTATTTTGAAAATTATTCATTTGTATTTTTATCCAACCATTCTTGACCATAATGAGCCCATTGTTCCATCGTCCAACCTTCAGGCAATCCATTTTCTGGGAGAGGAGGCGTATTTGGTATTTCAGAAGTAATTGGAGGAGGTTGTTGGAATATTTCCTCAGAACCTCCAAACATTGAATTAGCAACTTGATCTGAAGAAGGTAGTTCTAAATTAGGAGCAGCTTTTTGTCCATCCCATCCATCTATACTCATATTGTAGCCATCCAAGGTAGAGATTTCTTCCAATGGTGCATTGGCCTTTCTGATAATACGCATTGAAATTGAGGATATTCCAATAAATGCTATAAATCCAACAATCATTACTAAAACGTTACCAGTAATCCAAGCAATATTTTCTGCATCTGGCCCAGTTTCTATTGGTTCAGGTTTAATCAAATTGATAGATACAGTCCTAGTAGACACATCTAATTCACTGCTAACTACTAATGAAACATCGAAATCTACTTCATTAGTTAAGAGATTCTCAAGATCTTCGGATCTTACATCAAGATATATTGTTACTTCTCTTTCCTCTAGTGCTTTAAGCACAAAATTACCATCTTCTTCATCCAACCAAGCTCTGTAAATTGTGTATTGATTCTCGAGTTCAACCTCGGTTCTTACTTGTTGATCTTCAGTNGGATGCATACTTGAGATAACAAAAGATAGAGAATAATAATCTCCTGCTTCGGAAATTTCCATAGCATCGGAGAACTGTGAAGGAGGAGCAGTACGTAGCCATCCTACTGTGCCTACATTGAAAAGAGCCTCTCCACTACCCATGACTGATACATCATTTCTAGAAGATTCAACGCTTGTGGCTTCTAAAGTTATTTTCCTAGAACCATCTGCATCTGCACCAAATGAATAACTTACAGATAAATTATAAGATGTACCTGCTTGTATATATGGAGTTCTACCATTATTTAGCCCTGAAGCTGAAGTAAATACATCAGAAACATGAGAAAATGATATATCAAAGGCATCAACAGTATTTCCTCTATTCCAAATTTCCCAACGAAGGGTTCTATCATCGCTACCCGCACCGAATATCTCTTCCGTCATATCTAAATCAGGAATTTCAACAAGATAAGTGACTGGTACAGTCACATAGATGTCTGCACTGAATGAATAAGCAGGATCAATCTTACTAGTTGCAGTTACTTTAACTTCATACGTTCCGTTTTCAACTCCTTTATTCATAGGTAGAAGTAGTGAAATTGTAGTNTCTCCACCGTTTGGAGGTATTCCAGATGTTAACTCAGTACTAGTAGCCGGTAGTAATTGCCAATAATCGGTNGATACAGAAATATCAAATGATTCTTCAGTGTTTCCATTATTGATTAAAAATATCTCTACAACTTTTCCAAAACCATTGGCAGGAGCAAATAACTCACTTTTAATTGGTGCTACGACTAAGTTATGATAAACTGGGACTTCAATGTAGAGAACGGTTTCTGCCTGGAATATAGCAGGAGATCTACCATTTGCAACTAATGTTAGGGTGTAAATTCCTGGTGCTAATCCTTCAGGAACTGTAATTTCTGCATTTAGAACAAATTCTTCATTTATTGAAGAGTTAAGCAATGATATTAATTCACCAGTGGAAGCATCGTACCATTTTATGTATTCTGAAGACCATTCATTTGTATCAAAAGAACCTCCTAAATTCCACGTAGCAATCTGGTTACCATTATTCTTCATGTTCATTGTTATGTTTGCTTTATCGCCGGGCAAAAGTGTTGCTGCAGGGTTAGATAATTTATCTGGAGATAAAGTGATTGAATATGTAGGTTCAACTTTAACAGGTATGACTAATGCAAATTTTGAATTATTTTGAATTCCATCATTTATATCAACTATCCAATCTATTTCCTGAACCAAAGTTCCATCAGGTATAGATAAATTAAACCAAACATCTGTAACAGTTCTTGCTTTAATGACCTTACTGACTACATAATTATCATGATCAACTAGATTATTGGAATCTATTCTCAATGGATATTTATACATCCAAGACTGATTAGATAGAACAGTGAAATATCTCAGCGTGATATCAATATATCCTTTGTTCATTATCCTGCAATGAAGTGAGGGAGGATTTGGATCAGCTGCTAAAACGATATATGAATTGGGCAAGGGATCATTACATTGAGCGTCTAGTGTGTATTCTGGATATCTCTCAATTCCAAAAATTAAGAATGAATCGAGATGAATTCCTTCATTAGCATCTGACCCATCTGATAAGAACAAAAGAGAAAGAGTAAAACCATCACTCTGATGTAAATCCGATACATTCCATATTAGCCTAGACCAATCGCCTTCATTGGTAGATAGATTTTGTTCGGTGTAATTATANTAATGNGTTTCATATCCAGAATCNGTTTCTAATANTATAGAATCACCATTATCCATTTGCCCCCANGCTTTAGTTACAATTTGCATTGAATAATAATTTGGACTTTTTATTTTGACCTTACAAATATATTGAGAATAAAGTGAAGACATGGCCGAAGTGAAACTACCTTGTCCCAATCCATGTTCATAACCATCCCCCCAAATGCCATCGGAGCAACCATCTTGATTACTGGTTGTAACCCAAGCCCAATGTAGTCTATCATACCTATTTGATGCATATCTATCGCTGTCATCTCCGGAAACTTTCCAGTGCCAATCTCCATTTGCACTGTTATTATTTTCCATTCTCCAAGTCCCAGTAGGAAAATCTCCATCCAAGGTTAACCCATTTTGTTCATAGCCGGCTCCGAACCATGTTGGCCTTCCATAACCTTGCGGCATGTTGGTACAATACTTACCTTCATTACCTTCATCGCCACAATTGCCATTCTCCATATCATCAGACCATGCTGCNACNGGGACTTCTCGCTCTACCCTNTCATTNCNANTNTTNCCATCTTGCAAACCAGCATCAACANTCCCGACTATGACCATTCCNCCANTCAATANACCNTCNTCATTTANNNNACTATGAGCAGTGNNAGGNGTCCAAACAAAGGCTAATCTTTCAGATTGNGANCTCGATAAAGTAACATTGAAANTCCACTCTTTTATCATGAANCCGATAGGATGCCAAATTTGAAGAGTGGCATTTGCAGTTACTTGAGTAGGTTGGAAACCTAATTGAATGAATGTCACATTAATTTGTATCGGAGTACCTTTAATCAAATATTCTTGGACTGTAGAATTAGGCTGTATCCATTGCATTGGAGTTCCGGAAGAATTACCTAATTCTATGTCAAGAGCTTTAAAATCTACAGCATCGGATCTAGGACTTACCTCAGAATAATCAGGGTCATCAAAATTTGTAGATGTTAACACAGGATAAGCACTAACTAAAAGAAAGGTGATAACGATTACATAAGAATAGAGACTACGCATGTACAAGTATTTGGGATGAACTTTTATCTATGAAAGTATGGGGTGGAAGTTTAGTGAGAAGAAAATTTGGAATTTCAAAAAATGTGGGGAAATGATAACTCTTAGATGGTCAGCGAATGAAGGCCTTATCTCTGTTGGATGTGACGTGGGCTTGTGAGTGTAGGCGGAAATTTACTGAAACGGTTTCACTTATTGATAATTATTATGTGTCAAGTGACAATTGTTCCAACCTTTCTATTCTCAATTGCTTATTTAATAGATCTAGATGTTGAAAATGCGAGTGTAGGACTAAGGACGGAAATGATTAGTTGGATTGTCATAGCAGGAATAACATATGGAGTTATTTCTCTTGGACTTGCATTAATAATGAGTGGATATACTCCTTTTTATGTTTCAAATAACGGAGGTTGGATTGCTGTAGCTGGATTAAGCAGGAGAATTAATGATCCTGAATTAATTGATAGAGCTAGATTGAATGCCTATAAAACCCCACATGGAGCAATGAGTAGGTTGGTGTATAACAAAATAAAGAGAGATAATTTTGATATAATGACAGTTCATGGTGGTTTGCAATTATTGGCAATACCTTTGCAAGTAATCCTAATCGCTGTTCCTCTTATAATAATGGAAGGTGTACCGGAAAGTTTGATTAAATCTGACTCTGCATTTCAATTGGGAATAATAGGTTATCTTGTTGCATTATGGGCAGCAATTAGAATACATCCATTGATTTCTTTTAGATTAATTGGTTTTGCATATTTGTTAAGGAATATTTTAGGAAGATTTGGGAGAATATCATGGACGATGCCTTTGATTCTTTATTGGGTATTTGCAAGATTTTTTCTGGCATTGTCATTAGGTTGGTTGGGCATTGATTACGAGCAATGGCATGAAATGCAGTTAGAAAAAATAGTAATAAAAACTGTAGTAGATGAAGCTGTCATTCCAGAAAAGGCCTTACTTGACTCAATTGTCGCAATTTCAGTTCTGCCTATGGCCACATTTACCACTTTCTCAGTATTAAGTGGAATGAAAGAAATGCCAGAATGGATGTTGGGTCAAGAAGAAAAATTAAAAAATATGAATATAAATTCTCTGGAATTATCTAACGAAAAAAAGGAAAATAGTGATGATCCTTTTGGTTTTCTTAATGATGATTAATTACAAGAAATGATCTAAAGTGAAATTTAATAATTTCCAGCCTGATCCTAAAAATAGGCCAAAAAAGATTATATGTGGACCATATAGGAATAAAAATAATGCAGAAAATAAGAGTATTAATAAAAGAAGTATGTGTTGTTTTCCATTACTATTGAAATAATTAATTAAGTCCAAAGAGAGTGGAATGGCAAATCCTATTGAAAAATATAGAATATTTAGAATTAAATGTAACAAGTTACTCTCCTCTTAATTCAGAAAGTACTTCTTCGAGTCGATCCATTCCTTTGGATATTCCTGCTTTATCAAGCGTGTAAGCAAATCTTAAGTGCCCTTCACCTGCTTCTCCGAATGCAGTTCCTGGGGAGCAAAGTACTCCTCCCTTTTCTAAAATAGCTATGGCTAACTGTTCACTGTTATATCCATCAACATGGACCTTTGGAAAGACGTAGAAAGCTCCATCTGGAATGTGACATGAAACGCCTGGCATTTTGTTGAGCCTATTACATATCAAGTCTCTTCTTGATTTAAATTCAGCACACATTAATGACGGGTAATCAGAAGCCTTATTCATTGCTTCTAATACCGCATATTGCATTGCATCATTGCTACAAGCAGTAACATAATATTGCATTTTATTTATTTCTACCATGGCGTCAGAATCAGGAGAGAGTACATATCCAATTCTCCACCCTGTCATTGCAAATGTTTTTGAGAATGAATTAATTAAAAACAATTTATCATGACCAGCACCCAGAAACGAAACATGTTCTTTATTGTAAATTATTCGATCATAGACTTCATCCGTAATTATCCATATATCATTCTTTTTGGCAAACTCAACCAAATTATCGCGTTGATTTTTAGAAACTGTTGCACCTGTTGGATTACTGGGAAAATTAACTAATATTGCGACTGTTTTTTTGTTTATTCTTGATTCTAAATCCGCAATTGTTGGTACGAAACCATTATCGAAATTACAAGGATAGAAATTTGGTTCACCACCACATATTACCGCATGTTGAGGATAGAGTGGAAAATATGGTTCAGGGATTAAGACGTTATCTCCTGGATTTACTATGGCCAGAAACACATCCAAAAGTGCATTTGTTCCGCTCATTGTTATGCATACGTTTGATTGATCTAAATTTGGAGATAAATGAGACCATTCTTTAGCTATCTTTTCTCTTAATTGTGGTAGACCAGCAGTAGTAGTATACTTATTTTTACCCTGTTGCATTGCAAGGTTAAAAGCCTCAATGGCTAATTCTGGAGGTTGAAAATCTGGTTCTCCGAGACCAAATTGTACTGTATCATCTCCAGCCATATCAAACATACGTCTTACTCCTGTAGGACGTATGCTGTTTGCACGGTCGGAGAACCTTGCCATGGGCTGCCGAGGGATGGCTAAAGGTTTTAAGAAGAATTGATAAAAATTACCAAAATGGCATTAAACCGTCATTCATGGATTAATTGTGCATCTAGTGCTGTGTCAGAATCTAATTTCTGAGTGTCATCAACTCTAGAAGAATTAAAAAAACCATTATGGAATTTTTTAGAGATATTGAAAGCAGTATCATTTTTCCTCTGTGACATAATTGAGTAACCTGCAACAAAAACAAATAAACATATAATTAGAAGATTTATAATAGAAAAAGGTTGATTTTGAATACTATCCTGAGATACATATACATCAATCAGTACTGGAAGCGAATGCTGATCTCCTGAAGTTGATCTTACTTCTATTTCATGATAGGTGCCAGATAGCTGACTATGATAAATAGGTAGATTCCAAATTATTGGAGTTAAAGATCCTACTTCAGAAGATGAATTATTATTTTCCGACTGATTGGGATTAAAGAAAGCCCAAGGCCCATCATCTACACGATATTGTATTCCTTCAACACTCCCCATTTGCCCCCAAGTATGGCCTATTATCTCTACGCAATCTAAGCAAGAAGATGTATTTTCATAATTTACAGAAAGTAGATGATTTTGAATATATGGATTCATAGAGAATGTTTGATTAGTTTCTTTGAGGTGTATTGCAAGAGATACTGCTGCAAATGCATCAACCATGCCGTATCCAAAATCTCTGTTCCAATAAGGATCTATATCTGGAGCACTTGGCTCTCCTTTTCTTTCAGATGTTTGCTTGAGTACTTCTTTAATTTGTATTGGAGTCAAATCTTCATTCGCTTCTATTAATAATGCAATTATCCCAGAAACAGAAGGTGTTGCATATGATGTACCGCTACCTCTGTTTGTGTAGGTATTCTGTGATGCATCTCCTCCAATGAAATTATTGCAACCTCCACTAGTAACGCAGGCTTCTGCTTGAATTATGTTTGATCCGGGTGCGCTTATTTCAGGTTTTAATTCATCTAATGGGTTACCATTACCATTATCTTTTCTTTGACCTCTGCTAGAATAACTTGCTACAGTATCATCGCTCCTATCAATCGTATTCTGATCATCAGTTGCCCCCACTGTAATAGATAATGATGATGAGCCCATCCCAGATAAACCGTCATTATCTGGGCCATCATTTCCTGCCGCTACCGAAACAGATATTCCTGCTAGCATTGCTTCATCTAATATTCTACTATGCATATCTGTCCCATCTGAACCCCCATTTTCATGACTTGTTATTCCCCACGACAAAGAGATTATATCAATTCCATAATCTTCTTCTTGTGCTCCTTGCCAAGCATCATCCCTATGATCTATAATCCATTGAATACCATTCATTGCAGATTCATAGAACTCTTGTTCAAGTAAATAATTCTCAAATGGTCCTGCCCCAACATCAGTCCCTATCCTAACATCGATTAGTTTGGCATCAGGTGCAGCGCCAGTGAAATTAGAGACACTCCCATCGGCCTCAACTCCTGTTGCACTGGCCATACCCATACATGCAGTACCATGTTGATTTGCATCATCAGGGTCGAAAGTACCATCAGTTGGCCTTTGGCCAAAACCTGCTAAAACACAATTAGGATCAGAGGGATTGTAGCAAACCGCATCATAGCCTGCTACGAATTTATCCATCAATCCAGGGTGTTCATTATCAACTCCAGTATCAGTAAGTGCGATGTTTACTCCTTTGCCAGTAACTCCTAACTCCCATGCTCCGGGATAAATACTTGAATTACTAGCTTTTACAGAAGGGGTTTGGATGTCTCCATAAAAAATAACTGAACCATATCTTTCNACCATAACTACATCTTCAAAATTTGTTAANNNTATGGCTTGTTGCCTCTCAANNGGACCTAACAAAAGAGCATTTACCGACTTTAATTCCAGACGTATTTCAAATCCCATATTAATCAAATTTGTTTTATCCTCTTCAGTTATTTCTCGTGAGAAAGAAAGTCCNATATTTACAATACCGGTTGCATTTTGAATAGAATCATGAATCCCGTTTCTATCTGAATCCAAAGAAGTAGTCATCCACCAAGGATCTGGATTTAGCCATGTAACATCTTTCTGAGGCAAGATTTCAAAATTCCCAATCGAAGATTTAAAATTTAGAGATGTTTTTTCGACATTATCTGATGTTGAATAAATACTGCCCATGAGTGAAGTTGTTAAAATGAATATGAGGAGAATTGCAACTTTCCCATCTCTCATACATGTGCGAAATAGGAATGTTTATTCAAATAAACTGACATATGCTAAAAAAATGTCATGAAAAGTGGTGGGGGCACTGGGATTTGAACCCAGATCAGCAGGTGTCTTCCGCCTAGCGTGCACCCGGCAGGCGCACGCTCTCGGGTTGCGACAGGTCGGTGCTCCAGTTGGTCATCAATACCATCAGAAAACCATCTCGTCGTCATTCCCGTGCAACTGGAGCCCGCTGTACTACCAGGTTATACTATACCCCCATAGGGATATCAAGCCGAGAAACCCTACTCTTATGATGGTCTCGGTCATAATCATGGAATTAATGGTAAATTTATGATAAAGGGCCAAAAATAATACTGAATAATATCCACAATCCGAATGTAGTCGATGCGATTCCCCATGCCCTAGGCCTTAATCCTATACTCATTTCTCCAAAAATTCTTGAAATTGGGCCGAGAATTAAAGCCAAATTACGTAAAATAATTATTGAAAACCCTGCACAAAAAATAAACAAAATAAGGAATAAAATAGCCATTAATGGCCCNAATAAACCTGATCTAGCGATTCCGCCTATTCCTTGGGATATCATGTCTGGAACTCTTAACCATAAAAGCCAAGCAAGCCAGAGTCCAAGATATGCATCTTCAGTAAAACTTTCTTTAGATTTCCAAGAACGATAACTATCTGGTAATTTATTATATGCTAAATTGGCTAAGAATTCAATTTCCATTATTTTACCTAATTTCAAAATGGAAATACCATGATAAGTTAGTAAACAGGCTAAGAAAAGTTCAATCCATATCCAAAAGAATCCTAGGCCTAAAGAAGAAAATAATGCAACAGGTAATGCCCAATATGTAAATCCAACTACCGAAGAATACAGTATTAATAGACTACCTGCACCAGGTATCAAAGGCTCTTCAGGGAATTTGAATTGTCTCTCCCTGGGCATTGCCAAAACAATTAGCGGCAGAAATGCTGTCGAAAAAACTAGTGAAATAATCTGAATTGGATTGTTACCAGATCCAAAAGAGGCTTTTATTGATGCTTCTTCAATTTCTGATGAAGACATTGAGCCTGGCTTCCATTCCGTAATGAATCCCGCAGAATCAATAACTAAAACAGCATCAGAAGCTTTATTTGGCAGAGATAAGCCCATTCTAGAGTCATATTCATCTATTAAAAGTGGCCAGGAATTGTTTAGTTTTTCTGAATAAGAATCTAAATAACTTGCTTCCAAACCTTCACCAGTCGCTATCTGAACATATGAAATATCTAATTCTGAATTCCTTAATGATTTAGAAAAATCATCATATTGGAGTAATGCATTCGGAGAGCCGTGTTGGAACATACCAATAACGACAATGTCTGAATCCTCCATTATGTCAGAAAGGGTCATAGAATTTGTATCAGGATTGTGAGAAATCAACATAAATGGTGGCACAGCACCATTGTCCCTGAACGGTTCAGAATCAATATCAGGTAATTCAATTGCAGGACCAAGACTAGCAAAAGCAAGTAGTATAATCACACCGTATGCAGGGAGAGGTAACATTGCTTCCTTGAGTGAAATAAATATCCATCCAAAAATACCTATTGGGATGATAATTGCTGCCCATGTTCCATTGACTAGAGATTGTGGATCATCAGGTACAATAAAACGTAAAATAATAATTATATTACAGTCATTAACTGGATCTTGGTCAGAGAGATCTATGCACATATCAACCATGTAATTGCCTGGTTTCAACGGTTTATCAGACGACCATGTGTAAGTTGTTCTATTATCTTCTCCAACTCTGATTCCTTGAGGATTCTCGAAATGATACTGCCTTAAATCTTCATTATCCCATTTTCCGTGATACATACTACTCCATTCGGTTGGCCCAACGATCTCAAAAATTTGATGAGAAAAATCATCTAATCCCCATGGAGAAATTGGAGTCATCTCTACCCTAACCATCCGATTTGCATCAACTAATGCTTCAATATTGATATCCAATATTTGTCCTTCAAACATTATTCCAGATGTTACGTCATAATTCCCCCATAAAAGTGCCCCCGATTCTACGCATTCATGTCTGACATTTATTGACAAGTCTATAGTGTCACCTTTACTTAAACTAACATTAATTTNCCCTCCTTGTACTGAAAACTCATGAGGAGAAGTGTAGCCTTCAGACATTGAAATAGATTCTGTATATTGATTAGAAATAACAGAAACTCCGCCCATTAACAAAGAGATTTCGAATTGAGTCTCAGAACCAACNGGGCTGGGTAAAAAATCAGAAGCCTCACAGGAATTACTACTGCCACCTTCTAAAGAAGCAAACAAGGTTACAGAAATATTACCTTCAAATCTAAAGGGCTCCTCAATAGGAGAGGATTGAACATTTAATATGTTCGGATTTAAAGTTGAACTGGTTCTACTAAAAGAAACGCTACCTTGTGGAAAGCCAGTCAAAACCGACCAATTTCTATCTAAAAATGGAGATTCTTCATCTCCTTTGATGAAAAGCATGTGATTTTCTGGATAATCATAAGAAATTCCTGGGCCATTGTTTTCCTCAACTGTTTGAGCACTTGAAAATGAAGAAATAAACAAAAATGTGATTAATAATAATATTAATATTTGATGACAATTGTATCTTTTTGAAGACATGATAATACCCATTTATTTAGAAGTTTAAAGAAAAAATTGAATCGCCCATACCGCAGAAATAGCACCAGAAATTGTTGATATGAAGTTCACACTATGTTTTCCGAGGTAGCCACGATTCTCGAATAATGCCCCTAGTAAAGAATCTAATTGGCAACCAAGCCAACCTATTACTGTAATACATAAGAAAAGGAAAAATGGAGGATGTGGATCTCCATTCAAGGCCCCCAAAAGGGTAGAAATTATTGCAACTATCAGCCCTCCATAAAAGGCAGCTACAGTCCCAGTAGGAGACATTCCTCCATTAGTTCCTGCAGGAACGGCTTCTAAAGTCGTAATGATTCTGGTTCTGGGATCTAAACTTCCTATTTCGGATGCAAGAGTGTCCGAAGAAGCAACTGCTACACACGCACAAAATGCCGCATAAGCANAATCATGACCTCCTAAAAGATAATTAATTATGGCAATTAATGAAGCNCCTCCGCCATTGGCAAGAACATTTTTCCAACCTCTCTTGCCCTCATTAGATTCCTCAACTGAAAGTAATGATTTTTCTTCATACTTCCATTTAGTAACTACAGATGACATTATTANAAAAGACATTAAAACTATTAGCCAAGTCCAATGACCAAGTAAAGATATTAATAGTCCAACTGTTAAAGCAGCCAATAGACCACCTAAATCTAGGAAATCATAGAATCTAGATATCAATAATAGTATTCCCACTAACATTAGTGAAATCAATAGTTCAGTTGTCACTTCTATTCAGACCCCATGTTGCTGTAAGTATATGTTATCAAGAAGCATTCCCCTATTATCCTATTTTATTGATTTACTCATTAATGTTATTTGAATCTATAATTTTTATGCCTTTCAATAATTGAGTGGCTATGAACAATATAGATAAAATCAGTATTAATGTCCAGGTTATTGATATCAATGAAGAATAAGTTTCANCCAATCCGTAAGATACTGGAAGGAAGTAGGATAGATAAGAAGTGGCATTCCAAAATGAATGTCCAAGGATGGCTAGCACTATTGCCACAGATATTGACCTTGGTGGCATTATACCTGAAGTTAAAGGAGAAATAGATGTCGTAGATGATCCATCATTAAATAAATTAGTTGATTTTTGGGAATTTTCAATCTCAAATTGATTAAATATTTTACCAGAACTGTCTAACAATAGCCAAGGAGAATTAGGTTTGACTGAATCTGAATTATTTTTTTCTAGAATTGAATTAAAAGATATTTCTGAACTATCATAACCAGATAAATCTCCATCTCCATCAAAATCAATACCTACACCTTCGATAAAATCAACNGCATCTTGAGACCAGGAATTGGCATACCATTCTAAATTAGTCTTGAAATCTGTTTCTTTAACTAACCAACCCAATGCAGTACCAGTTACTGCAGTCCATACTGCATGACCGGGAATAGATCCAATTCCCCTAATCAAGATTGTAATGGTTATCCCCAAGGGTCCGCCCATTAATGAGATTCCAATATATTGAAAATTTTCTATCAAAGCAAAGCCTAAACCTACAGTAAAACCTACTTGAAAGCCATGTTTTGGTCCTTTTATTGATGGTAAAAATACCGCCACTGCGATTCCTTTAAAAATTTCTTCACAAAATGGAGCACTGATTGCAAGTAAGCATAAATCACTAGCCCATAAAGGGAATGTAGAAGGGATGATTGCAGGTGCAAAAAAACTATTGAAGATAAATGCTGGAAATGCTGAGGCCATGCCTGCTANTAACCATGACTCAGCATCTCTTCTCTTTGTAGGTAGACCTAATGATTGTGTAGAAGTTCCCCACCAAGCAAGTACAGGTAAAGAAAATCCAATTAACCACAATGGGATTGCAATGATTACAAATAATAATACTCCAAAGAATTCAGTAGATTGAGAGAAAAATAAGACTGAAACGATAATTCCGATCAGAACTACTGAGATAAAAACAAACCATAATTGATTCGTAGGAGGTAAATCGAGTACAGAATCATCCCTTATTATGTATCTTTTTAATTCTGTCTTCACATCTGTTTGCAATGAACCGCCAGAAGGTAGAGGATGGAGATATTGTCCTTTCACACTTGGAGAAGCTAATTTAACATGTATTAATCTAGGTCTGTACAGACGTAATATAATGAAAAGGAGAGGTAGACTACAAAGGCTACCTGATAATGTCATTATTGGGTTGCCATCCATAATTCCAACAATGATGAAAAGAGAGGTATATAATAAAAAAAAGGCCGGAAGAACAGTACCTATCATACTAAAATAAATTTTCCATGGACTACTTTTTCTAGCTATTCTGATATCATCGGGGGCTTTTGTTAGCCTAGTTGGATTAGGAATTCTGAATTTTCTATTTTGAGAATCTACAATGATTTTCTCATTATTCATTATCAACAAATCCTGGTGCCACTCAGATCGCCCATCACTCTTGATGTACAAAGCATCCGGTGCGGTTTTTCATCACAGTGGCATACCTCCGAGAAGGTATGAGCATATTGGATTTCGCACACTTACATTATTGCTCCGCATAGACCGCAAAATAATTCATTTCGTTTGTTATCCTTTTGCATCGTCCACTGGCCACAAGCAGGACAGGGGGGCAATCCTCTTTCACTTGGCTTAACTGGAGAACCTCGAAAAGGTCTTTTTTTGGTAACTCTATACCATCCTTTTTTTGGCCTCTTCACTTTAGGCAACTAATCACCATACGTTGCAGAGAGACATTTATTCAAGATACTTCTCATTAATTCTAATCTATCAAAATGAGAGTTCAATACAAAATTTATAATACCGACGGGATAATTTACTTCACCTACATCACAATACATGGAAATTACAATAGTTGGCGCAGGAGTTTCAGGCTTGTCAACTGGTATAAGATTATTAGAACAAGGATACAATGTAAAAATAATTTCCAAGGAATTTAGTCCAAATACAGTTTCGGATGTGGCTGCAGCATGGTGGTATCCATTCCTTGTAGAGCCAATTGAAAAAACAAATAAATGGTCATCGGAGTCTTTTAAGGAGTTTTTAAGATTGAAAAATGAAGGCTTAGAATGTATTACTATGCGACTCGGAAGAGAGTATTTGGAAGAAGAAACCGATCCACCTGGTTGGAGTAGAGATATTCCTCACTTCAGAATTCTTGAATCCAACGAAATAATAGAAAANTACAATTTTGGATGGGAATTAGAGGCGCCAGTTATAGAAATGCACCTTTATATGCCTTGGTTACTATCTAAATTCAAGAAATTAGGTGGCTTAATAGAAGTCAATGAATTTGAAAAAATTGAAGAAGTACCGGGNGAAATAATCGTAAATTGTTCAGGCCTGGGAGCAAGAACTCTATCAAATGATGAGGAAGTAATTCCTGTAAGAGGGCAAGTTATATACATCAAACAAGATCCAAAATTTGGCCGATACGATCAACAACCTGAAAGTTTGACATATACGATTCCGCGTAGAGATGTAACCGTTCTTGGAGGGACTGCTCAATTAGGAGATTGGGATGAAAAAATCAGAGAAGAAGATAATGAAAGTATACTTTCAAAGTGTGAATTACTATGGCCTGAATTAGATAGAAGAAATATCATAGGTGCAGCCGTTGGTTTAAGGCCGTCTAGATATGAACTTAGACTTGAATTTGAGCTAATCAAAGGAAAAAAAGTAATCCACAATTACGGCCATGGAGGAGCAGGGGTAACTCTCTCATGGGGATGTGCAGATGAAGTGGCTAATATTGTAAAAATCAATATGATGACTTAGTAGTACTGATAACNACTGCCCCGATTTTATATGGGTCGCCATTCGATGCAGGCCTCCTATCTTCTAGCCTACCTTTCCAGCCATCTTCTATTGTACCAATCGGTATACGGATTGATGCACCACGATCAGAAACACCATAAGAAAATTGATCTATCGATTGAGTTTCATGTAGTCCAGTCAGTCTTTGTTCATTATGGGCTCCATAAACGGACATATGTGCATCAATATTTTTACCAAAGGCTTCACAGATATTTGTAAAAAGTTGCTCTCCACCTTCATCCCTCATCCTTCCATCGCTGAAATTTACGTGCATCCCAGAACCATTCCAGTCTCCTTTAATTGGTTTAGGATGATACTCTATGTAATATCCATATTTCTCAGTCAATCTGTCCAAAAGATAACGTGCAACCCATAGCTCATCTCCTGCTCTTTTTGCCCCTTTGGCAAAAATCTGAAATTCCCATTGTCCACAGGCGACTTCTTGATTTATCCCTTCAAAATTTATACCAGCTTCTAAGCACATGTCTGCATGTTCTTCAACAAGTCCTCTTCCGTGTGTATTCTTTCCACCGACCGAACAATAATANAGCCCTTGTGGACCAGGATAACCTCCGACAGGGAAACCCAAAGGAAGTTGGGTATCAACGTCCATGATGAAATATTCCTGCTCATAACCAAACCAAAAGTCATCATCATCTTCTTCAATTGTTGCCCTTCCATTACTTGGATGCGGAGTACCGTCCGCATTCAAAACTTCACACATCACAAGGAAGCCATCAATTCTTTGTGGATCAGGGAAAATAGTTACGGGTTTCAATAAACAATCTGAACTTCCTCCTTCTGCTTGTTTGGTAGAAGATCCGTCAAAAGACCACATCGGACATTCTTCAATACTACCAGAAAAATTATTCCGAATTAGTGTCTTACTCCTCATATTCTGAGTTGGTTCATAACCGTCTAGCCATATGTATTCTAATTTCGCTTTATCTATCATGACGTTGCGACTTATCATTAGGTTTATTATTTGTTCGTTCGAAAAGATTATTTTATCTATAATATTTGAATAAACAATAAATATAAATAAAGTAATTCAAATGACAATAAAAATAGTTAATAAATAATCAAATGAATACATCAATATCTAGGTATTCATAATTATTTGAACAAATGATTAANACTTAGGTTTAGTAAAATCTTAAATTAATAGTTTTTATTTATTTATGGTGGACGTGCCGAGATTTGAACTCGGGGCCTCTTCCATGCCAAGGAAGCGCGCTTCCAAGCTGCGCCACACGCCCTTTGATTATCCGTTTGACGGTGACCATTTAAGGAGAATGGAATACGAAGTTACAGGCAGGAGAGAGAAGATGNCCAGTATTCCAAAAACACCGAGTATACCTGATGGGCTTATAGAAGAAATAAAATCTCTTCTTAAAGGTAAAAATGCCCCTTTTCTTAATCATTTGAATAAGGAAGTAAAATTAATCTGGACAGAAAAAGGAGAGACGCGGCTAGGATTTACAAGATTTGAATGCGATCATAATGAGCTATTTAGAAGAAGAAGGTTGAGATTGTCTCCTGGCGCAATTACAATTGCACTTAATCCAATTCTTACTAGAGATGAAAAATTGTACTTACACACACTNGTACATGAATTGATACATGCAGCAGGACTTACTGAACATGATAATGAACACAGTTCACTTGTTAGTAAAATTGCTCCTGCACCAAAATTAAAAGATTCAGAAATATTAAGAGAATTAAGACAGCAAGTTTTGGAGAAATTACCAGAAAGGCAATGGATATGTGGAGATTGCGGACATACATGGGAGAGAAGAAGAGTGAGTGCTCCGACAAGATGTCCCAAATGTGCTAAGTTTTTCAAAACCAAATGAAGTAGACTGGCTCATGTGTTAAGTTCATCAAAGAGAGGCNACCGCGTAGNCCTAACGGGCGATTGGTGTAGTCTGGATATCATGCTGGCCTTCTAAGCCGGTGACACGGGTTCGAATCCTGTATTGCCCACCACAGAAAAACAAGTATACACGAATCGCTCATATANGGGCAGTAAGTCGGCGGCTCGAATGAAGCGTGGCTCTCGTGCATGGAAGAAGCGGGGGCAACAGCGTTGGAAATGGAGAAAAAAGAAGCTTCGTAGAAGAAAAGCTTCCCGTAAGCGCGCTAAACAATGATTTTCTAATATATCACCATATCAAATTTAGACTCTAAAGTGGTTTGACTAGGATAATGGCATTGAGTAAATATTGAGAAAGAAATAATATTAGAGAAAATTGAATATGATATTTTCTATTAATTGGAATATGATAGGAATTATTTAATNANCCACCNGAGGAAACTATGATGAGTTCCAATNTTATATCAGATTCAATTACAGAAGTATGTGGAAGAATAGTTCCATCATAAACTGCAAGTACGGTNGAAGGAGGNATTTCCAATTTACTTAANATTTGNTTAATAGATAAAGGAGTTTTGGANTCTAAACTAAANACTTCTCCTTGACTCTCGACTTCAATGTGCATGNCCTTCGGACATACTAGTCAGACTTATTTCTAATCCAAGTTTGGNANNAGNAAAGCCGAGATCGCATAGCCCGGTATTGCGATGGATTCGAAATCCATTATCCTTGGATTCGGGGGTTCAAATCCCTCTCTCGGCGCCAAATNATTAGAAAGGAGNAATGTCTTCAGCNTCTCTGAGAATAACAACTCTAGAACCTGGGCCAATTTTTATCTGAGGCCTCCCNGCAAATTCTCCNGATTCTCCGTTNAGTATAGCTATTTCATCGCCCCTAACNATTGCAGCAGCAGAANTAGGTATAAATTGCTTNAATGCAACGCTTCCTCCTGATCCGGACTTATCNACTAGAGTTATTGACCATCTCCTAATTCCTTTTGCATCGGGAAAGGCATCAATAGACCATACTCTNCCAGCCACACTAATTCTTGTTTCNACATCAACAATAGGAGCATCAAATGAGTCNTTTAGTATACTTANTTTNGATTTATCNTCTAAATCNATCACCAATTGNCCTTTCCATAATGAAGATAGGGCATTATCTATTCTGATTTGNGANCCTTCAGAAATTGATCGNGANATATTTTTGAAACCNCCATTTCGATGATTTCTGACTTTGGCACGATCATAACCGTGCTGTANTGTGAAATCTAATTCAATATCATTTTTNTCNGATATCTCTGGNCCNTTTAGATGAATTACTTCACCGGTAACTGAAAATCTAGTTTTTATTTTTCCGAGAGGAGTTACTGGCCAAGAGTGNCCNAATCTTTCTATTCTATTCATTGAAGGGAGTTCTGTTTCATAATCACTATTTTCNCANATAGCACGTAATTCACAAACCTTNCANCGTGANTTGGGATCANCATCTANTGGAGGNTTTGCTGGCATTCCTCCTTTGTTAAATAAATTAAGTGGNGAGGGGAGAGGNGGGCAATCAGAAATATCTGGATCACGGGCATGAATTAGATTGTAAATTTCTAGCAATTCAGTATTTAATTTAGTCATAGTATCTTTATCTGGAACGGGGACATGTTTTGATGTTGCAGTTCCTAAATACCATATTTCCAAACCTTCTACTTGATCACTACGATCATGAGTTTCCCACCATAACCAAGCATACAATCTTAATTGCTCAATATAACCTGCAGAACGATCACCTTTTCCTAAAGATGCTTTCAAGTCGATTATAGTTGGTTTTCCTGACCATCTATAGACTAAATCATATTCACCTTGAAACCAACCATCTGGGTGTGATGTCGTTTGAGAAAAGGGAGAGGCATCGGGATCGACAAACCATGGCCTAGCATATTCCCATGATTCTACCCAAGAAATTTCCCCTTCTGAAGCTGCTGGATTTGTTTTTTCCCATTTCCGCGGAAAACCATCAGGAGACGGCCAATGCTCCCTAAATTTACCCTCTCTCCAAAGTTTTAAATTTTTATTTTCTCCAGATTCAATACATTTTTGTAACTCATCCATGTGCATTCTTATACCTGCAATAGTCATATTTAATCCCTCATCGATACTAATATCTGTAGAATCTCCTATACGGTTAGGGTTTGATTCCCAATCCTCTACAGCTCTTTCCCAACATCCTTGAAAATGATAGTTTATTCTCTCAATAGCCCATTTTTCTAATTCACTGCGATCTTTAGGCCACATACTCTTATCTCTTAATTCCAGAGAAGGACCAGGCCANCCTTCGACTCTATCTAAATCTGGAGAGCCATTTTCATCGATTGGTGAAACCATATCTTGATTNGTCTCTGGTCCGATGTAAAGAGGAGAATCGCGAAGAACTCTGCAAATGCACTCTTCAACAGCGTTACCTCTAATTATTTGAGGAGGGAGTGGCGTTTTGAGCCGTTCTCTCCAACCATAATACCAAAGCCTTGGACAATTTTTCCATGCTATAACTTGAGATGCAGANAGNCGNCGAAATGGATTAATTTTTNGATTANTCAAATCTAATCTTCTGACAGGCACGAACATACTANTTATACTAAACTCTATGAATGTGTTCAAAAANAAATATAATTTATCNATTNATTTAACCATATTACAGTCATTTCTAATCTTTCNAATGTAGGCAATACCTCCACTAATGATACGGGTGCGTCTATAACATTNGCAATTGATTCAGCAACTACTAATGGCAATTCAATCCTTTGATATTCTGAATCCCAGTATAAGAATCTACGAGGAAGATTTGTTTCTTTCATTATTTCTGATATCCACTTATCTTGNTCTTCTTCNGATGAAGAAATNGCACCAAAGACTATCGTNCCGTCTTCGGTTAGATTTTCATGAGGCGCTATTGTCGCTTCNCCNCTTCGAAGAAACCTTCTACGTAGTTGACCAGCATCTTTGTAAACTGCAGTACAAAATTTAACATNAAACCCGTATGGCTCTTTTATTTCTCCGTCCAAAATATCTGGAATNCCTAATTCTGCTGCACTTACTCTTTNTTTGAGAGATATTGCTAGTTCGGCTGAACCATTAGCTCCGGCNGTTATNTCTGTAGATANATTAAAACCTCTTAATTCCATATTATCATGATTTCCTACTGTTATTTCTANTTCATTTATATTGATAAAANANATCTGGAAATCTCTTAGTTCTTCTATTAAAGAGAATAATTCNGTTTCTTTATCTGGCTCACANGGAATTTCGACTCCTGTGAATATTCCNGCCTTTGAACAGGCTGCAATTGTTTCTTTGTATTTGCCTGATTCTAGATTTAAAAAATGNAATCTTATTTCATCTAAACCTGCTTCTGCAAAATCTTTTGCCCATTCGGGACGNAATGGTATGCTAGTATACATATGAATNTGGAATTGAGAGCCAAACTCTTCCTTCAAACGCTTTATGCCTTCTAGAGTTCGGTCTTTAGCCATTAGAGGATCTCCTCCAGTTATTCCAGCACCAGTNGCACGCATTGCATGTGCTTCTTCTATTACTTGTTCAAAATTCTCACACTTCCTTTCATTGGCATACATCCAATCTATCTCTCTACGATTTTCGGAAAGAGGGCAATAATCGCATTGCCAGTGNCAATGTCCAGTAATAAATAAAACGAGTTTGCTGCCCATTTGACATTGNATACATCCTTCAGCATCAGATTTTTCTGGTGCNTCATATAAATTAGGNNNCTGNGGGAGATTAAGATTGATTGACATTTTNGCCCTCCATGACAGTTTTTGCTTGTTCTATTAACCAACGATGAAANGCAACATCTCCGGAAAGTTCAGGATGGAAAGTNAGAGCTATTTTGTTATCTTTCCTTACACCAACTATTTCGTCNCCACAGGTTGCAATAATATTTTCGGCAGATACATCAGAATGAAATCTTGGTGCACGAATAAAAATCCCAGGAAAAGTCCNATCAAATAATTTAGTCACTACTTCTGCTTGAAAAGAATTNATTTGCCTACCATATGCATTCCTATCAATNGAGGCATTAATCAAAGATTCTTTTCCATCTTGAGGATCGGCTAGTAGTATTGCTCCTGCACAGGTTCCAAGCACAGGTATGTTTGAATTATTCCTTAACCAATCTAAGAGATTAGGTAGAAGAAGTGAACTTGGTGAATTACCGGTAAGGCGCATTGTAGTTGATTCTCCCCCTGGAATAATTAAAGCGTCAATATCTTGATTTAGTAATTCCAATGACGTACGTAATTCAACTATGTTAATAGGAATTTTACATTCTTTAGAAGCTTTATTCAAAGATGAAATATGTACATGCCTAGCACCCTGCAACATAACAAGTCCGACACAAATCACGTTCTTCGGTCACGTATTATGGAAATGAACTTCACCCTGTAATGGGAGATTTTTTCCGATGTAGTCAAAGACCTGTTGCGCCTTCATAGTTCTATGAATAGTGACGGGCGGATACATAATTTTGGCGCTGGACCTGCAGGATTGCCTNTAGAAGTCATCAAAGAAGTAGTAGAATCGCTACCCAATTTAAATGANAGTGGTTTTGGATTACTAGAAATTTCTCANAGAAGTGAAGTTTTTCAAAAGGTCATAGATGATGCAAGAGAGAGCGTAAGAAGAGTCCTAGANGTNCCCGATGAATATGAAGTACTATTTTTACAAGGAGGAGCATCTCTTCAATTTTATATGACTGTNGTGAACATACTTAGAGAAGGNGAAAAGGCCGACTATCTAATTACAGGAGGATGGTCAAAAAAGGCTCTAAAAGAGGCAAAAAGAATAGGAGATGCAAAGGAGATATGGGGTGATGAATCAAATGGATTCAAGAATATTCCACAAAATGGAGACTANGAGGTCAGAGAAGATTCGGTATATTTGCATTATACTTCTAACAATACTCTATATGGTACTCAGTATCATCATCTTCCAAAAAGCGATGGTAANCCNCTGATTGTCGATGCAAGTTCAGACATTACTGGAGTANATATCGATATTTCGAANCATGATATTGTTTATGCTGGTGCACAGAAAAACCTTGGGCCAAGTGGAGTAACTCTCGTTATTCTCTCGCCATGGGCAGTTTCTCGGATCGGAGATGATATACCTACAATGCTTGATTACAATACTCACATTGAGAAAGGATCTATGTTCAATACACCGAATACATTTGGAATATTTGTTCTTGGGCGTGTATTTTCATGGTTGGAGAGAAATGGAGGCATGAAAGGCGCAATTAAAAGAAATGAAGAAAAGGCTAGATTGCTATATGAGGAATTAGATAGGACTGATTTTTGGGAACCACATGCGGCAATAGATTCTAGATCTAAAATGAATGTAACCTGGAGGCTGGAGAATAAATCATTAGAGGGTGTTTTTTTGGAGGAAGCATTGGAAAATGGACTAGGAGGGCTCAAAGGGCATCGTAGTGTAGGAGGAATAAGGGCGAGTTTGTATAATTATATCTCTNTAGATAGCGTAATNGANCTTGTAACATTTATGAAAGGATTCGAAGAGAAATATAAAAAATNATGAAAATATAAATTGATTTTTATTACAATCNGTACAAAGTATTCAAACACCTTCAGCGCTGGGAGACGGTATGTGCCTGCCACTGTAATACTTGGAGCCCAATGGGGAGATGAAGGAAAAGGTAAAGCCATTGACCAACTAGCGGCCAATTCGACATGGGCNGTTAGATTCCAAGGAGGGAATAATGCTGGACATACTGTAGTTTATGGCGATACAACACTAAAATTACATCAGATACCATCTGGTATTTCATCACNGCATTGTTCCATGGTNTTAGGAGATGGAATGGTAATNGATCCNTGGGTTTTAGAGGAAGAATTAGACAGATGGNATCAACTATCAGGAGAGCGTCCAGAAGGAAAGAGGTTGTTCATNAGTGAACGTGCNTCAGTAATTCTTCCTTTCCATAGGCTATATGACAGTGCAGACAAAGTNGTAGGTACAACAGGAAGAGGAATAGGNCCAGCATACCGTGACCGTATCGAAAGAGTNGGAATAAGATTTGCAGATATCAACAATATAGTAGNTGATGTNGAATATTTACAAAATACCACTAAAAGAATGAATGGTCAACTTGAATCGGTAGGAGTTNAGCCTAGCATAGAATGGGAAAAATTACAATCAGACCTGAAATGGATTTTAGAAAGATATTCAGATTCCATTAAACCAACTGGCTTGATGATAGATTTTGCATTAAAAAATGATGAAAATGTTTTACTTGAAGGTGCACAAGGAGCAATGTTAGATATAGATCAAGGCACATATCCATATGTCACCTCTTCAGTTACATGTAGAGCCAACGCCACACATGGAGCCGGGATTCATGCCGGGCATGTTGAGCAATGTTTTGGAATAACCAAAGCATACACAACAAGAGTAGGTAATGGACCATTTCCTTCAGAGCTTTCTCTGGAAGAAGGCCCGGGAATGCACATGGCCAAAGTTGGAAATGAATTCGGGACAACTACCGGAAGNCCACGTAGAACAGGTTGGTTAGATATTGTTGCTTTGAAAGAAAGTAATAGATTAAATGGTTATTCGGGCCTAGTTCTAACAAAATTAGATGTATTAGGAGGTTTAGATGAAATTAAAATCTGTATAGGATATGAAATGGAAGGCAAATTACTGCATATGATGCCAACAACAAGTGTAGAGTTGGCCAAATGTGAACCTATTTATGAAACTCATCCGGGTTTTGAAGCCATGACAGAAACTGAATGGATAGAAATGGCAAATAAGTCTAGGGTCGAAAATATTGGTTTTGGTGCTTTAACACAAGATATGCTAAATTATGTAAGGCGAATTGAGAAATTATCAGGAATACCCATTGTTAGTATCGGTGTTGGTCCTGATAGAGATGCATCAATTGCTTCAATCGGTGGACCATTTGATATATAGGATAGAAGGAAATGTTCTAATTAATTTATGTGGAGGAGTAAAATATGGGATTCAAGGCTAATGCCCGCAAAAGGAGGAAAGCTACTGCTTCAACTTCAGGAAAATCAGATGTTGAGAAAAAGGAGTATGTTGGAGAAATAAAATGTGATGTGGCCGGTTGTGACAATTGGGCAGATAAAAAAATTGGAGGAAGGAAAAAGGCATATGATTGGGCAGTAGATGTTTGGGGAGACTCCGGCCTTTCGAGTGAATCTAGAAGAGTAGCTTTGTGCAAGTCTTGTTATAGAATAGGTAAGAAGCATAAGAAAGACGAGCCTGACTCTTGGTCTTAGCTGAATAGTAATGCGTAACAATATAGAAGATATGCTCATACGGATGGCCATGAATGTACAGCCAGTCAATGAAGAAATACTTGGATATGCGCCAGGTTCTGAAGAACGNGTAAAGATTCAAGATGAATTAGATAAACAAATGAGTGAAGTTATTGACATACCCTGTATAATAAANGGAAAAGAAATCTTTACAGGTAATATTGCCGAGCAAGTAATTCCNCATAACCATAAACATNTCATTGCTAGGGTTCATTTAGCATCGAAAAAAGAAATGGAAGANGCATGTAGATCTGCCGTTGANTCNCAGGAGGCTTGGATAGATTTAGGATTAGAAGAGAGATGTAAGATTTTTGAGAAATGTGCAGACCTATTGGCTGGAGAATGGCGTATGAAAATAAACGCAGCGACNATGCTAAACCAATCAAAAACTGTTTTTCAAGCTGAAATTGATTCTGCATGCGAATTAATTGATTTCTGGCGCTTTAATTGTTATTANGCTCGTGGTTTTCATGAAGATTTTCAACCTTTAGTCTCCCCNANAGGNGTAAAAAATTCTACTGAAATAAGGCCACTTGAGGGATTTGTACTTTCAATAACNCCATTCAATTTNACAAGTATTGCTGCAAATCTCCCNAGCGCTCCCGCAATAGTAGGTTGTACTTCTGTTTGGAAACCTAGTCGTAATTCATATTACTCGAATTACTTATTGATGCAATTAATGATGGAAGCTGGATTGCCAGATGGAGTGATTAATTTCCTTCCTGGATCTGGTGCTGAAATTACTGAAGTTGCATTATCTAACCCTGATTTTGCTGGCTTACATTTTACTGGTTCAACATCAACTTTCCAAGGACTGTGGCAAGAAATAGGTACTGCCCTTCCGAAATTACGTTCCTATCCGAGAATTGTTGGAGAAACAGGAGGTAAAGATTTCATCGTNGCTCACGAGAATTGTGANCATAGAGGATTATTGGTCGCTTTACTCAGAGGTTCATTTGANTANCAGGGNCAGAAATGTTCTGCATCGAGTAGAGCATACATACCNAAATCAGTATGGGACAATATTNCCGATGAATTATTTGATGAAATAAGAAAAATCAANATGGGAGATGCGAGAGATTTTACAAATTTCATGACTGCAGTGATAGATGAAAGATCNTTTGATAAAATTTCTGGATACATAGATAGAGCAAAGAAAAATCAATCGTGTGAAGTAGNAGTAGGNGGAAATTATGATAGTTCAGTGGGGTGGTTTATTGAACCGACAATCATAGTAACTAATGANCCTGATTCTGAAACGATGGTAGANGAAATATTTGGCCCAGTTTTAACAGTNTATGTGTATGATAACGAATCGTTTGAAGAGATACTNCAAATTTGCGATAAATCCTCGCCTTATGCACTNACTGGCTCAATTTTCGCCAATGATGAGATANATATNGAAAAGGCATTCAAAGCACTTAGATTTACTGCAGGAAATTTTTACATTAATGATAAACCAACAGGAGCAGTAGTTGCTCAACAACCATTTGGAGGAGCTAGAGCAAGCGGAACTAATGATAAAGCNGGNGGNCCATTAAANCTACTCAGATGGATAAGTCCACGTTCAATAAAAAGNACACTAGAAGTGCCACAAGAATGGGATTATCCGTTTATGAGATCCGAATAATTAGTTAGNAACATTGAATAGGAAATATNACTCCNANTTTTTTGGGGAGCTTTGGCTGAGAGGTTACGAAAGAAAGTAACGACCCTTGAACCTGATCTGGGTAATTCCAGCGGAGGAATGAGAAATGGATATAGAAATCGCATACATATTGATAATAATTACACTTGGACTCTTTGGATATATAGGATACAAAGCGGCATCAAAAAGAGAAATTAATAATGACGAATATTTATCTGCCCGAGGAACTCAAAATTCCATGAGTATTACTCTGAGTCTTTTTGCATCAGGAATGGGTATTTGGATTCTTTTGGGTCCTTCGGAAGTAGGATACTATGGAGGATTCTGGGATGTTTTTGGTTATGCTTTATCGGCATCAACTCCTTTTCTACTTCTTGCCTACGTAGGACCAATTATCAGAAAAAAAATACCCAATGGCGTTACACTTGCCGATTATGCTAAATCCCGTGCTGGAAGGCCAATGCAAATTTATGTTGGATTAATTTCAATTTTGTATATGTTCACATTCCTTTTTGCAGAATTCATCGCTATTGGTAAAGTGATGGAAATTTTAGTTGGAATGAATCCTTTATTTCCTATGATTGCGGTAGGTATTGTTACTGCAGGATATACTGCATATGGCGGACTACCTGCATCCCTTGAAACAGATAAAATTCAAGCATGGTCAATAATGATTTTAATTACATCTTTACTGATGATACTATTTGTTTTAGACATAAATAGTTTGATTTCTGATGCCAAGTCATATACTCCTGAAGATATTCAATGGGAATGGTATCATGGAAGTATAAGTGATACTTCGACATTTAAATCAGGGTTTGCACTTGTGGTCGCGATTACTGCTGCCGAGATGTTTTCACAAGGCAATTGGCAAAGAGCTTGGGCAAGCGAAAATGAAAACGCATTAAGAAAGGGGGCGATTGGTGCTTCACTGATTGTTTTTCCTTTGGTATTTATAATGGGTTTTCTGGGAACAGCAGTAGCAGGACAAGGCGCTGTTGAAGACCCAGCAGTTTCTTTCTTTTATTTGATTGAAGACATAAGTACAATACTAATAATAGCGTTTGTAATATTATCTATTGCATTGGTTTGTTCCAGTGCAGACACATTACAAAATGCAATTATAGCATCTTTTTCTAGGGATATTTTGGATGAGAAAATTAGTTTTAATGTTTCTAAGTTTCTAACTATTGCAATGATTCCTTTGGCGATTTATTTGGCCACTGAGCCCACAATTTTTGGATTTACTTTAGACAGTGGAGGAGTATTCGAAATTTT
>PATZ01000054.1 GCA_002712575.1 Methanobacteriota archaeon
ACCATGACGACCACGGTGATGATGATGATGACCATGACGACCACGGTGATGATGATGATGACCATGACGACCACGGTGATGATGATGATGATGACCATGACGACCGCGGTGATGATGATGACCATGACGACCACGGTGATGATGATGATGAGATGTGTCACAACACAGAGACTCATGAAAACTATGAAGCAACAGAAGAAGAATGTGAAGCTGCAGGCCACATGTGGACTGGAGACGATCATCACGACGATGACCATGGAGATGAGATGTGCCACAATACAGAGACTCACGAGAACTACGAGTCCACAGAAGAAGAATGTGAAGCTGCAGGACATGTGTGGTTAGATCATGAAGATCACGATTTACCAGAAATTCATGCCGATAGAGTCGCTCACACTCTTTCATTCCCTGAGGAAATGGTATGCTACGATATGAACTCACACACAATAAACATGACTCTTACTACTGAATCCGATTGTCAAGCAGCAGGCTTGATGTGGACCGCAGCAGATAGTGGCCCGGGTGGCGACGAACATTCTGATGAAGAGGGTCACCATGCAGTTGGAGCGGTTGTGATTCACATTGAAGCTGAGGGTGACTATGGATTCGCATTACCAAACGACGTTGCATTCTTTATCGTAATGGGTGAAGGTGGACATGATGACCATGATGACCATGATGACCACGGTGATGATGACCATGATGACCATGATGACCACGGCGATGATGATGACCATGATGACCACGGTGATGATGATGACCATGATGACCACGGTGATGAGATTGATGCTGGCGATGGTGAAGATGCATTCACATATGATCCACACAGTTGGTTGAGCCCTATGGCTTTCCGAGCACAAGTCAATCTTGTTCTCGATGCAATGTCTTCAACATTCCCGAATGGATCTTCAAGTTTCAGTACTAATGCAAATAATTACAGTAACCAACTAATGGACTTGCATATTGCATATGTATCTGCATTTGGAGATGAAGGAACTTGTGCAATATCTGGTCAAGAGAAAACAATAGTTGCTAATCACAATGCATACTCGTACATGTCCGTAGCATATGATATTGAAATTATCACACTGCATGGGCTAGATCCTGAAGGAGAACCTTCACCAGCAGATATTGCTGAAGTCGTTGAGCACATTGAAGAAGAAGGAATTACTGTATTATTCGTTGAAGAATATACTGACCAAACAGCAGTTAACTCTCTCGTCACAGAAACAGGAGTGTCTATAGAAATACTTTACACAATGGAAATGGCTCCAAGTGATAGTAGCGATAATTACCTATCTATGATGAATAAAAATCTACAGAATATTATTTCTGGATGTGGATGTTAATTAGTTAAATATTAACAGGTGTTGAAAATGAATTTTGTAGATTTGTTTCCTATTATCTTCGTTCTAGGTGTATTTGCTGCTTTGATAGGTAATTTATTTCTTGAATATTTACGTGTTAAAAATACTAGATTTCAACAATTATTATTAGGTACAGACATATGATCTGGTTGGGAATAAAGTGCAAATAAATCCAAATGACGAGGAATGTTGTGAACCTTCAATCTTAGAGGTTAGTGATTTAACAGTAATTCGTTCAGGTAAAGTAGTTTTACAAGATATTGATTTAACAGTGCATAAGGGAGAGTTTATTGGCCTTGTAGGGCCTAATGGAAGTGGTAAATCTACACTTCTTCTTTCACTTCTTGGAGTATTGAAACCACATAAAGGTTCGATAAGTATCTATGGGAATAAACCTAATTCAAGAAATTTCTTTGGAAGAATTGGTTGGGTATCTCAAGCTGCCTCTAATTTACCTAGTCAAGTTAGATTAACTGTCCGTGAATTAGTTAGATTAGGGACCCTAAATAACTCAAACCTCTTTTCTTGGGCAGATAATGGACGTAGTGAAAAGGTTACTAGAGCAATCAGAATGGTTGGCCTAGAAGATGTAGAAAATGTTGATGTATCCCGTCTTTCTGGTGGTCAGAGGCAGCGGGCAGTTATTGCAAGAGCATTAGCAACTGAAGCAGAATTTCTTTTACTTGATGAACCATTGGTTGGTATGGATAATAATGCTAGAAATTCCTTGTTAAAGTTATTAGATCAACTTTGTCACGAGGCGGATAAAACAATTCTGATGGTGTCTCATGATTTAACTGCAATACGTCAAACAGCTCATAGAATGATTTTCTTGGAAGAGAAAATTAGATTTGACGGCCCAACTCATCTCTTCCCTGATTTGGAAACTCTGGCAGGTTTACGTGGAATTACTCCTACTCATGAAGGTCCAATTCATATTCATTCAATTCCACAGTCAGAGGAGGTGAGATGATGTGGGATGTTGAATTTCCAATAGGTGATTTTTTAATGGAACCGCTAACGACCTTATTAGAATCAATAGCTCCTATTGTTCCAGGAGAAACATTCCCTTACTTTTTCACTATGGAAATGTTTCAACGCGCTATGATTTCAGCATTACTTGTAACGATTGTCGCGGGATTTCTAGGTACATTCTTATTAGTTAGAAATCTTGCATTAATAGGAGATGGTTTGGCTCATGTATCTTTTGGCGGTGTTGCTATAGGAGTTGTCTTAGGGGCGACATCTCCTTTGTGGTATGCATTATTTTTCAGTATCATTGCATCAATCATTATTTATGAATTACAGTCTAGAGAAATACTTACAGGGGATGCTTCTATTGCAATCTTCCTTACTGGAATGTTGGCCTTGGGTCTTGTTGCCTTACGAGTTGGTGGTGGAGGTATTACAACGGATATCGAAGGCTATTTATTCGGTAATCTACTTTTAATCGATGAAGCTGATTTCAATATGATTTCTGCCATTTGTATTATATCATTTGTTATTCTATACAGAATTAGTTCTGGTTTACTTGCAACTACAGTAGATCCTCTATCGGCAGCAGTCCAAGGCATTCCAGTCCGAGGAATTGGACTTCTATTCAGTGTCATAACAGCCGCAGTAGTTGTGAGTATGGTACAAGTCGTTGGAGCATTGTTAGTTACATCATTGCTTGTAACTCCTGCAGCAACTGCTCAATTAATTGGGCGTAGTTTCCGTTCATGTTTATTATGGACTCAGATATTTGGAATTAGCTCTGTCCTATTGGGGCTTTATTTTTCTGCCGAGTACGATACTGGGAGCGGTTCAATGATTGCATTAGTAGCTGCAATAATATTCTGTTTAATGGCTATTTTAACTAGTTTCACTAATATTTTAAATTATTTCAATCCAAAAAATATTTCATAAAAATGAAGAATGCTCAAATTTAAATTTTTCAAAGAGTTTAGCCATGGCTAAACTTTATATTAGCCTTGTCTAAACATGTGCTATGTATTCGGTGGCAATTGAGGACTATCTGAAATCTATTTGGAAACTTGGCTCCAAAGATGTAGGCACTCAGGAGTTAGCATCTCACCTTAATATCAAACCTGCTTCTGTAACCAAGATGATTCTCCGATTAACTGAGATGGGATTAGTCGATCATACTCCATACAAAGGTGCATCATTAACTCGTCGAGGAGAATTAGAAGCTTTGTCTGTAGTACGTAGACACCGTCTGTTAGAGACTTTTCTTTCGCAAACTTTAGGTCTTGCTAGAGATGAATTACACGTAGAGGCTGAAAGACTAGAACATGCACTTTCGAAGGAACTTGAAGCCGCTATAGCCGAATATCTGGGTAATCCTACTCGTGACCCTCATGGTCATCCAATACCCGGGCCTAATGGTGAATTATATGAAGAAACAGATCTTCCTTTATCCGATTCGCCGATTAATATGACTCTAACCGTTATGCAAGTACCAGATAATGATTCGAATATTTTATCCTGGTTAGAAAATAATAACATTTACCCTGGTACTAAATTAAAGATAATCTCTAGAGATGATTTTGATGGCGGTATTAATGTTAGAATTGGTCTTAGTAAAATACGCATTTCTTCATCAATAGCAAGTTTAGTGAAGATTTCTTTTGAGGAGTAAGTTTATGGTAACTTCGAATGAAATTTTCGAGGTCATAGTTGTCAGCATGCGGGACGCTTTTCTTGCAGTAACCGTTTTTGTTGCTGCAATGGTTCTATTATTCAGTTGGTTGCAGTACATTACTGCAGGAAAATTTGTTGATAAAATCAGAGCTAATACTGGTTGGCAACCAGTGATTGGTGCTCTCATGGGCATCACTCCAGGATGTGGTGGAGCTATTGTAATGATGCCAATGTACACGCGTGGTTATGTCACCTATGGGACAGTTATAGCGACACTTATCGCGACTTTAGGTGATTCCGCATTTGTTTTAATCGGTGCTGCAGTCACTGATTCATCATTCATTGCTCCAGTTATTGCTGTACATATTATTTCGTTTATTATTGGAATTTGTTGGGGTTATCTTGTGGATGTTATGAAAATCACTCCTCGTAACCCATTAGGGAGATTTAGTTCAAATTTTCCAGGTAATCTTTCATCTGTTACTGTCGTTGAAATCAAAAATGGAGATAAGAAAGAAATTTTTGAAGATCTCGGAAGAGAAGAAAAAAGCGGTTGGGGTTACTTCCTTCTACACCAGGGTTATACTGTTTGGTGGATTGTAACTGCCTTCGGACTTATATTTGCAATCTTATTATTGGTATGGAGTTCCCAGAATGCAGATTTCACTCTTGAGGTTGATTACAATCCATTGACCCTACACGGTTTCATTACTTGGATTGGTCTAATCGGAACTTCCCTGTCTATCATTCTCTATATTTCACAGAGAAATTGGATTGGTGATGATACAGAAGCATCTATTGGTGATAAATTATATTCTATGCGTGAAACTATGATACATTCTGCAAGTGAAACTGCATTTGTTACTTTTTGGGTGATGTCTGCATATCTTATTTTTGAGTTTTCTATGTTATTTTCAGGGATGAATGAGGATGATTTAGCATTATACGGCGATGGTCTTATTGCTGTAATTCTTGCATCATTGATTGGATTAATTCCCGGATGTGGTCCTCAAATAATTGCGATCACTGCATATACAAAGGATATAATCTCTTTTCCAGCACTTGCAGCAAATGCTATCAGTCAAGATGGAGATGCACTTTTCCCATTGCTCGTGAGACATCGAGCAGCAAGTCTTTGGGCAACGGTACATACTACCATCCCCGCTCTCATTATAGGAATTATTTTGATGTTTTTTGGGGTAAATTTCTAAATTCAATCTCTCAATCGTATTTTTATTACTAATGCATAATGGTTAGATTGTTAATGGAATTTCCACAACCCAAATATCAAAATCACCTGCACGATCGGAATGGAAGGCAATATATTTTCCGTCTGCAGACCATGTTGGATGGGCATCAATCCCCATTGGATGCATAGTCAGTCTTTTTGTTTGACCATCTAATAAAGAAAGTATATGTAAATTAGAACTGGTTGATGTCTGCTTATTGTAAACAATGTAATCGCCATTAGGATGCCATGCAGGATAACCATTTTGATTTTCATCAAATGTTAGTTGAGTTTCATTAAGACCGTCCGAAGTTATCATCCAAAGATGATTAATGCCAGTCTTATCACTTTCATAGACGATATATTTCCCATCAAAAGACCAGCGACCACAATGCTCTCTTGCATCACTTTCTAAGACTTTAACAACGTCTCCTAATGGATAACCTGATTCATTTACAGATATTTTCCACAGATCCATAGTGCCATCTCTGTTGGAGTAAAAAATAATCTCTGAACCATCTGGACTCCATCGCCCAGAATCATCAAATGAAGGATCATCTGTTAATCTGACAGTCTCTCCAGTTGATATATTCACGGTGAATATTTCCATCTGAGTATTCCCTACATCACTAATGACTCGTGAGTTGAAAACTACGTACTTCCCATCAGGTGAAGGGCCAGGATATCCATGGTATTCTTGTGTGGTAGATATTTTAATCGGCATAGTAATACCTGGATTAAAATGATAAATTTCATACATCCCCGATTCCAATCCTCTGTTTGATTTGAATAATAATTCACCATTCAAATTGAATTCTGGTTGAATATCTTCCGATGACCAGAATGTCATTTTTTGAGGAAATAACGCCGTCACATTTACTTCTGCAACACTTTGACTTTGATGTCTTAATTCAATATTTAGACTGATAGGAGATGAAGAATCATAAGAAAAAAAAGATGTATCTATATTGAAGTTTTTGTTTTCTCCTAAGTCTTCCGTCGAATAATAATTATCTTTAATCCAAACTTCAATTTTTTCAGAAACGGTCATTTTTGTAGCTATCGAAACTTGAATTTGACCTTCCACCCAATCTCCTTCCAATGGAGAAATTATTTCCATCTGAACTATATTTTCTTCCTCATTATTAGTACATCCAGCAAGAGTAGAAGTAAATATAATTATTACAATAATCATTGCTTCTACTTTCCTCATGCCCTTTGGTTAGTATAGAAGTGCTTAGTATTTCTTCCAATCATATTTAATATCAAAGAAAATAAATTAATACGGTAAGACTTTAGAAAAACATAAAAATAACTGTGCTTTGACTATGTATATGGGAGAAAATAAATTATCCCCCGAACCTTGGTTTTTACACTTATTAGGGCTAATAAGTCCTATTTTAGTAATCTCAGGTAATCTGATGGGCGGATTTTTCACTGCAATGGGTGTAATCTTTATTTGGGTAATTGGTCCACTTCTAGATGTCCTATTGGGTAAAAGTAAAGTTTACCGTCCACCGAGAGATTCAGGTACTCCATTTGAGATTTTATTGTGGGTCCATGGAATTTTACATTTCTTTGTAATAGGTACTTTTTTCATGTTTGCATTCCAACAGAATGAAATTAATTTATGGCTTATTGCTGCAGCAATGTCCACAGGCCTCTGCTCCGGTGCTTCTGCAATAGTCACTGCTCATGAATTGGGCCATCATAAACCAAAAAGCCCCGGTTGGATCCTTGCAAGGCTTCTTTTATTCTCTGTCAATTATTCACATTTTACTACAGAGCATAACCATGTACATCATAGATGGGTAGCAACTGAAAAAGACTCTGCCAGTGCTAGATTAGATGAGGGACTTTGGTTTTTCTGGTTACGAACAATCCCAGGGCAATTCATCTCAGCCTGTCGTGTACATAATAAAAAAGGCAGAAGAGGACTTAAAAATCCTACAATTCAACAATTTTTAATGTAAATATTAGTAGGGATTATTTTACTATCATTTCCAAATGGTTTAGTACTTCTATCTGGTTGGTTAATTCTTTCGTTATTAGCAATTCTAACCTTAGAATATGTAAACTACATACGCCACTGGGGGCTAAGAAGAGACTTAGACGAGCGTCAAACTGCTATGCATTCTTGGAATACAGAATCCCGTTGGTCCCGTTGGTCATTATTGGAGCTTACTCGACATTCACATCACCATTTGCAAGCGAGTGCTCCTTTCTGGAAACTAGAACCACATCCTGAGGCTCCTGAATTGCCATCAGGATATTATGCATGTTGGTGGCCCTGCCTAATACCTCCTCTCTGGAAACGTTGGGTTTCACATCGTATACCTAATTATGAGTAATTTGCTCTTTCATTTTAGCCCCCTTCCTCATTGTTATTATATGACTACCACCGCTCCCAAAGTTAGGATTCAGATGCTGTCGAAGGATGTTACGCTTCATCATCTTAAGAAAACCGCTGCCAGGGATACTGATGATTATGTTTTTTCACAACTCATTCCATATATTGGTAACAAAAGGAAATTGTTGGATATAATTCATCAAGCAATTGATATGACTGAGGTAGATGGAGGTTCTTTTGTCGATTTATTTTCAGGAAGTACAGTAGTGGCAAGATTTGCAAAAAAATTAGGTTTCAGAGTACTAGCAAATGATTGGGAACCTTATTCCGAACAAATAGCAATAGGAACAATTGTGAATAATAAAGAACCCACTTTTCTTCAACTTGGTGGCTGTGAAAATGTATTCAGAATGCTAAACGATGTAAAACCAATTGAAGGTTACATTACCAATCACTTGTGCCCTGAGGACGACCAAAATATCAACCATGAAGAGGATCGACTGTTCTTCATGCGGAAGAATGGAATGAAAATAGATGCAATGCGTGAATTAATTTCTTCATGGACTAATGATGGAAAAATTTCTTCAGAAGAGTTTGCCTACCTCATGGCATCATTAGCATACTCAGTATCTTATGTTAGCAATACCAGTGGTGTTTTCAAAGGGTTCCATAGAGGATGGGGAGGTAGTAATGGTACGGCACAGTATCGTATCTGTTCTGATATTGAGTTAAGGCCTGCAATTTTATTTGATAATGGGGAGAAAAATATTTCAACTCGTGAAGATGCAGGCAAATTAGTTCTCGAACTAACAAATATTTTGGGAGAAATTCCGGACATTATCTATCTTGACCCCCCATATAATCAGCATCCTTATGGTTCAAATTATCATGTATTGAACACAGTCACTTTATGGGATAAACCTGATTTCCCTAAAAAAATAACTCGCGGTACCAAATCTGCAATAAGACTTGATTGGAGAACCGATCGAAGGAGTGCATACAATTCACAACGTAGGGCAGCCCAAGAGTTTCAGGAATTGATTGATAATATTACAGCTAAGTTTATTTTAACCAGCTATAGTACTGATGGAAATATACCCTTAGAAGAAATGATGAATATTTTAGGATCTAAGGGGTCTCTGAGTGTTGTGAAAAGAGAGTATGTCAGATACAGAGTTAGCCCAACGAGACTTTCTCCTAAGCCGAGAAATGTAGAATTTGTTGTAATAACTAATACTGCTGAAAAGGCAGCATCTAAAGAAATAATAAATAAAATAGTTACAGAAATTTCATCAATTGATTCAGAAATTCAGAGTTAATGGTTATCGATATGAGTTGAATCTATGAATGATGAAAATGCTAAATTCATATGGGCGTATATTCAAGATGCAGGTGATAAATTAGTTGATAAGTTACCTCCATCAAGAAAGCATCCTAAAGGAAGGAATCCCTATGCGCACATTGCAATCTGTGTCAAAGGAAAATTTTCTATATCATACAAAGAGATTCCTGATGATAAATTTCAAGAGGTAATTGATTACATAGATTATCTAGTCGAGAACCCATCATAGCTGTGATAAATATTAATTCATAGATTTCAGCGTTTTCAAGAAGTAGTCATTAGAGATTAAGCTAACAACAACCATCGCAACTGCAATCTGCACCACAGGGGGAACAATCACAACATTCACAATTCATGTAATTGCTTCAATTGTTAAGTACTTAGTATTAATTGAAAAAACAATCAAAATATTAATATTACCAGCCCTTTTTATTAATTTCAACTTCTTAACGGCTCAATATTTATCGTCATTATTTTACTAGGTTTATTGTGAATAGCCATCCTGATATGCCTGAGGTCTTATCCCCCTCAATTAGATGGTTTTTTATCAATCCAGTTTTTCTCTCAATAGAGTTAATACTAATCTTTTCTATTATTAATATAGAATTTTTATATCCTAATGAGTTATTCATAGGTAGTTCTTTTTTACTTTTATTCGCTTTTATTTACTATTTTCTAGATTTTTCTCCGATTACTTCAATTCAAACATTTTTAATTATTTTAGCAGTTTTCATCCAAATAATTTTTTCGTTTTTCTCAATTACTATTCCACAATTTCTTATACCATTGATGCTGATTTTTTCTGTAATAGTTTCTGGTTTGATATATTTTTTCTTTTCTAAGGTAATTATAGATAATGGAATTGTAATTTTTAAATCCAACTCTGTAAAATCTAAAAATGTCTCTATAGAATCTCGAATAAGAACTATAGGAGGTATTTTTGGTTTTGGTGATATAATTCTACACTATAAAAAAAAGAAATATGTCATATCAGGAATTAATAATAATATTGAAATTCGTCGAAAAATGATTGATAATCACCAATTACAGCCGCATAAACAAACAGCAACATGGAGTGGCACTCTCGTGTTATTTCTAATCTGTACAATGATACTTTTTTCTCCAATAATTTTATGCTTAGTATATTTTTATATTTATTTTTCTTCATTTGCTATACCATTGAGGATCTTATTTTCTGTGTCATTAACTTTATTTTTATCGGTCTTGATTCTAAATATTCGTTTACCAAGGAAAAATATTAATCCTGCATCAGATCTATTGAATTTGAAGTTAATTGATACGGGAATGTGGACACAGATATTCCAGTGGAATGAATTACTTGTTGTTAAACAGTTATTCAGGTGCGGTTGGGGTCATAATAATTACAACGACCACAAGGCACCTATAATTGGTAAAAAGATGTGTGGTAAATGGAATCCAATTGCTTTAGTTATAATGCATAATTTAATGCTTATTTATCAAATGATTGGGATTCATCGAAGAAAAATCTACGAGCATCATATTGATGCTATTCCAAGAACCTATACGATTCCTGGTAGGAAGTTTAGATATCTTCAAGAATATGTGTCTAAACCTCTTAACTTAGAAAATATGCCCGAAGACATCAATGATCAATTCATATTATTAAATGAACAATTAGAAAGATCAGGTTTATTCATCGATGATATTCATGCAGGCAATGTTAGAATAAATTCAGATGGAAAAATAAAATTAGTAGATGGAGAATTATACACCGATGGAGAAGTCCTAATCAAGAATTTCCTTGTGAATGGAATTGACAATAGGTTAAACGGTATGGAGAAAGTATTAGGTTGTGAAAGAATAATTCGCTGGGTGGACCACAGAGTATCTGTTGATGATTTATTAAAACAAAGGTGAATGCATGAATATTTTATCACTTCTTTCTGAGAGGGCTAAATCTCACCCCAATAAGATCGCATTTGCCTTCCGACTTAAAAATTCAAATATGTATAATGAAATCTCATTCAAAGAATTAGATCAGAGAAGTAGTAGAGCTGCAATTCATCTCGAAAATAATGGATTTAAGAGAGGTATGAAAACTTTAGTGATGGTTAGGCCTAGCATTGATTTTATTATTCTGATTTATGGGATGTTTAAACTCGGAGTCATACCTTTATTCCCTCCTAATTTAGACATTAAGAGTCGGAACGGGAGGAAACTATTGAGATTAATCATAAGCCGTGCTAAAATTAATGCTTTAATTGGTAGCCGTAAAATTTTATTCATTAGTTGGCTTCTGAGGCTAAGAGTTTATTCTCAAAAGATTTTATCATTGAGTCAAATCAAATCTTACTATTCTAACTCTAATAATAAATCTGAATATTTTATTGACTCCAATATTAATTGGTTAGAAGAACCAGTATTTGTAAAGTATACTACTGGATCTACCGGACCAGCTAAGGGTGTAATTTACAATCATGCCATGCTACATTCACACATTAAAATCTTAGAATCCGAAGGAATCAATAGTAATGACATATTTTTCGGCCGTGCAGGGACTTTAATCGTCCATCCTTTAATTGGAATGACATCTATCCTTCATACAAATAAACCAAAACAAACTACAGGAGAAGAGATAGTTCGAGCAATAAATAGGTGGTCTATTAGTGCATGTTTCTTATCTCCTCCTTCGGCAATTAATCTTTCTAATTATCTTGAAGATATTAATGAACCCAAGATTACTACTCTCGAAAGATTGTACGTTGGCGGAGAATCAGTATCTTCAAAAGTTGTTAGAAATATTGAGCCTCATTTATCTTCTAATCGTCCAAAAGATGGCGGATTTCATCTTGTTTATGGTGCTACTGAAGGATTTCCTCTTTGCCAAAATCAGGCTAAGCATATCTTTCAAACTGAGTTTGAAACTAAATCAGGTAAAGGTATCTGTTTAGGGAAACCAGTCAAGGGAGTTAGAATTAGAATTCTTACATTCAAAGAACCATTAGGGGGCTTTGATAATTCTTCTGCTGTAGATGTATCTGGTGATAGTATAGGGGAAATATCTGTCTGTGGCTCTGTTGTTTATACTCGATTAGTAGGTGATGATGAGGAATTATTTGGCGGACCTCTAACATGGGCTTTAGACAAAAATGATGGTAGTATCTGGCATAGAACCGGAGATCTTGGATACACTGATCATGAAAATAGAATTTGGCTGGTTGGGAGAAAAAAACACAGGGTTGAATTATCTAATGGCATAACATTGTACCCTAAACAAATTGAACCATTTTTTGATTCAATGTTTGGAATTCGTACAGCCTTAGTGAATGGCCCTAATAATATTCAAGCATCTATTATTGTTGAGGGTAATGGGATGAATTGGAATATTCTTCAGGGTAAATTAATTCAATCAATTCCTATCTTATGTGAATTATTGGGGGATAATATTGATTTTTCATTCACATTATACAGTGATACATTTCCTGTTGACTCAGGCCACGAGGCAAAAATCAGACGTGAGGAATTAAGTCATTGGTTATGCGATAAATCATGAGATTACTCATTACTGACAATATTGACTCTTGGTTCTTCCCTTACAGGTAAATGAATCAATGAAGAAAATACTCCTACTGCGATCCCAATCCACCAGACAGTTGTATAACTCCCATAAATGTCATACAGAACTCCGCCGAGGTATACTCCAACAAAGCTTCCCAATTGATGTGAAAAGAATACAATTCCGTATAATGTGGCCATATATTTTATTCCATATATATGTGCTACTAAACCACTTGTCAATGGCACAGTTGCTAGCCATAAAAACCCCATTGCGAAAGAGAATATTAGGACGGTGTTGGCAGTAATTGGCGTTAGAATAAACCAAGCAGCAGCTATTGATCTCCCTGCATATATACCGGATAGTAACCATTTCTTACCAAACCTTTTTCCTGCCCACCCAGCCATTAATGTGCCAAATATATTTGCAGCCCCGATTACAGATATTGCCATCCCGCCGAGTGCTGCCGTTGTTTCTATACCTAGATCTCCACACCATCCTGCTGGATCGATAGGGGCACTCATTTCTGTAACCAATGCTGGAAAATGTGCAGTTATGAATGCAAGTTGGTAACCACAAGAGAAAAATCCTACGAATATCATCATATATGTCGGGTCTTTGAAAGCTATCAGTAATATTTCACTCAGAGACTCTTCGATTTCTTCTTTCGACGCTCTTTCAGGATAACGCATAAATGGGAGTAAAAGTAATATTCCTAATATCGAAATTGCGAAAATTAAGAAAACATTTTGCCAAGTCATTGTCTTCAATAATATTATTGCTACTGTTGGACCTACAATTTGACCTGCAGACCCTGAAGCAGTTGCTATTGCTAGACTCATGGCCCTATGTTCCGGCGCACTAGCTCTTCCAACTACAGCTAAGATAACTCCAAAACCAGTACCAGCGATTCCAAATCCAACTAATATTTCATAAAGTTGTATCTCGATAGGTGTATTTGCTCCTGTTGTTAATACAAGCCCTAGTGAATATAATATCGCACCTAAGATTATTGCTTTTTTATCTCCGATTTTCTCAGCAAATGCTCCGAAAAAAGGAGCCCCAAATCCCCAAGCAAGATTCTGTATTGCTATTGCTAAACTAAACTCAGATCTTGGCCAACCAAACTCTTCTTGAATTGGTATTTGGAAAACACCAAATGATGCTCTAATAGCGAATCCGACTAATACAATAGAGCACCCTATCAACAATACCGGTGTAAAAAGTCGTGCCCCTTTTTCCATATTTGCTGCAGATTAGTTTTATGAATAATGTTGTCGGTAAAAATTATTTACTTCTATCGTCTAAATATTTTGTATCGGAATCACTAACAATTCTATGTAAGTAATTACAAGTCCAACAATAATGTAGAAATCATTTTCATGGTTGTCGAGGGGGATGTAGTAGGATGATGGGAGAAGATAGTTTAGTTTCGGAAATATCGGAGATTAATAGCATCCATGTAATAGGTGCAGGATTGAATAAGGAAAGAACCGCACATACTGCAGTAGGAGAAATTTCTCAAAGAGGATGGAGAGTAGTTCCTGTACATCCAAGAGATGCAGGTGCAACTGTATCTGGGACTCCGATAAGATCCGGACTTGAGGAAGGTGTCAAATTAGAACTAGTTGTTTTATTCCTTGCACCTGAAAGAGCACAAAAAGTTGTTAAAGAATTATTATTAAGAAATTTAAAATCTCCACCATTAATTTGGTATCAACCAGGGGCTGAAGATGAA
>PATZ01000055.1 GCA_002712575.1 Methanobacteriota archaeon
AATGGGAAAAGATAATGACGTTAAAGTTGCGGCACTTTTAGGCACAGCTCAACATGCAATCAATCAAGTCAAAGCCGGTGTCGATATATTGGTTGTTTCCGGAACTGAAGCTGGAGGCCACTGTGGTAGCGTTTCAACAATGGTTTTAATTCCTGAAGTCTATCAAGCTATTCAACCTTATGGTGATGTGCCAATCCTTGCGGCCGGTGGCATTGTTACAGGTAAGCAAATGGCAGGTGCAATGGCTATGGGAGCATCAGGTGCATGGTGCGGATCAGTTTGGTTGACAACTGTTGAATCTGAAGTGCCTCCTGTAATCAAAGAAAAAATGGTAGCTGCTAATTCAAGTCAAACCGTTAGATCCAGAAGTAGAACTGGAAAACATTCAAGACAATTAGTGTCTCCTTGGACAGATGCTTGGGAATCTGAGCAAGCTCCTGACCCTTTACCTATGCCTCTGCAGCCTATGGTTGCTGAACCAGCTTTACAAAAAGTAAATAAATTAGCTGAAGGTGGTCATGATGGTGCTAAAGATCTTGCAACTTATTGGGTAGGTCAAGGCGTTGGTTTAATGAACCAGAGCATATCTGCTAGTGATGTGGTTCAGGAATTTAAAGAGGATTTTGCTGAAGCTTACGAGAGACTCACTGGATTTGTATCTTAGATAACTGATTCGCCGTCTTTTAGTATTAAAAACTGTCTAGACTCGTCAGTGAGGTCCTCAGTCAATGATTGGGATATTACTCTTTTTGCTCCGTCTGGGGCATATTGAAGAATATATGACTTCCTTATACCATCAGACAAATTTGGGCCAGTTCTATGAGGAGTTAAAGAGGAGAAAATAGCAATACTTCCAGCTTTAAGAGGCAGACAAATTGACTCAGAAGAATCTAGAGGTATCTCATGACCCAAATCAGTTGGTTCGTGAAACAAGGTGCCTTTTTGATGTAAACCGGGGACAACCCATGGACATCCATTAGTTTCATCAGTATCTGTTAAAGCAATCCAGCAAGTCAAATAAGCCTGAGGTTCTATAAATGTATATCCATTATCTTGGTGCCAGGGAAATTCATCTTTAGTTCCGGGCTTTTTATAGACAGCTTGATCCCAATAAAGTCTTACATCTGGGCCAATTAAGTCTCTACAAATATTGGAAAAAATCTTATGACGACTAAAGTCCTTTAGCTGTTCCGATTGAGTTACCAAGTGAGTAGTAAAAGTTATCTCTTCAGCCCTTGATATAAAAAACTTGCCACCATCCAATCCCCTCAATGCCTCAGTTACATTAAATTCATAAGGATCAATCTGATCTATAACTTGAGCTACTTCCGAAGGCGAGAAAGCATCGTTTACAACTACATAGCCACTTTCGTTAAAGCAATTAATATCTTCATCAGAAAAAAAGTTGTAAGGTCCTTCAGGAATACTCCATGAGAAGTTTGTATTGTTAGCATGTAATTTAATTTCTTGTTCCATATTTATCTATCAAATTCTAATTGCATACCTAAATTAGTTTCTAAAATCCTCCCTTCATTGTAAGCATGTCTTCCGTTAACAAAAGTACTTATCACTTTGGAGTTGAATGTATCACCCTCAAAAGGTGACCAGCCACAAAAATAGGATGTATTTTCTTTCGTAATTTTATGTTGATGCTCTAAATCTACAAGAACACAATCAGCCCAATAACCTTCTCTAATATAACCTCGATCTATAATTTTAAACCTATCCGCCACCTTATGTGAAAGATAGTAAGGCAGATCATTTAAGGAATAAACACCTTCTCTGACAAGTTCCAATAAAACAAGAAGTGTATGTTGGACGCTCGGAATTCCAGAAGGACAATTCATATAGTCATTAGATTTACCCTCTAATTGATGAGGAGCATGATCAGTTGCTACATAATCAATATAACCTTCTAATAAGCCTTTTCTCAAAGCATCGCGATCTGCAGTTTCCTTTATAGAGGGATTACACTTAATTAAAGTTCCTTTAGCAGCGTAATCATCTTTCGAAAAATATAAATGAGGAATACAAACTTCAGCAGTAATCATCTTTTCGTTTAGAGGTTTGTTTGAAAATAATTCAACCTCTTCTTTGGTAGTTAGGTGAAGTATGTGTAAGTTAGCTCCATGTCTCTCTGCCAACTCAATTGCTTTTTTTGAAGATTTTAAACATGCTTCTCTAGATCTTATTTCAGAATGCATTTCTACAGGAATCTTTTCACCATATTTAGCTAAAAATTCCTGCTCCTTAGCCTTGATCATAGGATCATCTTCGCAATGGGTGGTTATAATTACAGGAGACTCTTTAAATAAATCATTTAAAGCATCATCACTGTCAACATGAAGATTGCCTGTTGAAGATCCCATAAAAATCTTGATTCCACATACCTCTTTAGGATCAATTGCTTTTATTTCATCAATATTAGTATTTGAAGTCCCCATGTAAAATGAGAAGTTTGCTGAAGCAGTTTGTTCAGCTATGGATATCTTGTCTCTCCACAAATCTAGGTTTAGAGTTGGAGGTATAACATTGGGCATGTCCATAAAAGAGGTTGTGCCGCCAGCAACAGCGGATAAAGATTCAGTTTTTATACTTCCTCTTTCTGTCAAGCCTGGCTCTCTAAAATGACATTGATCATCAATTATTCCTGGAAATAGAAATAAACCTGCGGCATCTATCGTCTCGCCTTCAGAAGCAAGATCATTTCCAATCTTTTTAAATCTACCATCGCTGATAATCAAGTCCTGTTCAGCAATTTGGCCTTCATTAACGACTTTGCAATTCTTAATAGTTATTGTGTTATTCAAAACGGTTTGCTCCCTGATGTAGTTAATCTATGCATAGTTCTAGTTGCGTCACCATATCCGTGTTCAGCATAATGTTGAACACTTCTATTATCCCATACAACTAGATCTCCATTAGACCATTTATGTCTATAAATATATTCTTCTTTAGATGCTTGCTTGTACAAAAGCTTCAATATTCTTTGTGATTCTATAGGATCTAAGTCTTTTATTGATTTCACAAAAGCTTCTGTCACATATAGAGCTTTTTTTCCAGTTTCAGGATGTTCTCTAAAAACGGGGTGCTCGACAGTCTTCGCATCTTTAGGATCTCCTCCAGATAACATCAAAACTCCTATATTGCTATGTATAGCAAGTTTGCCGGAGAGAGAAGATTTTAATTCTTTATCTAAATCTTCATAAGCAAGATACTGGCTAGAAAACAAAGTATCTCCACCTTCTTCAGGCACTTCTAATGAATATAAGAGAGTAGCATCTGGAGGACATTCTTCAAATGTCACATCAGAATGCCAGTGAGCATTAGTATGATATCTTTCACCGTAGTTTCTTATCTCAATGATCTCAGGATGATTTTCAATTCCCTTAAAAACCGGATGTACAAGCGCTTCACCCCATAACTTAGATATATTTTTTAGATCTTTTGGAGTGAGTTTTTGATACCTAAAAACTATTACAGAATAATCTAAAAAACATCTTTTTATGTGGATAATATCCTCTTTACTAAGTTGTGTAAGATCTACATTTAGAAGCTCAGCTCCTATCGGGCTTAATTCTTTAATATCCATATTATTTAAGTCTATGGACTTTAATCAATCCATAATCATGACCTGATCCATTATAGTATTCCGCATCGGATCTTTCTAATACAACTCTCACTAGCGATAGCATTTTTTCACTGTTACCGCATATTATAGTTAAAGGCATCTCGTCTTGATTGAGATATATAAAGTTTTCTACTGCAACATCGACTTCATGATGTCTATAACCATGCAAGTCTAGAATATGACTGGACATAATTTTAATGGGCGTTTCTTATCAATCTCCCATTAAGTGCCCCAGTAGCTTCTCCTTTAATAAATGCGATTTCTCCTGATACTATTGTGTAATCATAACCGGAAGCCTTTTGAACAAGTCGTCTGCCACCGGCAGGAAGATCATTGATAATTTCAGGCTCGTGAAGAGTTAATCCTTCATAATCAATAACATTGATATCAGCCTTATAACCTTTTTCAATAATACCCCTATCTTTTATACCCAAAAGATTTGCTGTTTCAGAGGTTTGCATCTTAATTACTTTTTCAAGTGGTAATTTATCACCCCTACTCCTATCTCTTGACCAATGCTGAACTAGAGTTGTTGGAAAACTAGCATCACTTATTGCTCCACAATGAGCTCCAGCATCTCCAAGACCTGAAATTGTATAAGGATGTTTTAACATCTTTTCTACTAAGCTTAAGTCGCCCGTCTGATAGTTGAATAAAGGATGATATATTAAAGCTCTTCCTCCTTTTTCTAACATTGCTTCATAGGCTATCTCTTCAGCGGTCATATTTGATAGATTGGCTAAGGACTCAAATGAATCTTTTGGATCAGGCTCATAATTCGCTGGCTCTCCTAACTTAAACATTTTTCCATAAGAGGTTACTATTTCGTCAACGAGTGGATTGATAGATACTCCTTCTTGATTTAGTAATTTCTGTCTAAATTCTTCAGTTTCCATTATTGACACTCTCTCTTCTAATGAAAGTTCAGCTATTTCCATGTAAGCAGGATGAAATCTAAAGGGGTTAAGGGTGGCTGTTAAGCCCATCAAAATCCCAGTTGCCCTTGGAGGTACTTGTCCGTACATGTTGATACCTTCGGACTGAGCTTTTTCAATTCCATCTAGTAATTGTTCCCACCATTCAGGTCTTGCATCTTGCTGTTCTACGGTAATAGAGATAGGTCGACCAGATTCTTCTGACATTGTTTTAAAGATATCAAATTCGGATTCAAAGTCATAAAAATCGGAAATACCTTGCAGAACACCTTGATTTATTTCTCCCAAAGATTTCGCTATCTCAACAAGCTCATTCTTGTGAGCAGTAATGCTTGGGGTTAAATTACCATTAACATCATTATGTTTTTCGGTTCTGGAAGTGCTAAATCCATAAGCTCCTGCTTTTACGGCGTCTTGGACTATTTGCTTCATTTCTGCAATTTCTTCTTTTGAAGCCTCTTCGTGATTGATGCCTCTTTCTCCCATTACATAAGCCCTTACAGCTCCGTGTGGTATTTGTGTACCAACATCAATAGCTAAAGGTTTTTTCTCTAAAGCATCTAAATATTCAGGAAAACTCTCCCATTCCCAATCTATACCTTCATGCAATGCTGTACCTGGTATATCTTCGACGCCCTCCATGAGGCCTATCAGCCAATCTCTTTGATCTGGTTTACAAGGTGAGAAACCAACACCGCAATTTCCCATTACAACTGTGGTAACTCCGTGGTATGTAGAAGGTCTTAGGTACGGATCCCAAGTTACTTGGCCATCGTAGTGGGTATGTATATCTACAAAACCTGGAGTCACGATTTTTCCTTCTGCATCGATTATCTCTTTTGCCTCTCCATTTATTTCACCTATTTCTTCAATTTTTTCATTAGAAATAGCTAAATCAGCCTTATAAGGCTTTTCTCCCTTACCATCGTAAATCAACCCATTTTTAATTAATAAATCATACATATGTAAAAACCCTCTAAAATTTAAAAACTCTTTCTGATATAGTATCGCACCTTAATTTTAAGTAGATAACATATAAAATATATAAAAATCTCATGAAAAACCACTTTATTAAACTCTTTATTTTAATTTTTGTTTTTACACTAGGTCTTTCAGCAGAAGAAATAACTGAAATTACTGAAGATTCTGGTGTTACTGATGAGGAAGAAAAAGAGATCTATATAGAAGAATTTGTCGAAGACTATGAAGAAATTAAGGGCTTTTTTGTTACTTACAGAGATCCTGAAAGCAATCAGATATTCCTAAAAATCAACAAAGATCAACTAAAAAACGAGTTTATATACTTTGCCCATGTCACAAATGGTATTGCTTCAACAGGAAAAGTAAAAGGTTCGTATGCTGATGAGGGAGTTTTTAAAATTGAAAAAGACTTCAATAATCTTAGATTTTCAAGAGTCTTAACTACTTTCTACTACGATGAAAATAATCCACTTTCTAGATCTAAAGGTACCAACTTATCTAATTCAACTTTTCAAGTTTCTGAGATCTTAGCTCAAAATGAAGAAGATACTGAATTTCTAATAGAAATTACTCCATTACTTCTATCAGAAAAACTTACACCTCTTCTTCCTGTTTATTCTTCTGATGACCCGCATTCAGGATTCTCCTGGGGACAAATAAATTCGTCTAAATCTAGAGTAAAGAATGTATTCAATTACGAAACAAATACAGATTTTGAAGTTGAATATGTCATCGAAAGCTCACTCAGTTCTGATTACAATTCCGAAGATGTGGCCGATCCAAGGAATGTTAACATTCAGCTTAGATATAGCTTCATTGAAATGCCTAAAAATAATTTTGAACCTCGTATAGCAAATCAGTCAATTGGCTATTTCTCAGAAAGAATAACTGATCTAACGTCTAAAGACATTACTCCATACAAAGATTTAATCGGTAAATGGAATCTGAGAAAGAAAAATCCAGATAAAGAACTTTCGGAACCTGTGAAACCAATCACATTCTGGATTGAAAATACGACACCTTTTGAATTAAGAGATTACATCAAACAAGGCGTATTGGCTTGGAATATAGCCTTTGAAGCAGCGGGCTTCAAAGATGCAATCGAGGTCAAGATTCAACCAGACAATGCTGAATGGGATGCAGGAGATATCAGATATAACGTTTTGAGATGGACCACCTCTCCTGATCCTATGTTTGGAGGATATGGACCCAGTATGACCAATCCCAGAACTGGGGAGATATTGGGGGCGGACATAATGCTGGAATGGGTTTACCTCACTAATAGAATTAACTACGACGCAGTATTTAATGAGCACTCAGAACACAAAAATTGTGATTCTTCTAGTTACATACAAGACGGCATGATTCTTGCTGAAGCTATTGAGGTGAATGATCCAAAAATAATAGAACAAGCGATTATTAGATTAACTCTTCATGAGGTAGGTCACACTTTGGGCTTAAATCATAATTTTAAAGGGAGTTACTTGCATGATATTGAGAGTGTCCATAAGCCTGAAATAACTAGTAAAGTTGGAGTAACAGCATCTGTAATGGAATATCCAGCTATTAACCTTGCGCCATTAGGTACTAAACAAGGGGATTACTATGACACGATCCCAGGTCCTTATGACATTTGGGCAATTAAATATGGTTATACGCCTGATCTAACTGAATCAGAACTCAAAGAAATCATCTCCGAACAACACAAACCTGAATACATGTTTGCTAATGACTCCGAAGATATGAGATATCCTGGAAGAGGTATTGATCCAAGAGCTATGATTTACGATCTAACAAATGACCCTATAACTTACGCGGTACAAAGAATTGAGTTAGTAAATCATTCTCAAGAAAATATAGTTTCTAAGTTGTCTAAAAATGCAGATAGTTTTGAGGAATTTAGACTAGCTCATAGAATTTTTATTAGAGAATACTCAAGATCGTTAGAAGTTATTTCAAGACATATAGGTGGCGTATATGTGGAAAGGTATGATCCTCAAAATGTAAGCACCAAAAAGCCTTACATGCCCGCGCCGTCGGATGAGCAAAGACGCGCAATGGATTTATTGAATAAATATGCTTTCTCAAATGAAGCTTTTCCTATAAATTCTGAACTTCTTCAATTAGTTCAGGTTGAGAGAAGAATGTTTGATCTCTATGGAGAACATGAAGATCCGCAAATGCATAAATTGATCTTAAGCATTCAAGATAGAGTTTTGGACCACATATTAAGTCCATGGACTTTATATAGAATCTCAGACACCCAATTATATGGAAACGACTATTCAGTCAATGAAGTTATAAATGACTTAACGCAAGCAATATTTACAGGCGATCAAAATAACGAAGTAAGTTCAGTAAGAAGAAATCTTCAGACGGCATATGTTAGAAGGTTGTTTGGTATTCTTGCGCAAGATTACTACGATGAATTGTCTGTAGCCGCAGTTTATACTTCACTGAGAGATATACAAAAAATCGTAAGAAAGTCATCAAACGATACTGCCACTAAGTCGCACAGGAAATTGATTTCTTGGATAATTGAATCAGGATTAGATAGAGCCCAATAATTTAAAAGGTTATCTAGCCTCTCTGTACATAGTATGTATCAAGGGACCTGCTCCAAACTGGAATTTTGTAATTGCCTCAAACCCATGTCTTTCATACAAAGACACATTTCTAGGATTTGAGGACTCAAGGTAAGCTGGCTCATGTAGATCATCTATCTTAGCCAAAGAGCTTTTTAATAATTGAGAACCTAGCCCTAAAGAATGTCTACTAGGATCAACTCCTAAATACTCTAAATACCAAGCATCTTTAGGTTTATTCTCTTCAAATGCATTAAAGTATTGGAATATATCTTTTTGAGAATTACTTGGAAGATCTTTAAATGTCTCGCCTATCGCTTCAAAATCAACAATAAAATTAGGTGGAAACCAAAGAGCTACACCTGAATGGTCTTCAGTTCCAAACAAAGATTTTTTTGAAATTGATTGGCTGGCGGCATTGTTGAACCATATTGTTGAATTTTTTATAAAAATTGAAGGATTAGGCATAAGATATCTTTGAAAAGGATCAACTGAAAAAGCTAACAGGAGCGTGTTCACGGCAACTGCTTGCTCTTCATGAGTAAAATTTATAATGTTTGTCATGCTATGCTTTTATTTAGAAAAAACTAAGATACTTGTTTTAAGAATTTTAAAATTAGTTTATTCACTTCCTCTGGCGCTTCTTGTTGGGTCCAGTGACCTATGCCTTCAAGCTCTTCAGCAAATAATAAATTTTCGTAGTTAGGTTTTATTCTATCCATCACAGATTTATCAGAGGATATGAAGAAATTTACAGGGTCTAAAGTTCCTGTTATGAAGAATGCGGGTTGTGCTAATCTTTTATCTAGTTCAGATAACTCATTCCAATCTATATTCTGGGCTCTATATCTATTGAAAGGTCCCCTCAATCCACTTAATTCAAATTGGCTCACGAAATAGTCCAGATCATTTTGAGTAAACCAATCTGGAAAATCTTCAAAAAATTCCTGACCCTCAAGGAAAGTTGAATGTTTGTCTTTTTTTGGAACTAAGCCACTCTGCCCTTTTTGTAAATTATTTTTCATGCCTCTGCCATCACTATTTGTATAAGTTATAAATAGAGATTTAGGTAAATCAGATTCAAATTCAGCTTCAGCAACTCCTTCTTTTTGGAAGTATAGTTGGTAAAAGAAGTTGTCTTTATATACTTCTTTCCAAAGATCTAGTGCGGGCATAGGACCTCTTCCTGTAAATGGCACTGACATAGTTCCTGTGGCAGTAATACGATCTTCATTCAGAGCTGCAGTATGAAGGGCGATGGGTCCTCCCCAATCATGTCCAATAGTGACTGCAGTATCGTAACCAAGAGCATCAATTATGCCAATCACATCATTGGTCATATTCCTCATTGTATAAGCTTCAATTTCATGGGGTTTATCAGATTCACCATATCCCCTTACGTCGTAGGCAACTGCTTTATAGCCTGCTGCTGCAACTACAGGTAGTTGATGTCTATAGCTATACCAACTTTCAGGCCAACCATGACAGAAAATGACCAATGGCCCTTCTCCCATCATCGCAAGCCTTATATTTATTCCATTACTTTTGATAAATTTAAATTCTATATTTTCCATCTTTTTATTATCTTTAAATTGATATTACCCGTTCTATTAGCCAATAAGTTCCTAAACCTCCGATAAAATAACTTGCAAAAGCATTTACCTCAATCTTTATTTTTTCTGTCTTAAGTAAATATATAACTATGCCAAATAATGGCAGAACCAATAATTGTCCAGCTTCTATACCTATGTTAAAGAACAATAAAGACAGCAAGAGGTTTTCATTGTTGATTCCTATCTCCGTTAAGGCACCTGCAAAACCCAAACCATGTAAAAGACCAAACCCAAATGCTATAAGCCAAGGTGTAGATTCGTATTGCTCTTCATCACCCACCTCAAGTGCAAGATAGATGATTGTTAGAGCTATAAAAGCCTCAGTAGAAGCTTGGGGCACACTTACAATATCTAAAACCGATAGAGCAAGGGTTATACTGTGAGCTAAAGTAAAAGCGGTTATGGTTTTGATAAGGTTTAAAGCACCTGAAACAAGGAATAAAAGACCAAAAACGAACAACATATGATCAATTCCACTAAGAAGATGTTCTATCCCTAACCAAAAGTAGCTTGTTGGATAAATGCTAACCTCATCAGGAATATCAAACTTAGGTGAATTTATAGTAGCCAAACCTTCGAAGGTGGTCTGATCAGAAAACTTCACACTAACTAATGCATCAGTGAGTCTTGTAAGGCCTTTAAATGCAATTTCCTTGCCTTTTAGGGTCTCATTGCATTTTATTTCAATATTTGAAACAAGATACTTACCTTGAACTTCAGGTAAATTTCTATTTTCTTCCTGACAGTCTGTGAAACTCACTTCGGCAGGAAGTCCTACCGCATTGATCGGAAACATCCACAGACCTGAATATGCGCCATCATCGCCCTCTTCTAAGGACAATCTTGCAGGATTCATTTCATGAGCTTGCAACAACAGACCAAGAGATAACCCTAGGGTTATAACAATAAATTTACTCAGGTGTTTCATTTAAATCAGCCAAAATTTCTATCTGATATTTGCTTCTTAATTCTTTTAGATATTCCTTCACTGAATTATTTTGTTTTTCAAGAATAACGTCGCTTACTACAATATTTTTAATTTCCTCTAAAGCAGGTGTGAAAGATTCAGAAATTGAGTTAACAAATATAAGATGCGATCCATATTCAGAATTCAGAGGACCTGACCATTCTTGAGGAACTATACTTTGGATAACTTCAGAGAATTCTTTACCAAAAGATCTCTCGATTTCGGAGATAGATTTGGCTGAAAAATTTTTACCGAGTAAGAAAGGTTCTCCAAAATCTGTTTCTACAGCTCCAGATCTTATAAGGTTTAAGGCTCTCTCGGCTTCAACTTCTTGATCTTTACTTTCACTAAAATAAATATGAGAGAAGGTTATTCTTTTATCTACAAAATATTTTTTAGTATTTTGATTATAAAAATCATTAACCTCTTTTTCTGATGGTAAGGAAGAATCTGCTTCCTGTCTGAGAAAACCTATCTTTTGTGCAAGCCTTCGTTTAATGATTATGTCATTTTTATCAAGGCCTAATTTGATTGCTTCTCTATAAAGAATTTCTTCATCGAGGAGCTGCTTAATTATGCCATCGACTTCCTGAATTGTAGGTTCTCTTCCAACTTGATCAACCCAGGTGCCTATTAGAGAATTAATTTCAGATTCAAAGATGGTAATTTTGTCTTCACTCTCATCATTGAATATTAAATCGGCTGAAAGAATCAAAATACCAAGAATAAGGAAAATAAAGAGTCTTTGTTTCATTATCTAAAAAATATGTATTTAAAGATTAGTATTAAAAAGATTACCAGGTATCTATGTTTGGTCTTTTCTTACCAGATCGTGATTTAGGAGGTAATGATTTAAGGGCACTTGATACCCAATTTCGTGTTTCTGCTGGATCGATTACATCATCAAGTTCAAAGTGAGAAGCCATATTTACTGCTCTTCCGCGATGATAACTATCAGCTACCATTTTTTCATATGCTTCAATTCTTTTCTTGGGGTCTTTGATGGCTTCAAGTTCTTTTCTATAACCAAGCTTAACGGCACCTTCTAGGCCCATTCCACCAAATTCTCCTGTTGGCCAAGTTACAGTGAATAGAGGGATTTTAAAACTACCTCCTGCCATAGCTTGAGCCCCTAAGCCATAAGCCTTTCTTATAACCACTGACATAAGAGGTGTTTCTATATTGGCACCCACAACAAACATTCTAGCGGCATGCCTTATAAGCGCTGATTTCTCACTTTCAGGTCCAACCATAATTCCAGGGCAATCTATTAATGAAAGAATAGGTATATCAAATGCATCACATAATTGAATAAATCTTGAACCTTTATCGGCACCTGGTGAATCAATCGCTCCGGAAAGATGTCCAGGATTATTCGCAACAACTCCTACAGGCTTTCCTTCTATCCTAATAAAGGAAGTAATTATTCCAGGAGCCCAGTCTTTTCTAATTTCTAATACTGAGTCTATATCTGCTATACCTTCGATAATGTCCCTCATATCGTAATATCTAAGTCTGTTTTCAGGTACAGCAAACCTTAATTTTCTGGAGTCTGGTTCTTTCCAGTTTTCTATCGATCCTTGAAAGTAAGAAAGATATTTTTTTGCAACCTCAACAGCCTCTTCTTCATCTTTGACGGCTATATCTACAACACCATTTGGAACTTGAACATCCATTGGGCCGACCTCATCAGGAGTGAAAACTCCCAATCCTCCGCCCTCTATCATGGCCGGGCCGCCAACACCTATATTTGAATCTTCAGTTGCAATGATGACATCACAACATCCCAATAAAACTGCATTTCCTGCAAAGCATCTACCGGTTGTAATTCCAATTACAGGAACTAATCCGGATAGTTGAGCAAAGTATGTGAAAGCAAGGCAATCTAAACCAGCCACACCTGAAGTATCTGTGTCCCCTGGCCTGCCCCCTCCTCCTTCAGCAAATAATATGGTCGGAAGTTGATTTTGTTCAGCTATTTCGAACAT
>PATZ01000056.1 GCA_002712575.1 Methanobacteriota archaeon
AAAACACATGTCGACATGGTGGAAGATTTTGATATTAAGGAATGGGAGAAAGTTGTCAGATGTGCAAAAAAGTATGATTTATTACTGTTTGAAGATAGAAAATTTGCTGATATTGGGAAAATAACACAGACACAAATGGGAGGCGTTTATGATATTAGATCATGGGCAGATTTAGTTACTGCACATCGTATTTCAGGTCCAGATATTGTAGATGGTATCGGTGCAGGATGGAGAGATGTACAAAGAGTTGGGGGTGTATTTTTACTAGCTCAGATGTCCAGTAGAGGGAATTTGCTTACAAAAAATTATACTGGAGAGACGATAAAAACTGGCAGAGGTTCTCCCCACGTTGTTGGATACATTGGTAACGGTAGTTCTCCAGAAGAAATAAGTTTACTCAGGGAGGAGGTTGGAGATAATCAATTAATATGGACTCCAGGTGTTAATTTAGCAATCGGAGATGGCGAATTAGGACAGCGGTATGGGCATCCATATGATGCTGTCATTAGTGGTGCTGATGGTATTATTGTTGGTTCAGGAATACATGGCGCGGATGATCCTATCTCTTCTGCAAAAATGTATGCAACGGAAAGTTGGAAAGCATTAATTGAGAGAGATAAGAATGGTTGAACAAGATACTATTGGTTGGATCTGTTCATTTATTGTAATTTCTCTATTGATAATAACTGTAATCTATGAGATTGTCAAAAGATGGCGTCTTTCTTTAAGACTGGTTGCTCTAGATGAGTCTTTGTTAAATGATAATTCTATAATAATGGAAGAATTAATAGATGCCCCCGATGGTAGTAAAATAGTACAAAAAATACCTGCTTATTTGATTAGTGATGATGAGTTATAGCGATTTCCTATTCAATTCAGAAATTAATTTTTTTGGGATAGGGCTTGTAACATGTATTTTTTCTCCATTTGGATGTTGAAAGATTAATTCTGAAGCATGAAGGCATAATCGGTTTACGCTTGTTTTGCCTCGTCCATATCTTGTATCTCCTAAAACTGGACAATTGATATTTGCCATATGTAATCTTATTTGGGCTCTTCTGCCTGTGTCTATTTTTATCCTTAATAGGCTATTTACAGATCCTATTTTCTCTAATTTCCAATGTGTTATTGCTTCTTTGCCTGCCCTTTTATTTCCAATCACCAAACGAACTCGTTTATCTTTTGTTTCTTGGATTCTTATGGATTCTGTTCCAGATCTAGTCTGTGGTTTGCCAAATACAACTGCGTGGTAAATTCGCTCAATTGTACGTTTTTTGAATTGTGATTGTAGTAAATCTCTACTTTCTTGGGAAGTTGAAAAAATCATACAACCAGATGTTTCTCTATCAAGTCGGTGTACTAGAAATATTCTTTTTTTTAGTTTTTTGGAAGCCCAGTTAGATACTCTATTATACATCGTATCCGATTCTCCTCTGTCTGTTGCAACAGTCAGAAGTCCTTCGGGCTTATTCACCACTATTATTTCATTATCTGAAAATAATATATCTGGCTCTTCTAGGATATTTTTATTATGTCTTATTTTCTGATTTCCGTCTGCTTTAGAAAGCACTTTAATCGTGGTGCCACATGATATCATTGTATTTGCTCTATTCAATCTCACGCCGTCGGCCATGACTCTTCCATGATCTACCATTCTCCTGAGGGAGTTTTTTTTCGCATTAGGATACAGTGTCATCAGCGTGTCAATAACTGTTGCTTCTTGTTCCAAGGTGATGCTTGGTTCAGACATGGTTTTTGGGAGTCGTCCAGAGCATTCAAATTTGTCGATGTTTCAATGTATATATAGAAAATATCTATATGCCTATATTATTTTGGATATTCATAGAGGACGAAGTATGGACGCACAAGAGATTTTACAACCAAAAATAATGATGATTACACTTGGAGTAGTTGTTATATTGGCTTCAATTTATGGGATTATGAATGGAGAGGAATGGGCAGAGACAGGGTGGGGAGCAGATAACGTGCTTGCACACGATGCGGCTTATGAGGAAATGTGGGCTTTACATATCATGCCATTGGGCGTCATGGCCATATTGACTGGAATAACTGTTACAGGAAAGGAGTTGGCAAAAATGGCTTTGTATTCTCCAGTCGTTCTCGTAATTATACTAGTTGGCATGGGAGTTTTGACCAGTGATAATGGCTATGGTGGAACTCCAGAAGGGATTGGTATGCTTATCCCAATTTTAATGCTACTTACAACCGTATTAACTGGTGTTTCAGGATATATGCACAAGGATGATGAATAAATGGATATTCTTGATCCACAGATATGGTTAGTATTAGTCGGCCTAATTCACGCAGTAGTGGGAGTCATTCTACCAGGCGTTTGGTCTGATGACACATACAAAATGACAGGTGGCTTCATGTTACTCACAACGGTAACTATGTTGTATACGGCTTTCATGATGGATGGTGAAGAGCAGGCAAGAATGGCACTTGTGATAGCTGGTCCGATTTGGGTTTGGTTCGTTATTGTTTGCGCACAAGGTTTGACTTGGACTGTTGGTGAAAAATCTATACATATGACGTGGAAGGAAAATGCTCCACCACTTGTATTATGGGGAATATGTGCTCTAAGTGGGCTCTTGGGCTCAGGATGGATATAGGAGTTTTGAGACATGTTAGATGCATTGCTTGATTACAAAAACGTGGCATTGGCCAATATCGGATGGGCATTATTACACGTCTGGATTGCCATTGAAATAGAGGAGAGTATGGGGTTCTTGGCAGTCGTAGTGGTGATAGGTTGTATCTTTGTAGCCGCGTGGCGCTCTGAGGAAAGGTTGGGTCGTAGGATCATGCTCCTCCCATCTATACTGTACCTACTGGTGCTACCTGCCGTTGCTGAGTCGCTTATGGGAGAGGCGGAATCAAGCGGATACGAATGGCTGGACATTGTCGGCCCAATCATCTGGTTTGTTATAATACCCATAACCATTCTAGCATCTACTCAAGAATGGACGGGGATAGGCGTCTCTGAAGAGTGAATTGAATCAAAGGTAAAAGAGGGTGTGTTTTGGACAAAACTGTCCTAATATTGACCATTTGTGGTTGGTCTAGCATAGTTATGGGCATGACTTTCTTTCTAATACCAGAATGGTATGCAGAACTAGAAGGAGCAAATACAGACAATATTGCTTGGCTTCGGAGTCTTGGCGCCGCTTTGGTTGCAGTAAATGGCATAGGGGCACTTTTAGCCGCTAAAGACCCTGTGGCAGAACGTAACTTGTATGATGTTGTTATGCTTGCTTCTGTTTTGGAAACGGTTGCCTTGGGGTGGTCTACTATTACTTGGGAATTTTCAGCAACAAAAGAAATTTTTATCATAGGGCCATTGATTCTTGCTGCATTGGTCAGTTTTGCATTGATTATTTTACGTCCTAAAATTATAAAAGAATAATCTTTTTTTCACTTGGATTTTTTCCCTGAAATTGCTAAAGTTCCCATAAATCCAGGCTTCAGTCCTACCTTTCTTACTTTGACATCAATAAATCCGGCGTCAATCATGCCTTGTCTCCATTCAGCTTCACTCAGTGTTGTCATTTGTACATTAAGTGATTCTGGCCAATCATGACTTGCCGTGTTTTCTAAATAATGATCTACTCCTGCGATAAGAATACCTTCATCATTTAACCAATCAGTAAAAAAAATTCTCAACATATCTAAAGGGCTTTTCAAGTAATATAGAAATTCCATTGAGTGTATTAAATCAAATCTTTGTAAAGGTTTCCATCCGGGAAGTTTTGCCAGATGAAATTCTCCTGAGCCTTTTTGTTTAGCTTTGGTTATCATTTCAACAGAACCATCAATACCCACTACTGTATTACAACCCTCATATGTTTCTAATTGGCGACAAACCCAACCATTTCCGCAGCCTACATCAATAACTGAAAATGGTTTTTGTAGCATTGGTATTGCAATTCCTAACATTTCATTTACTGATTTGGCATGTCCGTATTCCATTCCTTCATCTCTATTTCTAAGAGCCCAATCCGAAAATACATCTGTTGCTTCACGAGTAGTCATATAACAATCCTCATAATTATTTTCTGAATGTTTTAGAAATTTTCTGATACATAATTAACTGCATTTTTGAAAATCTGCATACCTTCTCCTTCCCCGTGTTCTATGTTTTCTCTTGTCCAAGTAGCCCCCAACCAAGTTGAATGGTTGGCTTCGGGGTGGGGCATTAAGCCGAATACCAATCCAGATGGATCGCACACGCCTGCAATATTTCTCCAACTTTGATTCGGAGAAATCGGATATGGTAACACTTTATCACTCGATGAAGGGTATTCACTTGAAGGGTCTACATACTTTACAACTAATTGTCCCGCTTCGTTCCAGACATCAAGAAGTTTTTTGTCAGTAGTTACGAATTTCCCTTCACCATGACGCACGGGAACCCTGATTCTTGTCATTCCTTTAGTCCAAATACAGTGGCTTTTAGAATTGAATTCTAAGGTTACCCAACGGTTTTCATAATGGCCCGAATCGTTCAATGCCAATGATGCTGTTTGAGTTAAACTGATATCATCATCACCTGGCAATAATCCCATTTTTACAAGTACTTGGAATCCGTTACATATTCCAATTACTGGTTTACCTGACTTTACGAAGTTTCTAACTTGTTCACGTAGACCAAAGCGTAACCTATTGCCCATTAATCTGCCGCTTCCCAAATGGTCACCAAAAGAAAATCCACCTGGTACTGCCATAATGTCGTAATCTTCCAAGTTTAGTTCTCTGTTCACTAATCTGTTTACATGAACCTTGTCTGCTTTGGCACCCGCCATTTCGAAAACTGCCATTGTCTCCGTTTCACAATTAATTCCAAAGCCCGAAAGAACTGCGACTTTTGGTTTCATTAATTTCTACCTCCATTCAACGTACCTTTCCAAGAATCTCGTAATTCGGACATTGAGGCGGAAAGGATCGTTTTCTTTGATCGTGTAATTCTTATATTGTCATCAGATTTTACCTTTCCTAAATAATTACATTCGTGCCCTTCCATTGATTTTTCGAATATTTTCGAATTCTCGGGCTTTATACTAACTAAAATTCTACCAAGGCTTTCTCCGAACAAAGCACCCCAATTATCCAATTTAACATCTGAATTAAATAAGTCTGAGATGTCTAAATCAGCACCTGAATTGCAGCCAAAACAACATTCTGCTACCGCGGCCGCAAGACCTGCATCACTGCAATCATGAGCACTCGATATTAGTTCATTGGACATCGCTTTTGTTAAGCTACGATAAAGTGATAAATTTCTTGATGTATCAATTTGTGGAACTTGTCCTCCAATTCCACTTCGACCGTTTGATTCGTCGCGAAACATGAAAGCCAATTCACTCGCGCCTAACTCTTGGTGTGTTTCTCCTACTAAATATATCATATCACCAACTTCTTTGAAGTCACTAGAAACGGCCTTTCTTACATCCAAATGATTACCAATTAAACTGAATAAGAGTGTTGGGGGGACGCTAATTTTTTCTCCATCCAATGTTGCATCATTTTTCATGGAATCCTTGCCACTTATACAGGGTAAATTATACGCTCTGCATACTTCGTCTAATGCTCTATTTGCTCTCACTAATTGTGCTAATTTGTAACGTCCATCAGGCGTCTTTGTAGATTCTACTGGATCTGGCCAACAAAAGTTATCTAATCCGGCAATTAGATCCAGATCTACACCAACACATACAGCGTTCCGCAATGCCTCATCTATGCTAGCTGCTGCCATAGCATATGAGTCAATATCTGAATATCGCGGAACTATGCCGTTTGAAATCACCGCTCCCTGCGTTTTGCCTTGAATTGGGGCAATAACTGCTGCGTCCCCTGGAGCATCATAATTTATTCCACAAAACGGTTTGATGACTGATTGGGCAATGACTTCGTGATCATAAGATCTTACCCACCACTCTTTACTAGCAACGTTGGGTCTGGCCATCAGTCTTGATAGGACTTGTCCCATCTCAATCGCATCTGTCTCAGGAAATAAAATTGGATTATGATGGGGTGCTTGCCACTCGGATTCCAATTGTAATTGAGGGCAGCCGTCATGTAAAAACGAAATAGGCAGATGGGCGACTGTTTCATCACCATAACGTACCACAAATGCTCCTGAATCAGTAAACTTTCCAACCGGGGTGGCTTCAACTTCATGCAAATTTGCTAACTTTTCAAACTCTTCACAATCCTCAGGATTGACGCCTATAGTCATTCTCTCTTGTGATTCAGATACTAATATTTCCCATTTACTCAAACCTGGTTGTTTCAAAGGTACCGCTGCTAAGTCTAAATCTGCACCGCCAGTTAATTCTGCTAATTCACCTACACTACTGGATAATCCTCCAGCACCATTGTCTGTAATAACCTGTATTAATCCTAAATCTCTGGCTTCTAAAATCATATCTATCATTTTCTTCTGAGTGATAGGATCGCCTATTTGAACAGCTGAAGAAGGGCTATCTTCTGTCAACTCTAAACTGGAGAAGGTTGCTCCATGAATCCCATCACTTCCGACTCTCCCTCCAACCATGTAGATAATATTCCCAGGCTGCGGTGTTTTAGTGTGACTCTCTCTTCCATCGGACAAACGCCTGGGCATTATGCCAATTGTTCCACAATAAACTAATGGTTTGCCCAAGTATCTCTCATCAAAAACGATTGCTCCATTAATTGTTGGAATTCCAGATTCGTTGCCTCCTGCTCGTACGCCTGCGTGTACTCCCCGAAATACTCTGGATGGGTGAAATAAACCTTCGGGAAGATGGCCGGAGTAATCTGGAGGGCCAAAACAGAAAACATCTGTATTGGCTATTGGTCTTGCACCTAATCCAGTACCTAATATATCTCGATTTACGCCCACGATTCCAGTCATTGCACCACCATAAGGATCTAATGCACTAGGCGAATTATGAGTTTCTGCCTTGATGCACAGGCTCCATGAATCGTTCCAAGCGATTACTCCAGAATTATCATGGAAAATGCTTAGTAACCAATCAACCTTAGATTGTATATCTAAAGTCGGTTTCATAATATGGGTTTTAAATAAAGAGTCGATATAGGCATCTTCGCCTGTTTCATGATCTAAATGATGAATTTTAGCAGCGAATATTTTGTGGCAGCAATGTTCCGACCATGTTTGTGCAAGACATTCTAGTTCCGCATCAGTTGGTGCGTTTTCAGGGAGGCCTAGAGCTTTTCTAGCAACGCGAACTTGTGGGTCTCTGTAATTCTCTTGGATGGTTTTCATTTCTCTTAAATTTAAAGCTAAAAGGCCTTTTTCACTAATTTTAATTAATTCTTCATCAGTCACTTCAAGATTGACAGTTTGAGATGGTTGTTGAACCAATGTTGGCCTTTCAGGAAAATCTAATTTTGGCCATTGACGATTTAGGCACATATCTTTATTCGATATACTAGCTCTTTCAATCATAGGGTTGTATAGCTTTTTGGCTAAATCATTAGGATCTACGTCTGAAGAGATTCCCCAAAACATGTAAGTTTTAGAACAGGAAATATCTATTTCATTCAGGGTAGGAAATAACGTATTAAAACCATCTAAGGCCGCATGCGCCGCATTATCAGTAACACCAGGCTTAAATCCAACTTGAATAACTAAATCTGGAGATTGGGGAAATATTTCCCTTGAATCCAATAATGAGCTATTCGCTGTAGCAAATTCAATTATAGGATCTGCGAACAGTTCGTATACAGATTTATTTAATTGTAATTTTGATAAATTGCCTTTAATATCATATTTCAAAGAAACGCGAACACGATTAATATTTATTTGATGATCCATTAGTAACATTTCTTTGATTGCATTCCCTCTAGAATCAGGTAGCTGGGTATTTTCTTTTATTGTCACTTCCACAAAATTTTCGAACGTGACCATCTTCTCCCTCCTCCGATAATGCAGTTGCTGTAACAGGCCGTCCTTGAATAAAGCGGAGAGTAACCCCTTTATTTCCACTGGAACAATGTAATAAATAAAATATAAAAATTATTTATTATCATCATATCTCAATCATTTTAAACCACCTGTATCATAGATTAAATGAATATTAAAATCTTATACAATTTATTATGTTTATAATCATCTTATACAAACAATTTCATTTTCTAGTAGAAACAAGGGGGAGGGGGAAACTTGAGAGATAGAACCTCCTCCGGGAAGCGTGGCCAGGCTTGAACATCACAATTTTGTTGTCGATGAAGATCGGTGCTTTGGCTGCGCGGCATGTGTAGCACTTTGTCCAGTTAATGCCCTAACTCTAATCGATATATTGGTTTATGTTGAAGAACCTAGCTGCACACACTGTAATCTTTGTATACCGGCATGTCCAGTTCATGCACTTTCAATAAAAAATATCGAGGCGGTTTAAATTGAAAATAGCGTTTTTAGATACTAACCTATCTCTTTTATGCATGGCTCATGAAATTTTAGACAATATTGATTGTGAAATTCACTTTTTTACTGAATCTGCAGAAATAGGAATGTACGGTGAAAAACCAGGTTTAATCGATAATTTGCCTGTAATGAAAAGAGACTGGATGGGTTCTACTTTTTCTCAAGAACCAAATATTGATTCGTCTGCAATTAGATATTCATGGTTTTGTAAGGCCGTATCTATATCCTTAGCAAATAAAAGTTGCTTTTTTCACCTAAGAACTAAAATAAGTAGAGTAAAATTAACTAATGTAGAATTCGTTGGTGCTGGTTTTTTAGGGTCCGGAAACTTAAATTTTGATCGTGTTATAACTCCCACTATTCCTATATCAAACAAGACATGGTTTGGTGGGACGACAGTAGATACAAATTGTATTATTCCTAATGCATTCTATGGAAAGCGCTCAGATTCAATCATAGAGGTCTGGTCTGAAAACGAACTGCCTTCTGACATAAATTGGTTACAATTAATGGAATGGAAAGGGGCTAATCCTAAAAATTCAATACATGCTGAAATTGAAATGGGGATACAGCAAGCTCAAGAATTCTTACAAACAATCGTTTTATTAGAAAATAATTTAGGTGGTGATTAAATGTCCGAAAAATTAAAAATATTAGCATATTTAACTGAAAAGTATACGTACGCAAGACATGCTATTCTTATCGATCCAGCCGACCAAACACCGGATGTTGCAGCGAAACGATGTCTCGCAGCGGTTAATGCTGGAAGTAGCATGATTCTAATAGGCGGTTCTTCCGATACGAATAATAACAATGTAGACAACACTGTAATAGCTATTAAAGAAATTCTAGAGCTAGTAACCTGGGCTAAAACACAAGACTCTATGAGATCAGATGATATATCAATCCCTATTGTTCTATTCCCGCAAGGCGCGGCATCCCTTTCTTCATCCGCAGATGCAGTTACGTTTATGATGCTCATGAATAGCACGAGTTCACGTTATTTGATAGAAGAACAGGTTGCTGGGGCTCCACACATTGAAAGAAGCAATATCGAACCATTACCTATGGGATATTTGGTTTGCTCCCCAGGAGGAAAGGTTGGAGAAGTAGGAAAAGCAAAACTTATTCAAAAAGATGAAACAGAAAGAATACAAGCATATGCTTTAACTGCAGAATATTATGGTTTTAAATTATTATATTTAGAAGCAGGCAGTGGAGCAAGCGAACCTGTCAATTCAGATCTGATTAAATCTGCAAGAGAAGCCTGTGAATTAACGATCATTGTAGGTGGCGGAATACGTGATGGCCAAACGGCGAAAAAGGCAGTAGCCGCTGGGGCCGATTGGATAATAACAGGAAATCTTGCAGAAGAATATGATGATTCTGATGAGCTTCAAAAAGTATTAACAAAGTTCATTGAAGAGATGAATAGCTGATTTTAATTTACGATTTATAGTAGGGTTCAATATACACACCCCCCTCTACCTACATGACACCGCCCAGTTGCCCATGTTGCAATACAGACATGACGACGGGCAATCAAAATGAAATATTATTTCTATGCAATACCTGCTATGGAACAATGGCTAGTAATGCTTGGATAATTAATAATTTAAAACCCGGAATAATAAAACGATTGGAAATGCCTATTGAAGAACCAACTAAAACAACATTCTCTTGTCCAATTTGCTCAGGAAACATGCGAACATATCATACCGCTGTCCCAGTGAACACAGCATTAGATAGCAAAATACAGATAGATCGTTGTGAGCGCTGTAAAGCTATTTGGTTTGATAATAAAGAATTAAACCAAGTATTACCAGACAACATTAATTCTTTTGATATCCCCTTTTCAGAAAATAAAGGTATAATTAGTACAATCCTCTCAAATAAATTTTGGTCTAAACTATTAAAATAATTATTTTAAAAACACGGAAAGACAGGTAAGCGAACCATCCGCTTGCATAATCGGGGACATATCAACAGAGGTAATGGAAAAGCCATGTTCCATTAGTTTACGACGCGTCACCGGAAAATCATCAGCAATAATCACCCTATCATTTGAATATCCTAGTACATTCGCAGCATAACTTTCTGAATTGGGTATTTTTATTATTTCTTCAACAAACTCGAACTCTTCAAGATTAAGATGGCCTTCTGCCATAATCATTGTACCTGGCCTGGGTGTAGAACATACAGTTGTTAAGTGAAGAGTACTTTCTGGAATCTTGATATATTTTACATCATACCCTGATTTTTTAATTTCGTCGTTGAGAAAATTAGCCCCTTCTTCATTTGTACGCGTAGAAAGCCCAATCAAAAAACAATCGTCGTAGAAAACTACATCTCCTCCATCTAATTTACATTTTTCGGGCATTCTAATAATATCATATTCTTTTGATAAATATTCTAGCACCGCGACCTCTTCTCCTATTCGAGAAGGATGCCCCATATTCGAAATGATAACTTTTTCATCGATCATAACTGCAGTATCTTCCACAAAACAACTATCTGGATATTTTGATAATGGAGGAAGAATAGTTACATCTGTGCCATGAGCTTCTAATGCGGCAACATAGGCATTGTGCGAACCTTCGGCCATACTAAAATCCGGAGTTTGTTCACCAAAGTAAGTAGAGAGTGCATTAGAATAACTAGGAGAAATAGATCTTGTTATCGCGCTATTTTTCTTACGGTCATACACTCCGGGCACAACTTACCGGATACACATTCTTTGATAATACTTCGGAAAACGAAATATTATTACCACAAAATGTAAATATTTTTATTTTTCTTTAACCGAATCTACCAATCTTTCTATATGACGTTCCATATCCATAATTAAAATCATTAATTCTTCCTCATTTTTTAGTAAATTAGCCTTCTCTAATTCCAATGTTTTTATTTTTTCCATATTTACTTCAAAAGATTCTCTACTAATTTTCTCATTGCGAAGCTGATTTTCCAATCTTGTAATTTTTGTATTAGCAACTCTTAATTTTTCTTCATAATCAACTATATTTGCCCTGTCCTGTTCGATTGAAAACCTTCTTGATCTCTCTGCTTGGCTCCTTTTATTTTTTATTAACTCTAATTCTAAATTATTTACTTCGTCCCATAGGGCAATTACTTCTTCAATTAAACGATCCTGTGAAATTTCCTTCAGACGATTTGATAGATCAACTCTTTCTGAAGAAAAATAAACACCTTCTTCCTGATCGTTACTGTATGCTTCCATCGACCTTCAAGAACCATACTTCACAATAACCATTTGAACCTTGAGGATATCTTTTAGTAAAAACCTCATTATTCTGTGTTAATTGATTTTTCCAAATTATCATAACACGGCGATTTTATATCAAAACCATTCTTCCGATAAGGTATGAAAGCGTACAGAGCCAAGGGAACATTTCGTAATGGTAAGCACGATCAACCCTACACTTTAGATATTGTAGCAAGTGATGATGAGGATGCCAAACATCGTATATATTCCAACTTTGGAAGTAGGCACAATACCCCTCGCAGATTCATTCTAATTGAATCATTGGAAATTATAGACCCTTCAGAATCTACAGCCCCTGCGGTGATAGCGCATTTCAGAGATTAAAAGCCTCTTTTTAGTCCAGAAGACACAAATCGTGAAAGCATAGATGGGTCTAGGAACAGACATGAAGAAATCATTCATGCGTCAATATTGGCGTATTCAACAGAGTCAAACGTTGATTTCAATGGTTTTTTGGATAACCACTTTAACATTACTAATGTGGCCTTATGTTAGTTGGCGATTTCAGAATAGAGCAGATTTTTTAGGGATTTCAACAACATACTGGGGTCTTCTTTCAATTGCCATTACTGTATTATTGGGAGTATTGATTCTAGGATGGACATATGATGTCGTTTTGGGTCTGTGGCGTGAACACTTAACAGTAGTACAAGAAAGAAACCCCTTTACAACTTACAAAATCAACGCTCCTTTTGGGATGTTATTGGCCCAAACAAATAGTATATTAAAAAAAATGTCTGTAGACGACCCAGAAATAATACGCCACTGTGAATTTATCGATAGATGGCTCGAATGGAACGCCAATCAAGAAATATGGGCGAGAACTATGTCATCGTGGAAAGAGATAATAGGCGATGAAGACCCATATCTTTTTCATTTATCTCCAGAAGGGAGAAAGAAATTAGAAGAAGCGGCCAAAGAAATTCAAGATTTTTAATCTCAGGTAGGTCTTATTTTGAATCCAGAAGAAATTATTCGTATAGCAGAATTAGCTGGAGAAAAAATTTTAGAAATTTACAACCGCGACGAAGAACTAGGGGTTATGAAAAAGGGAGACGATTCACCTTTAACTGAGGCCGATATAGTCGCTCATAATATAATCATTGATCATTTGAAAAAACTAGATAATACTCCAATAGTCTCAGAAGAAGGGACAGAAGGAGACCCGACATCTAGCAAAACGTGCTGGTTAGTAGATCCACTTGATGGAACGAAAGAATTTATTAAAAAAAATGGAATGTTTACCGTAAATATAGCTTTGATGCAGAATGAAAAAGAATATTGGAGACCAATATTTGGAGTAGTACATGCTCCGGTAACTAAAACAACATGGTTTGGCGGACTCATGATTCCAGCAGAACGAAGAGGCCCGGAAGGATCTGGATTAATGATGGTTAAACCAAACAAAGATTCTTTGCCTGTACGATTGGTTGCTAGCGGCTCTCACCGCTCAGAGTTAGATGAACAATTTGCACAAACATTAGGGAATTATAATTTGATAAGAATGGGCTCTTCACTTAAGGCATGTATAATAGCAGAAGGAAACGCAGATCTTTATCCGAGATTTGGACCTACCGCTTGTTGGGATAT